>CAZRNB010000012.1:0-38531 GCA_964601355.1 uncultured Pirellulales bacterium
AAATGGACGAGGTGATTTTTGAGGAATTTAAGGCAACCGGCAATATGGAATTGCATCTCGATAGGCGCCTCGTCGATAAAAGAGTCTGGCCGGCTATAGATATCAGCCGAAGCGGAACCAGAAGAGAAGAATTGCTGCTCGTCCCAAAAGAATTGGAGCTTGTATATCGGCTGCGAAGGGTCTTGAGCGAATTGAACCCGGTTGAAGCAGTCGAATTGCTCAAAAACAGACTCACGAAAACTCGCACTAACGCCGAGTTCTTAATGACTATGAACCTCGATTAGCAAGTAAGTAAAAAGTGACTAAAGTTAATAATTTAAACCAATAGGCACTTCAAATTTTAGTCACTTCTTTACTTTGCCACGTGTTTTAAGTAAGATATTTTCCGGCACATTTAACGTGCCGGAATTTTTTATTGGAAACTTTCTCAATCTGGTAAGTTATGGGCGAACCCCCGATAAAAAAATTCGAGGGCAGGCAGCTCTCGAAGGTTTATGAGCCTAAAAACATAGAGAGACAGGCCACGGAAATCTGGTTCACCGGCCGATACTTTCACGCTGATCCCTTACCAAAAACTAAAAACTCAAAACTAAAAACTCAAAACTATACTATTGTAATTCCGCCGCCTAACGTCACTGCTCCGCTACACCTTGGCCATGCGTTGAATAACACATTACAAGACATCCTTATCCGATATCACCGGATGCGACAATATAATACCCTGTGGATGCCCGGAACCGACCACGCAGGCATCGCAACTCAAACAGTAGTTGAAAAAAGAATAATATCAGAAGAAGGAAAACGTCGGACGGATTTTACACGGGATGAATTTGTCGCCCGCATACAAACCTGGAAGGACGAATACGAAGCCACAATTATCAGCCAACTGAAGGCGATGGGCTGCTCCTGCGACTGGGACAGGACGCGTTTCACGATGGATGAAGTTTGTGCAAAAGCCGTCCGGGCCGCGTTCTTCAAACTTTTTAAAGATGGGCTTATCTATCGCGGCAAACGATTAGTCAACTGGGACCCAGCTACGCAAACGGTCCTGGCTGATGATGAAGTTGAACATGAACCGGTCCAGGGACATTTCTGGTATTTACGATATCCACTTGTTGAGCCGGTGGAAATTTCCGATTTACGACTGCCGATTGCCAATTGTAAATCGAAAATCGATTTCGTTACCGTTGCCACCACCAGACCCGAAACAATGCTCGGCGATACAGCGGTTGCTATGAATCCCGCAGATCAACGAGCCAAATATTTAATCGGCAAAAAGGTCAGACTTCCGATTGTAGGCCGAATAATACCTATAATCGCCGATGAACACGTTGTGCTGCCTGATCCCAATAGCGAGGACGAAAAGGCGCGATTCTCCACAGGCTTTTTAAAGGTGACACCAGCTCACGACCCGGATGACTGGGAGATTGGTCAAAGACACGGACTGGAAATTATCAACGTGATGGCACCGGACGGCTCAATCAGCGATAAATGCGGCTGGTCGGATGCTAACAGTCCAGAAGCACAAGCCCTGCTCGGTATGAACCGTTTTGAGGCAAGAGAAGCAATAGTAGAATGGTTCAGAGAAGAAGGACTGCTCGAAGAAATAAGGCCCTATAGCCATGAAGTAGGTCACAGCTACCGAAGCCACGTCCCCATCGAGCCGTATCTATCCGACCAATGGTATATCGCGGTCAAGGAGCCCATCGACCACCTTGCCGAGAAATGCGGTTACGGGTTGATCGAAGGCACGGACATTCCGGTTAATTCGCTTGCAGGTCTGGCTCTAAAACCTCTGCTCGATGGACGTTTGAGATTTATACCGGAGCGTTATGCGAAAACTTATCAAACCTGGCTTGAAAACCTGCGAGATTGGCCGATCAGCCGACAGCTCTGGTGGGGACACCAGATACCTGTATGGCGTGCTAAATTCTTAGCTGGACCTGAAGAAGAACTAGAAAAGTTCATAAAACAGTTAGATACGTGGAGAAAAGAAGGACGAGCTACAGATTGGGGTCGTCCACGCTTTGGTTTTGGACATCGAGAAACAAAAGAAGAATACCCAACCTGGTTTATATGTGTAGCTAATTCTAATGACAATGAAGTAATAGAAATCATAGAGCGCTGGCATTTTAAAAGAGACACGGATGTTCTTGATACATGGTTTTCATCGGCGTTGTGGCCGTTTAGCACAATGGGTTGGCCGGATGATAAGCCGGAATTAAAAACATTCTATCCTGGTAATGTGCTATGCACAGCAAGAGAAATCATTACACTTTGGGTCTCACGCATGGTTATGATGGGTCAGTATTGTGCTGGCGACATCCCGTTCAGTGACGTGTATATTCATGCGATGATACAGGATGGCGAAGGTCGTAAAATGTCCAAAAGCCTAGGCAACGGAATTGATCCTCTTGTGGCTATCAATAGCCATGGGGCTGATGCGATGCGGTTCACATTAGCCAGCATGACCACAGAAATGCAGGATATCCGAATGCCGGTAGTATTAATGACGCTACCGGATGGACGCCAAGCAAACACGTCGCCAAAGTTTGATATTGGGCGAAATTTCTGCAATAAGCTTTGGAACGCCTCTCGCTTTGCGATGATGAATCTCGAAGGAATTGATCCTGATGGATTTGATCCCAAAAAGATGGATATTACAGACAAGTGGATTCTCTCACGACTTGCTAAAACAATAACTGAGACCAGTAAATCCTTAGATGATTACAAATTCAGCGAGCCGTTAGCACAGCTCTACAAATTCTTCTGGAACAATTATTGTGACTGGTATCTCGAATGGATAAAGCCGAGAATGCAGGACGGCGAGCAGCGGCCAATCGCTCAGAACGTCCTGGCTTTTATATTAGACCAGACTTTACGCCTATTGCATCCCTTTGTGCCCTTTATCACCGAAGGAATATTCCAGAAGCTAAATGAAATTGCACCTGTTAGAAAACTGGAAGGAATAGCCCAGGCCAAAGAATCCGATGCGTTAGTCATTGCTCAATGGCCGATTGAGTTAAATACTCTCATTGACGAGAACTCTGAACAACAAATATATACCATTCAAGATCCGATTCGGGCAATAAGAGATATCAAAAACACGTATAATATTGCCCCAAAGGCAGTGCTAATAGCTTCAGCCAAAGCATCGAAACCGGCAACAAAGATATTGAACGACAACGCAGATCTGGTTTGTAAGTTAGCAGGAGTTAAAAGGTTTCAAGCTGGGCCTGACGTTGTCAAACCTCAAAATGCTGCCGCTGCAATAGTTAATGATATTCAGATTTTCGTTCACGATGTAATTAACCCGGAAGCCGAGCGGACCAGATTTCAGAAACAAAGACAACAGGTAGAAACCGCCCAAAAAGCGATTGAGGCCAAGCTATCCAATGAAAACTTTGTTAACAAGGCCAAACCGGAAGTAGTAGCACAAGCTAAAGAAAAGCTTATCGAGCTGACAGAGCTGATAAAAACCATTGACAAACACCTTTCGGAATTAAGCAGTTGATACAAGGAGGTGGTACAAAAATGTATGTAGAAGTTGAATTATCCCGCATAATTATAAACGAGGCATCAGATCAGCAGATAATTGTCTTAAAAGAACGTCACGGCGAACGCGGCTTTCCTATTGTTATCGGCATCGTTGAGGTCTTTGCTATTGATCGACGATTAAAAGGTATCAAGCCTCCCCGACCGATGACGCACGATTTATTAGACAGCGTGATTGAAAATCTCGGCGCTAAAATAGAGAAGATTATAATAAATGATTTACGCGACCACACCTTTTATGCGCAGATACATTTTAGTGCAAATGGACGAACCTTCGAAATAGATTCCCGTCCCTCCGACGCGATTGCTCTGGGAGCAGGCACTAACACCCCTATTTATGTTGCCGAGCACGTATTTGAACAAACGTCTGAGTAGAACCTAACTCCGCTTTATCCGGTACGTTTTGGAGAGCGAAAGGTCGAAATCAATAATAGTCCTACGCCGATGCAAAGCAAACTGTCTGCGACGTTGAATGCCGGCCAATGTCTGCCAGGCCAATACATAACATCAATAAAATCTCGCACTAAACCACTGTTAAATATTCTGTCGTAGAGATTCCCACAAATACCAGCAGCGAAAAACGCCAGAGCAATTTGCATTAACTTTTGCTGAGAACCGCTGAGAAAAAACACTACTAATATTGCTATTAATGCAACAGCCGATACCGCTACTAATAAATAAGATAAGCCAGCAGCGATACCGAATGCCGCACCGGGGTTTTCCGTTCTGACCAAATGTAAAAAACCATCTATAACTGAAACTCTATTGCCAGATTGAAGATCAAGCCAATTAAATACGGCGTTTTTACTCCATAAATCCAGCGTCAAACCAATCGCCACTAAAAGCCAGAATATAAGCTGTGCCTTTACCCCCGGCAGCAAGCAAGCCCAGCTTCTTGAAAAAAAACGCTCATAGCTCAGACGGTCACTTTTTTTCTCTTTGCCCGATTCTGTCATATTTAACATTCGGCCGCACTTACGGATTTCATTCCTTCGTATAACAATTCAAGCATAAATAAAAACGACCTGACTATCGTGTCAAAATTATATCGCTATAACTATAAGTGTCAAAAACTTTTATAGTATTTACAACTTTCACTATTTTTCTAACTGTTTGACATATCTCACTCAACCTTATATCATATTAACCTATTCCTATTGAAACGTTGGATTTAGTCAAATATGTATCTCATCTATTGCTTCGTTTGAAAGGTATTTTACTTTATGTCAAAAAAAGCAGTTTTGAAAAATACACCTTTTGTGCTAATCATTCGCGACGGATGGGGCTATAATCCGGACCCTGCGGAAGACAAATACAATACCGTCAAATGTGCTAACACACCTGTGGATGATATGCTGATGGCTGAATATCCAAATTGTCTCATACACACCAGCGGAGAAGATGTGGGGCTTCCGGATGGAACAATGGGCAATAGCGAGGTCGGGCATCAAAATATCGGAGCCGGCAGAATCGTGCCGCAGGAATCCGTAAGATTAAGCAGAGCCATCTGCGACGGCTCATTTTTTGAAAATAAAGAGTTTCTGAACCTTATCAAATTCATAAAGAGCCATAACGGCAAAATGCACATTATGGGCTTATGCAGCGACGTCGGTGTTCATTCACTTTTGGACCACCTCTATGGTCTGCTGGAGCTGGCAAAAAGAAACAGCATAGAAAAAGTTTTTATCCACGCCTTTACCGACGGCCGGGATTCACCTCCCGATAGCGGAGCAGGATACATAGCCCAAATCGAATCAAAAGCAAAAGAAATAGGTGCTGGTCAAATCGCGAGCGTAATGGGTAGATTCTATGCTATGGATCGTGACAGCCGATGGGACCGCGTGCAAAAAGCTTATGAATGTATTCGGTTTGGCAAAGGTTTAAAAGCGGCCAGCTCAACTGAGGCGGTTGCAAAAAGTTACGAAAGAGACGTAACCGACGAATTTATTGAGCCGACGTGCATAGTCAATAATGAAAATGAACCATTAGCTACTGTCAATGACGGCGATGGCGTAATATTTTTAAATTTTCGTGGCGACAGACCTCGCGAGATTACCAGAGCATTTGTTGAGCCGGACTTCAAAGAGTTTGCACGAACAACTAAAGCTGATATATATTACGTCTGCATGACGGAATATGATGCAACTATACCTGCACCGGTAGCATTTGCAAAACCTCCAAAAATGAAAAACATCCTTGGCGCTTACTGGAGCTCGCTGGGACTTAAACAATTTCGCTGCGCAGAGACGGAAAAATATGCTCACGTCACTTTCTTCTTCAATGATTACACTGAAAAGCCGTTCCCCGGCGAAGACAGACAAATTGTACCCTCGCCGCGAGTAAAAACTTATGACTTAAAGCCGGAGATGAGTGCTTATGAGGTCACCGATGTTGTTCTCGAGAGACTTGACTCAAATCAATACGATGTGGTAGCGGTTAATTTTGCCAACCCGGATATGGTCGGCCATACCGGCATACTATCGGCAGCGATTAAGGCTGCTGAGACGGTTGATGAATGTGTCGGCAAAATCTTGGATAAAGTTAAAAGTATGGGAGGTGCAGCAATAGTCACAGCCGACCATGGCAATTTTGAAAAGATGATAGATGGAAGTCCGGATAAGCCTTACACCTCTCACACGATTTTTGACGTGCCGTTGATTGTATTTGATGAACGCTACAAAGGTCATAAACTTCGAGATGGTGGCCGATTAGCCGACGTCGGGCCGACGCTGCTGGAAATGATGGACCTGCCGAAGCCGGAAGAAATGACCGGCCAATCACTATTTGAAAAATAAAATTCGAAGCACGAAACCCGAAATACGAAACAAATTCAAAATACAAAAAAAACAATGTTCAAAACAATAAACACGTAAGTTTTGGTAATTTGAGCCTTGGTAATTCGGATTTGTCTCGGATTTCGATATTCGAATTTTGGATTTGATAATAATTCGTGTTTATTCGTGAGGTGGTCGGATGGTTACAAAAGAAACTCATAGAATGGCGCTTCGTGCAAAAGAATGTCTTCAAAAAGCCGTGCGTGAAGAACTAAGAAAAAAAGCATTGCTTGGCCAGTATCTTATTATAGAACGTAACGGCAAGGCCTGCCGCGTTTCAGCCAAACAGGCATTAAAAATGGCCAAAGCCAAGTGATTTGGTTACCGGAGGCGCGCTTTATTTCCATAAAGACCCCAGTCCAACACAATGCCTAATTTACGAGCTTTATTGTTGCAGAGTGTAATGAAGGCGCGTTCAACATGCGTATTTTGGCAAGTTTTTCCCATGAAATATATAAGAGGCGCCAAAGCAATGCCCGTAATAATTGCTTCTATTTTACACAGAAACCAAAGAGCAACCAAAACAATAATGGTAAGATATTCACCTCGTAGTCCAAGGTAAATGCCGCAACCTATAGTCGCTATAATAACGACTGGTCCACTACCCAAGAAAAGAGGGAATATTCGTCTAAGTGAATCTGAATATGTAATTTCCCGAAGTGTCCCACCTATTAACAATCCTATAATCCAGGCGACAAGAGTAAATAACCAGTCGCAGGTAAAAAATGCCGTTATTATTGCGGCTACTTCTGCCATTGCAATCGGCAGGAGTTCCCACAATTCAATATCCATCAATAGGTTGTTAAAATCTGTCGATATCTTCAATGGTTCAATTACTTTTTCGAGGGCTTCATCATCAAACCTTATTTTAAGACCATGGGGTGTGAACAATGCCATTAATATCTCCTTTTTGATATTTTTCTTAGCTGCATGCGGCGAAATATCCCTCATCTTTTATCACAATATTTAATTACTGTTGAAACTTACTCCGTATTCTTCTGCTGGCTTATTATCTATTTTCCAAATTTTTTCTAACAGGTCTATCCGTCCACAAGTTGGGCATAAGGTTCCATCTCTTTTTGTTATTATATTTGCAAGATCGTTGCACTTTGAACGTGTGTAGCTGGCCTTATGACCATTTGAGAAGTGAATTGCGAACCCATGGACTGTATTGTTTTCAGATAGCAATTCAAGCACTTCATAATTCGGCCATTTGTGATACTTGGGCATTTGAGCGAAAGTTTCCAGCCATTTTTTATTCCAAAATAACAACGCATCATAAAAAGCAAAACATTTACAAATTAACTCATCTATTTTTTGTAATTCAATCTGACGCGGGAATCCTCCTTCACGCATTCTAAAATAATTATCAGTTACAATATAGTCAGAATGGCAGACCGCATTTCGAATTTCATCATCGAAGATTTCGTCAATACATCTAATAATTTCATTTTCATTCAATCGTTGAGCTAATTCTTTGATTTTATTGAATTTTGTTCTAGCAGAAGGCGGGATCGGTTTTTTGTTTTTTCGTGTCCGAATAAGCTCCAGAAATGGCCACATTGAATACTTTTGTCCATCTAAACACCTGAGTGTATTGAATAATAATTCATGTCCCGCCGTCATTTCCACAAGATGACAGTACATAACCAACCCTATTCTGGTTGCTGCTTTATAGTTTTTTTGTTCATAGGCATGCTGGAGGCAAGCATTAAAATCCTTCATAGTTTCTTTGGCTGAACTAAGTACGTCCCAATCACTATCCTCACAGCCACTCACACGTAACATAGTGCAAAGGAACTCAAAAGGATTTTTCTTGATAGATTTTTGAGCCATCTTGCCCAAACAATCATGATACTTCACTATGTATTGCTCTCTTAAATCGCTCATATACACATTGAATAATTCTGTTTCCCAATTCTACTCCTCCTGTACCCTTTTTCAACGGCAAATCAGAAATAAGAATGCTATGTAGAAACCTTGTCATTGCGAGCGAAGCGAAGCAATCTATTTTCGTTGGAATTGAGATTGCCACGGCCATTTTCAATGGCCTCGCAATGACCATTTCGAGCCAACCAAGAGACCCGGCGAGTGGCATGGAAAGATACTGGAATTCCTCAAAGAAATGATTACAATGAGGCAACTATGGGACAGATCAAAGTACTTGACCAGAATATGATTAATATGATTGCAGCAGGTGAGGTAATCGAACGGCCTGCCAGCGTGGTCAAGGAACTGATGGAAAACAGCATCGATGCCGGTGCAACAAAAATAATAGTAACCATCGAAGACGGCGGCAGAAAACTAATATCGATAGCCGACGATGGCTGTGGAATGGACGCCGAAGACTTAGCAAAAGCATTTGAATCACACGCCACCAGCAAGATCAAAACCAGCAAAGATTTGTACAGCATATCAACTCTCGGCTTTAGAGGCGAGGCATTAGCAAGCATCGCCTCGGTTGCACAAGTTAAAGCTGTCAGCAGGCCCAAGACAGAAGACAGAGGACAGAGGACAGAGGACAGAGGGCAGAAGACAGAAGGCAGAGCCATGAGCGTAAGCGAGGGGATAAACGAGGGACGAGGGACGAGCGACGAAGAACTAAGAACGCAATACGCAGTACGCAAGCCTGCCCCGAGCGAAGTCGAGAGGACGCAATACGAAAACGAAGCTAATTGCATCGAGATTGATTGTGGAAGTAAAGGCAGTGTAAGCCCATGTAGCGGCGATTTCGGCACTACAATTCAGGTCAGAGACCTGTTTTATAAACTACCTGCAAGACGCAAATTCCTTAGAACCGCTAATACCGAAATGGAACATATCACCGAGCAATTCACACGCATTGCATTGGTCCATAACAATCTGGATATGACGCTCATACATAATGGCAAAGAAATTTATCGTTTATCCGGCAGAGACAGTCTCCATCGGCGCATAGCAGAATTGTTCTCAAGCGAGATTTCTGAGAATTTGATTGAAACTGAAAGTAATGAAAAGGGAATACATATTTTTGCCTTAATGGGCATGCCCTTCATTTCAAGAACAAATAATAAATTTCAATACATATTTCTAAATAAACGATTCATTCGCGACAAGTTTATCACGCACGCAATCAAAGAAGCTTATCGTGGAAACGTAGAACCGGACAGGTTCCCAGTCGCATTTTTGTTCATCCAAATGCCTTGCGAAGATTACGATGTAAATGTGCATCCGACTAAAATCGAGGTGCGATTCTATAATGCCAACCTCGTCCATTCACAGATACTTGGCTGTCTTAGAGAAAAACTCCTGGGAACAGAACTCCAAACACATGGCAAATTACCAGCAACAGTCCATATTGAATCTGGAATTAAAGAAGGTCATAGAAGCCAAACAATTACAGATGCGATGGCCGAATTTTTCAGAAGGCACAAACCAATCCAAACACAGCAGCAAATAATTGAAACCACGGATTACGCGGATAAAAAGGAAAATTTTAAAAATCAAATCCTTCGACCCGGCTCAGGACGGGAATCTGTGAAATTTGTGGCTCAGACTTACCCTCCTTCAACCCAAACCTACTCAGGACAAACAAAATTCCTGCAAATACATGACAGCTATATCGTCGAGCAAACCGATGATGGATTTATCATCATCGACCAGCACGCACTTCATGAGCGGATATTATATGAGAGTCTCCGCAACCGAATCCAAAACAGCAAGCTCGAATCTCAGAGGCTGCTGATACCTGAAAGCTTTGAGATTACAGACGCTCAGGCCGATGCGATTAAGGCAAATGCCGACTTGATCGAGAAATTAGGAATCGAGCTTGTGCCGTTCGGCCCGCGGACTTACGCCATACAGGCATTTCCCACTCTTTTGGCAAGAGCGGAAACAATCGATTTTGTTCATGATCTAATTGATTTGTTAATGGACAAAGGTCTAAATCTCGATCCGGAAAGATTGCTCGACGAAGTCTTAAATATGGCTGCGTGCAAAGCTGCCATCAAGGCAGGACAAGCGCTTAGCGACAATGAAATAGAGCAATTGCTCGCAGACAGGCTCCGTGTCGAATGTGCAAGTCGATGTCCACATGGCAGACCCACCACGATAAATTTTTCATTAAGTGACTTGGAAAAACAGTTTAAAAGGACCTAATGAATAAGTGGATAGTGTTATCTCTGATAATCCTGTGCTGGATAGTTACAGGTCTGGCAATATTCGGTCTTAAAAAAGAGCAAAAACCTAATAACACCCCCCCACCGACACAAGCCGATAGAATAGTCTCAATGGCTCCAAATCTTACTGAAATACTCTTCGCACTTGGGCTGGATGATAAAATCGTCGGCGTGACCCTCGACAGCGATTACCCCCCTGCTGCAACAAAAAAACCAAAGACAGGCACCTTCTGGCAGCCGAATATTGAAGCGGTCATAGCAGCTAAGCCAAACCTGGTAATTACGCTTGGATTCACCCAGCAAAAAAATCTTGCGGAGCGATTAAAACGCATCGGCAAAACAAGCCTGACATTGGATATTGAAGAAAAAGTAAGTGAGCTTTTCGAGGCGATCCGAATCATCGGTACAGCCACCTGTAAGCAGACAGAAGCAAACGAGCTTATTAGTGACATCAAATTAAAACTTGGCAAGCTCTCCGCATTAGTTGGCTCAAATAATAAAATCAAGGTGCTTTGGGTGATCCAAAGAGAACCCTTGCGTGCGGCGGGAAGAGATACCTTTATTAACGAGATGATCGAATTGGCTGGCGGTGAAAACGCTATTGGGCCAACGATGCATAAATATCCACCAATTGGTGCAGAGCAGGTTATTGCATGCAATCCGGATGTAATAATCGAAGCAGCTATGAGCCAAAAAGATTTAGTTAGACAGCAGGCCGGCGCGAATGAATATTGGAACAGGTTTAAAAATATCCATGCCGTCAAAAACAAACGAATTTATGTTGTAGATGGTGATATTGTCTGTCGGCTCGGACCCCGATTGTATGAAGGGACCGAAGCTATCGCAAAGTGCTTAAGACCGGAGCTTTTTACAAACTGAAAAAACGATGGAATTGCTGACCCCCAAAAAATTAGCCATAAGAATTATTTTAGCAGGAATAATACTGGTAGCAGTAATGCTGGCGTGCTCGCTGATAGGAACCGAGAGAATTTCACTAAAAGAGGTATTTCGTGGAGATTCGGATGCAGCAGCAGTCAATCCCGACTACGAGATTTTTGTCAAGGTAAGACTGCCACGTATTATTCTCGCAGTCATTGTCGGAGCCGCATTGGCTTGTTCGGGTGTTGCTTTTCAGGCTCTTTTGCGAAATCCCCTTGCCGACCCATACATACTGGGCATATCGAGTGGAGCCGGATTAGGAACAATTATCGCTGTTATCAGTGGAATAAACTGGACATTGTGGGGAAGGTCACCGATAGCACTTTTTGCATTTGCAGGAGCACTTGGGACAATTTGGCTGGTGTGGTTCATCAGCCGGCTGACGGGAAAATTTAATGTCACCAGCCTTTTGCTTGCAGGAGTAGTTGTCAACGCCTTCCTTTCAGCGGTTATTATGTTTCTTACATCTATAGCTAAAAGCCAGGAGATATATGCGACCATATTCTGGCTGATGGGAAACATTACGGAAGAACAATTCTCCGCGCTTTGGATGGGAGGCGGATGCATCCTTGCAGGGATATTGATATTGTTTAACATAAGTCCGCAGCTAAATGTACTTAGCTTCGGCCAGAAGGACGCCAGGAATATTGGTGTGAACACCACAAAAATTTACATTATTGCCTTTGCAGCAGCAGCTTTTATGACCGCTGTTGCAGTCAGCTTGAGCGGCCTGGTCGGTTTTGCCGGACTTGTCGTGCCGCATGGAGTCAGGCTGGTGTTTGGGCCGGACCATCGTCAACTATTTCCTTTAAGCAGCATTGTCGGTGCAATATTCTTAGTTGCTGCCGACACGCTGGCACGTGTTATCGTTGCACCGGCACAGCTACCGGTTGGTGTAGTAACAGCTATTGTAGGCGGACCTTTTTTCCTGGTTCTGCTGATCAAATTCAGCAGAAAAACAGGTTGTCTGGAATTAAAAATATAAGGATATCAGATGATCAGAAAATCAGGATGCAGGATATCAGAAGAACAGGAAATTAGGAAAAACAAACTGATGTCCTGATAACCTGATGCCCACATCCTGTTAGCCTGATAACCTGATAACTGTGAGATGAGTAGTATTATAGAGATTGAGAATCTAAGCTTCGGCTATGAACGGCAAAGCCTGATTTTGAAAAATATGAGCTTTGAAGTTAAGCCAGGTACATTCCTGGCTGTAGCCGGGCCGAATGGGGCAGGCAAGAGCACACTTCTTAATCTTTTGTGCGGAACATTAAGACTCAAATCAGGTACCATAAGAATCGACTCAAAAGCGATAGAATCATACAAAACCGAAGCACTTGCTAAAAAAGTAGCAGTTGTACGACAGGAATTTGTTCCTATATTCGGTTTTTCGGTAATCGAAACGGTTTTAATGGCAAGAACACTTTATTTAGGGCGATTTGGATTTGAGAACAAAGCCGATAGGCAAATAGTAAATGAAGCACTTCAAGTGACCGATACGGCACAGTTTGCAACTCGTCCGCTGCGAAATCTCAGCGGCGGCGAGCGGCAGCGGGTTTTTATTGCACGGGCACTTGCCCAAGACACCCCTGTTTTACTTCTTGATGAGCCTACAAGCTTTCTCGACCTAAAGCATCAGGTAAAAATTTACGACCTGCTCAAGGCAGCACAACTTGAAAAAGGTAAGACAATAATAGCCGTAACCCATGACATAAATCTGGCTGCACAATATTGTGACGAGATTCTACTTCTCACGGGGCTGCCTTATAGCTCACCAGAATCGCAAAGTAACATTCAAAATGACCATAGTTACTACATTGGTAAAACCCAAGATGTATTCACACAGGAGCAAATAGAAAAGGTCTTCGGCGTTAGGACCTTTACCGGCACAATTGGACATGAAAAATTCTTCATTCCCCTGGGTAAATTGGCGAAAGATATTACCCAAATCAAGCCGAAATCAAATATTAGCTAATTCATATAACACTGCACTACTTGCACTTAACTGCTTATCTCAGAAGAACATAGAATTAGAATGGCTGTTCAGCTTGATAATTTGCTCATAGTTATTAATCTTAGTCGGCCCAATGCGATGATTTTAGGATAAAGAAGTTCTGTACATGATAAATTGTTAAATGTTATAATAATGTGTTTAGCTAACATATCAGAAATTATCCGCAGATTAGGTTAGTAAAAACTTGGCAGAAAAAAGTAAAAAAAAGGTTTCTCGAAAAACAGCAAGCTTAAGCCGGACAAAAAGATATCGCTTAACCAGCGAACATCTCGAACACTTTAAACAAATGCTCCTGGAAAAACGCAGGGAAATCCTGAAAAACGTAAATGAAATCGAGGATGAAACCTTAAACAAATCCCGGCTTGATGCAACCGGAGATCTATCAAGCATGCCGATACACATGGCGGACATTGGAACTGATAATTATGAGCAGGAATTTGTTTTAGGATTGATGGATAGTGAAAGGAAGCTGTTAAATGAAATCGACGCTGCATTGCAGCGAATAGAAGATGGAACTTACGGCATCTGCGAAGGTACAGGCAAGCCGATACAAAAAGCTCGGCTTAAAGCTCAGCCCTGGGCCAGATATTGCGTTGAATACGCTCGAATGCTGGAGCGAGGCGTCACAGAGCGAGAATAATTGGGTGACATACAATTATGTGCAAAGTAAACCATATTTTTAAAAAACGCTGCCTTAGAATCTATCCGGATTTTCCTGCCGTTTATTAAAATGTAACCGGCAGAAATAATTCTATTTTACACATAGAGCTATAAAGTAATATTTCAACATGAAACGTCGATGTCCAATTTGCAGTAAAATTGTTATCCAATCCCCGCAGACACTATCCGAAACGGCAAAGTTCTTTCCTTTCTGCTCCCAACGATGCAAATTATTGGATTTAGGCGCCTGGCTTAATGCCGACTATAAAATAATTTCCGAACCACAAAGTCAAAAGTCTATCGAACAACCGGATAACTATTTGCAGAATCCTTCTGACAGGCGGTAAACACAATATTTAGTGATAAAAAATTATAAAAACT
The DNA here is from genome assembly GCA_964601355.1 of uncultured Pirellulales bacterium. GTDB lineage: Bacteria > Planctomycetota > Phycisphaerae > Sedimentisphaerales > Anaerobacaceae > CAZRNB01. The sequence continues at coordinate 14,544 of CAZRNB010000012.1, forward strand.
GTTGAAACCGCCCGATAATAAGCTATATATAGCTTAATCAGCTTTCATGCAAATCAATACAAACGGTGCTCTTTTGAAAGGAGTCAAAATGGTTAATGAAAAAGAATCGCCGCAATTTTCCAAAGATATGCTTTTCCTCAAGGTGTTCCAGACTTTCCGAATGGCCATACAGCCAAGCAAATTGGTAATTACCTTCATAGCAGTAGCGATTATTTACGTAGCTGGCCAGCTAATGGACGTTATATTCCTGGCCGCTTCCGGCTCACAAGATGAAGGTGCTGTATTTACAATACTCTGGAATTCCGCCTCCGAAAGATTTCACGACGTGTTAGAATCATTGTTTACATTTAACATACTTGGTGTAGCCAATAATATCAGCGGCTATTTCACAATGGTTGGAGAAGCATTTAAAGATCATTACATTTATTGTCTGATTTTTTTTGTAATAAAACTCATTGTTATTGCACTGGCCTGCGGAGCTGTCTGTCGAATTGCAGCGCTGCAGTTTGCCAAAGGCGAAAAACCTGGCTTGACCGAAGCACTTCGTTTTAGTACAAAAAAATTCACAAGTTTTTTTTCCGCACCTTTAGCACCGCTGGGGATAATTATCTTCATCGGCTTCTTCATATTCCTTTTGGGGCTCATAGGTAATATTCCCTGGGCCGGCAAGCCTATAATGGTCATCTTTATGCCGTTGGCTCTACTTGCCGGCGGATTGATAGCAATTGTCTTAATTGGAGCAATTGCAGGTTTCAACTTAATGTTTCCCGCAGTAGCTTATGATGGCTCAGATGCTTTTGATGCGATCAGCCGCTCCTTCAGCTACATCTATGCAAAGCCGTGGAGAATGGGCTTCTACACGATTATATCTGCGATTTATGGAGCGATTTGTTACATATTTGTGCGGCTTTTCGCCCTCCTGCTGCTTTGGATTGCCCGCTTTTTTCTGCAATTAGGCATACTGGGCGACAATAGCAAGCTCAAAGAGATCTGGCAGGAGCCTCCCACATTTACCCAGCTAATTGTTCAGCCGAATTGGGCAGAGCTTAGAGGATTGGAATCGTTTGCCGCTTTTTTAGTATATATATTACTAATAGCTGTTGTCCTGCTGGTTGTTGCTTTTATTGTAAGTTTTTATTTCTCCGCTAATACTATAATCTATTCACTAATGCGTAAGGCAGTTGACAACACCGCTTTAGAGGACGTCTATTTAGCCGCCGAGCAAAGTAGTTCCGAGCTGACACCTGCTAAGCCGGAAGAAAACCAGTCAGAACCAGAATCAGAAAATCAATCGGATGAAAGTGAATCAGAGCCGGTTGAATAATCAGAGTTATTATCTTCGGCTATTCAATAGATAATCTCTTCATGCTCATGCTCTGAAGAGACGAGATCGTGAATTCGTCAAACCGGATTCTACAGTAATACCAATCACAGCTTCAGATTGTAAAATTTGATGCTTGCTGCTAAGTTCGTGAACCTTTATCTTTTATCAAAAATAAGGTATAAATTCACAAATAACTAATTGGAATAAAGCCCAATGAGTCCAGATTCAATATTTAATAACAAAATGGCTAAACAAAGATTGCAAAAAGTTCTGGCAGCGGCCGGCATTGGTTCACGCAGGAATTGTGAAGAGCTAATCCTCAGCGGATTAGTTCAGGTTAATCGAAAAGTTGTAGATAAGCTGCCGGTCTTCGTTGATCCGGAAAAAGACATTATAACAGTGGACAGAAGAAGGATTCAGCCTGAAAGAAAGGTGTATTTTCTTTTTAATAAACCAAAGGGTGTGATTTGCACCAATTCAGACCCGTTGGGTAGAAAAAAAGCGATAGATTTTATTTCTGTACGTGAACGTATCTTTTGTGTAGGAAGACTTGATGCGGATACAACAGGAATCATTATCCTTACCAACGATAGTGACCTGGCAAATAGATTAACACATCCAAGATATGAAGTGCCTAAAACTTATATAGCGAAAGTTAAAGGCCGGATCGGCGGTGAAGCGGTGGAAAAATTAAAGAAAGATATTCGGCTGGCTAAAGGCAAAACTTCCAAAGGTGCGGTGAAGATATTAAGTCGTTCGCCTTCAGCGGATGAAGAATCGTTAGTGGAAATCACGATTCACGAAGGACTTAACCGCCAGGTTCGCAGAATGTTCGCTAAAGCAGGTTTGCCTGTAAAATCGCTTACAAGAACACGCATCGGCAATCTCACTGTAAAAGGCCTTAATATAGGAAGTTTTAGAGCACTGACCACTGCTGAAATTGCATATCTGAACCTGTCCCCGCCGCAAGGCGTCCTGTGGAGAGCACGGCCGAGGGAAAGGAATAAAATATAAAGGTAATTAAACATAAGACATCCATAGCAAAAAGAGACGTCGAAAAGGGAAAAAAGCAGCCGATAGCCGATCGTCGAATGTCAAGCCGAAGGTTTTGGCTTTTTCGAATTGCCGCTCTTATCTTTATTCCGTCTTTGTTATTTTTGCTGCTGGAGATGGGACTTCGCATCGCAGGTTTCGGCTTCTCTTCGAATGCTATCGTAAAGTGTAAACTGAGCGGTAAGACGTGCTATCGTGACAACCTCAAATTCGCCTGGCGGTTCTTTCCGCCGAATATCGCTCGAACAGCCAATCCGTACATTTTTCCTGCCGATAAACCAGGCGATACCTATCGAATCTTTGTGCTTGGAGAATCCGCAGCGGCCGGTACTCCGGATGGGGCTTTTTGTTTTGGACGGTTTCTACAGGTAATTTTGCGTCAACAGTATCCTAAAGTAAATTTCGAGGTCATAACAACTGCGATGCCGGCTATAAATTCCCACGTTATTTTGGAAATCGCAAAAGACTGCGCCCGACACCGGCCCGACCTATTTATCGTTTATATGGGCAACAATGAAGTGATCGGGCCTTATGGAGCAGGAACTGTTTTTGCGCCACTTTCGGAAAGTTTATCTTTCATTCATTTCGACATGGCTTTAAAAGCCACAAGAACGGGCCAGCTGCTTCTGAATTTATTGGAGCCGATAAGTCGCAGCAAGGATACACCAAAAGTTTGGTTTGGACTTGAAATGTTTCTTGCAAAACAAATACCTTTCGATGACAAGCGTCTTGAGGCTGTTTACAAACATTTTCGTAGAAACCTTGAAGATATCAGGCGTGCTGCCCACAAAAGTGGCGCCAAAATAATTTTGTCCACAGTTGTCGGCAATTTGAAAGACTGCCCGCCGTTTGCATCACTTCACCGGTCAAACTTAACAGATGTCGAAAAGAAAAAATGGGACGATATTTATCAACAAGGCATAGCAGACGAGTCATCTGGAGATTACACCAAGGCAGTGGAACGATACTTAGGGGCAGGAGAGATTGATGACCGCCACGCAGAAATGCAATTTCGGTTAGGCCGATGTTACTGGGCGATAGGCGAACATGACAAGGCGCGTCTTAGGTTTACGATGGCACGTGATTTAGACACGCTCAGGTTTCGCGCTGACACGTATATAAACCATCTTATTCGTGACACTGTCGCTGGTAAAGCCGCAGAAGGTGTTTACCTGGTGGATGCTGTCAAGGTTTTCCAAGAGAATAGCCCATACGAAACTGCGGGCGAAGAACTCTTTTATGAGCACGTCCATACAAATTTTACCGGCAATTATCTTTTAGCTGCGGCAATCTTCAAACAGATAGATGAGATCCTTCCAGAGCAGATAAAACGATATAAGGCCGGACAACAATTGACCACCAAAGAGGAATGTGCGAGATATTTAGCGTACACAGACTGGGACCAATACAAAATCGCAGAAGAGGTTCTTAATGCCTATATCAAGCGGGCACCGTTTACCAACCAGCTCTATCATACTCAGCAGGTGAGTCAAATGGAGAAAAGACTTGATTCTCTTCGGGGAAATCTTTCTAAAGAGTCTCTGGAAGAAGCTAACGCTCAGTATCGATGGGCGATTCAGCAAAGTCCCTCGGATTGGTGGCTGCACTGGAAATACGGCGAACTGTTGGAAGAGCTGGGCAGCTATAATGCCGCTGCTGAGCAGTATCATTTGGTCCTGAATTTTGTGCCAAATCGTTACGAGGCGTATGCCAAACTGGGTCTTTTCTCTGGAAAACAGGGAAACTTAGATGCAGCAATTGCCCAAAATTTGGAAGCACTACGGATCAAACCAATTTATGCCGACGCACATTATAATTTAGGATTGGCGTACCAACTTCAAGAAAAGTACGAAAAGTCTATTGAACATTATACTAAAGCGATTCGATTCAAGCCGGAATTTGCGCAGGCTTACAATAATCTGGCAGTAGTGCTGTTCCAGCAGGGCAAGGTTAGAGAGGCAGTGGAAACATATCACAATGGCTTGATATTCGTGCCGGAAAATTTAAATCTGCATTACAATCTGGGCCTTATGCTGGAAAAGCAAGGACTTAGAAATGAAGCTATAAAGGAGCTTCAGGCCGCTTTACAGATAGACCCCAACTCTGTCAAGACACGTAAGGCGCTGCAAGCGTTATTGAAAAATCCCTCCAAATAAAATCCTGCGCTAAATCGCGGAAAACAACCCCGCAGTAAACTGCGGGGCTAAATATTTTTTTATTTAGCCCCCCAATTTATTGGGGGGTTCTTCCTAAAAAAGCGGATAAATAAACGGAGCTATCGCCGTACCGCCCAGCAGTATTAGTAAACTCAAAAGCAGCAGAACAATCAGTATTGGTAACAGCCACCACTTTTTGTTGTGTTTAAGAAAAAACCAGAACTCAAAAAGCAGGGACGGACGCTTTTTCTGGGCAGCCTTCTCAAAGTCATTGGATTTTTTCTTTCGGGACTTTTTAGCCATTCGTAGTCTCCAGCTTCATTAAAACTGATGAAAATATCGCTCGTTGCTGTCAGGTGGACACCGGGGCAGCCAATAGCTTTCAGCAGATGAATCAAACTTGCGGCATAGCGGGTCACGACCAACAAAGCGAAAAATAAGTCCTATCGGCGCAAGCAAAAGAAAATAAAAGCTCGCCAGCAATATGAAGCTTACAAACCAGCCGACTGGTACCGTTACCAGAATCAAACCAACGTAGATTATCCTTGATACTTTATCCGAAATAATGCTGAATAGAAAGATAATAATACCTATGCCGGAAATTATCAAAATCCACTGAATCCCAAGTCCCTTGAGCATACAAAGCAGCAGAGATATAACAGCCGAAGCGACCACGGCAATGAGACCGAAATTGCGAAGCTCTTTGTGATCAGGACGCCAGTTTATTTCTACGAGTGACATTTTTGTCTTTTCTCTCGAAGAATAATTTAATCTAACTCGAATTGAGCTAAATACTCATCCACCTCATGCCGGGTCGCCTGTGGCTGCTGTTCTTTGTAAAGCAGGTGATTTTCCATGACCAAAACGTCCATATTAGTAGCCATAAAACACCGATACGCGTGCTCTGGAGAACAAACAATAGGCTCGCCACGAATATTAAAGCTCGTATTGATTATCACCGGACAGCCGGTCGTTTCTTTAAATCGGCTCATTAAACGATACAGCGCAGGGTGACGTTCGGCATCTACGGTCTGGATGCGAGCCGAATAATCCACGTGCGTGACAGCAGGAATGGAGCTTCGTTTAACCTTGAGTTTATCTAAACCTTTAAGAGACTCCGGCGGCGTATCTAACAGCAGACGTTTATCATTTTTAACGTCTGCAACTAACAACATATAAGGGCTTTCCTGACCGCATGGAAGGTCGAAATATTCTTGAGTGTTTTCACTCAGAACACACGGCGCAAAAGGACGGAAGGACTCACGGAACTTTATCTTAAGATTCATTATCGACTGCATTTTTTCACTTCGAGCGTCGCCGATAATGCTGCGGCTGCCCAGCGCACGTGGGCCGAATTCCATGCGTCCCTGGAACCAGCCGATAACTTTTTCATGGCTGATCATCTCTACAACCTTCTCAATTAACTTTTCTGAGTCATCGTAGGTATGGTACTTTGCATTAACCGAGTCCAGAAACCGGCGGATTTGTTCGCTGCTATAAGCTGGGCCGAGCAGAGAAGCCTTCTGTTGATCTTTGCCATCGACTTTGCGCTCGTTATTCAGCAGTTGATACCACACAAATAACGCTGCTCCGAGCGCGCCACCGGCGTCGCCGGCCGCGGGCTGAATCCAGATATTTTCAAAAGGTCCTTCTCGCAGAATTCGACCGTTGCCAACGCAGTTAAGTGCCACGCCACCTGCCAGTACAAGGTTTTTCATGCTGGTTCGACAATAAACGTGGTTAGCGGTGCGGAGCATTATCTCCCCGGTAACAGCCTGGATAGATGCAGCAATATCCATTTCCCGCTGAGTCAGGGGTGATTCTGACCTGCGAGGAGGGCCGCCGAACAGTTTTTCAAACTTTGAATTTGTCATTACGGTCTTGTAACAATAAGGAAAATAAGACATGTTCAAACGAAATGACCCGTCTTGTTTTAGGTCGATCATTTTCTCTAATATCAGCTCATAATACTTCGGCTCGCCATAAGGCGCCAATCCCATCAGCTTGTATTCGCCGGAATTTACACGAAAGCCGGTAAAATATGTGAAAGCCGAGTAAAGTAAGCCGAGCGAATGAGGAAAGTGCATCACATTAGTCAATTCAATTTTATTTCCGCGACCAGTTCCGAAACTGCCTGTTGCCCACTCGCCGACGCCATCCATGGTAAGAATTGCAGCCTCCTCGAAAGGAGAGGGGAAAAAAGCGCTGGCAGCATGTGACTCATGGTGCTCAGTAAAAATATAACGGCCTTTGTAACCATTATTCAGGGCCTTATCCATTTCTCCTGGCAAATACAACTTATGACGCAGCCACAAGGGCATGCTCATTAAGAACTGTTTAAAACCACGTGGAGCATAGGCTATGTAAGTCTCCAGCAGCCTTTCAAATTTAACAAGCGGCTTTTCGTAAAAGACAACATAATCGATGTTTTCCGCGTTGATATTGCCAGCCTGGAGGCAATAGTCAACTGCATTTGATGGGAATCGGCTGTCGTGTTTTTTTCGTGTAAATCGCTCCTCCTGTGCGGCTGCAATAATTTCTCCATTGCGGACAAGTGCCGCTGCGCTATCATGATAAAAAGCCGAGATTCCAAGAATATTCATACTATTTCTATCAGCAGGTTCGATGCCGAAAGGCAAAAGACTGAAGAAAAGAAACAATTCTTGAGTCTTATCTGATTTACTCTTGCAATTTCCAAACGAAACCATATATTTAATAGCTTAATCTTTTAGGAATGCAATGTTATTGTTAAATGCTAAGAAATAATAAAAATAGGAGTGTGTTTAATGTCGAGAGTTTGTTATTTTACCGGTAGAAAAACGGTGTTTGGCAGAAGCATCGCTCGGCGTGGTAAGGCCAAGTACCTTGGTGGCGTTGGCCGAAAAATTACCGGCATCAGCAAAAGAAAGTTCAAACCCAATATACAAAAGGTCAGAGCTATTGTCGATGGCACGGTCTGCCGAATTAAAGTCTCAGCCAAAGCTATACGCATGGGCCTGGTTCAAAAACGGCTTAAACGAAATTACCAGCCTGTCGAAAAAGAATAGAGAAAAATTAAACATTCAGCCCCGCGTTTTACGCGGGGTTCAGCGGGGCGGGCTTTGCCTCGCTTTTTTTGTTTAAATGGGTACAAAAAAATGGGAAAAAAGATTGACCGATCTCAGGTGAGAAAGGTCGCTAAGCTATCACGTCTGGAATTGACCGAGGCAGAGATTGAAGAGTTCACCGGCCAGCTCAGCGCAATCCTCGGCTACGTAGAAAAAATGAACGAGTTAGATACCACCGGCGTTGAGCCTCTGGCACACTGTCTGCCGATCAGTAATGTCTTCCGCGAAGATTGCGTGAAAGAGTCACTCGGAACCGAAAAGACGTTGGCAAATGCGCCGCAGCGTGACGGTGATTTTTTTAAGGTGCCCAAAATACTCGATGACAGTTCAGCAGCGTAACTCAAGTTTAGCCGTCGCCGGTACGGCGACGGAAATCAAGCAATGATAGAGCTTAGTGCAAAAGAATTGCGTGACGGGATTGCCGCCGGCCGAATTAGCAGCGTCGAGGTAACAAAAGCAATTTTCCATCGGATAGAACAGCTTGAGCTGGTTATCGGTTCATATATCAGCACATTCCCAAAGCAGGCTTTGGCTAAAGCCCAGGAAGTTGACGAAAAAATCGCCGCCGGCAAATCGGTAGGACCGCTTGCAGGTGTGCCGATCGCAATCAAGGACAATATGTGCACAACCTTTGGGGCTACCACCTGCGCTTCAAAGATACTGGAGAATTTCCATGCACCATATAACGCGACGGTTGTGGAGAAATTACTCGCAGCCGATGCAGTAATTGTGGGCAAAGCTAACATGGATGAGTTCGCCATGGGATCGAGCACCGAAAATTCAGGTCTAAAAAGAACCGTCAATCCCTGGGATACCAGCCGTGTGCCGGGTGGCAGCAGCGGTGGTCCTGCTGCCGCTGTGGCAGCAGGATTATGTTTTGCTGCGTTAGGCTCCGACACGGGTGGTTCGATTCGCCAGCCGGCCAGCTTCTGTTCGGTTGTGGGGCTAAAACCGACTTATGGCAGGGTCTCACGTTTCGGGCTTGTGGCGTATGGCTCAAGTCTTGACCAGATTGGGCCTATAACCCGCACGGTAGCCGATTCGGCGTTGATGATGAATGTAATAGCCGGCCATGACCCTGCTGACAGCACCAGTGTCGATGAAAAGATTGCCACGGTCAGCGATTATCTTGACAACCTTGATCTACCCGTGGAAAAGCTGAAGATAGCTATAGTTCCGCAGTTCAATTCAGGTGCCGACGAGCAGGTTCAAAAAGCCCTGACTGAGGCAATAAATGTTTACAGGAATCTCGGAACTGATGTTATAGAAGTCGATATGCCGCATCTTGATTATGCGATTGCTGCGTATTATGTCATAGCTACAGCCGAGGCTTCGAGCAACCTGGCCCGGTATGACGGCGTGCATTACGGCTATCGGACGGAAAATCCAAAGGATTATATCGAGGTTTATTCAAAGTCTCGTGCCGAGGCGTTTGGCAAAGAAGTTAAAAGAAGGATAATGCTCGGAACTTACGCCCTTTCGAGCGGCTATTATGACGCGTATTATTTAAAGGCGCTTAAGGTCAGAAACTTAATACGAGGCGACTTCGATAAGGCTTTCCAACAATGTGACTGCATTATGATGCCGGTCTCGCCGACGCCGGCTTTTAAGATCGGTGAAAAGATAGACGACCCGCTTACAATGTATCTTTCCGATATTTATACGATAGCCGCCAATTTGGCCGGCATACCAGCTATTAGTATCCCTTGCGGCTTCGACGATAAAGGATTGCCGATAGGATTACAGATACTCGCACCGGCCTTTGCTGAGGATAAATTATTGCGTATCGCCAGAATGTACGAAGCCCAGACCGAGTGGCGCGAGAAAAAACCAACGATTATCAAGTAATAAGGAAAAAGTGGTTAATTGGTGAATGGTTATTAAATTAACCAATTAACTAATTAACTAATATTGGTTGATTGGCAAGATGAGTGAACTGCAATATAAAGTTATTGTTGGTTTGGAAATTCACGTGCAATTGTGTACCAAGAGCAAGATGTTCTGCGGCTGCGCCGTGGAGTTCGGCCGGATACCCAATAGCAGAGTATGTCCGGTCTGTCTTGGTATGCCGGGTGTTCTGCCGGTAATGAATAAGCAGGCGGTTGAATACGCGGTTCTTGTAGGCATGGCTCTTAATTGCCAAGTAGCTTCTTTTACCAAGTGGGATAGAAAAAGCTATTATTATCCTGATTTACCGAAGAATTATCAGATAAGCCAGTATGATTTACCGCTCAGCTCAAACGGCTGCATAGAAATACTTCTCGATTCAGGCCAGACCAAAAAGGTCAGGATAACAAGGGCACATCTGGAAGAGGACGCCGGCAAGAACCTGCATACAGCGGGTGACTTTTCGCAGGTGGATTTGAATAGGGCGGGGACACCCTTGCTGGAGATTGTCACTGAGCCGGATCTGAACAGCGCCGCCGAAGTGCGAGCATTAGCGATGGAGCTGCAGCGCATGGTAAGATACCTCGGCGTATCAGAGGCGGACATGCAAAAAGGCCATATCCGTTTTGAGCCGAATGTCAATTTAATTATCACCAAAAGTGACGCTGAATACAAAACGCCGATAGTTGAAATCAAAAACCTCAATAGTTTTCGTGCGCTGGAAAAAAGTGTGGATTATGAAATAGCCAGGCAGTTAGACGATTTTTTAGAAACTGGAAAGACATTGGAGTCAGGGACTAAATCCACCCGTGGATGGGATGATGTAAAAGAGATAACTTACCTGCAGAGGGAAAAAGAGGAAGCACACGATTACAGATATTTTCCCGACCCTGACCTTGTGCCGGTGGAATTAACCAAAGGACTGCTCGACAGTATCAAGGCTCGATTATGTGAGCTGCCTCTGGCAAAACAGATGCGATATGTGCGGGATTATGGATTAAGTAGTTACGACGCGGGTGTTTTAACCGCCGAGCGTCCGACGGCTGAGTTTTTCGAAGCAGCCATTACCGCCGGCGGTGAGCCTAAACGAGTTTGCAACCTGCTCACGCAGGTAGGGCTTAAATTGGCCAATGAATCTGGATGCAGCCTTACCAAGCTGGGCCTTACACCCGAAAATGTAGCTGCACTTGCGAAAATGGCTGATGCCGGCACAGTCAGCGCGACAGCAGCAAATACGATTATGCAGGAAATGGCAAAGACCGGCAATAAGCCGGATGTGCTGGCCGAGAAGCTCAATTTAGTTCAGAAAAGCGATGCAGGTGAGCTTGAGGAAATTGTGGACAAAATCTTAGCGGAAAATCCGCAGGCGGTTAATGATGTTAAAAACGCCAGCAAAAAAAGCGATAAGGCTCGTGGCTTTTTACTCGGCCAGGTGATGCAGAAAACCGAAGGCCGGGCAAATCCGAAGGTTGTCTCCGAAATACTAACTAAGAAACTCGGTTGACTTTGGCAAGCCCGACAGAGCCGCGACCGTTAGAGAGCGGTAATTATGATAGTGTTTCACAAATGATTAGACTATACAATGAAGACACGAAATTTTCAAAAGCAGATTTCTCCGCTGCGCACCCGTTTCTGTCTTCGACAGAAGACACGGGGACTCCGATCGAAATGACAAAACGATCTTTCATACATTTTCATATTAAAGGATTAAAAATGAAGATAGAAAGAAGCAGCAACATCAGCAAATCGCCGGTCAACATTGAGGGGGCAAAAGATGTAGCCATAAGATTGCTTATTTCCAAAGCAGATGGAGCACAGAATTACGCAATGAGGCTTTTTGAATTAAAGCCGGGCGGTTTTACGCCACTGCACACTCATCCACACGAACACGAAGTGTTTATCATTGATGGCGAGGGCATTTTCGTTTATGAAGGCAAGGAGCACAAGTTTGGTGCTGAATACGTGATATTCGTCCCCGGTAACAAAGAGCATCAGTTCAAAAATACCAGAGATTCGGTTCTGCGATTTCTTTGCGTTATTCCAGCCTCAGCATCATAATTTGGGGATTTTCACCCATATTTTACATGGTTTTTTTCAAATGTTACTCAGCGAAGCACGAGTCCAGCAGTAATTCCTTAATTCTTTGCAGAAAATAGAGTTGACTTCTCAAAATAAACTCCTTTAATTTAATAAGATATACATACCAGAGAGATTACATTTGGGGCGTTGTAACGAATTACGTCCGGCATTTCTTAATTACAGAGGCGTAATTGGCAGGTAAATACTAAGCGGGAGATGGAGCGATGCGGAGACCAAGGCCAATCAGCGAAAAGCCGATTGAAAAAGGGGGCACGTCGCGCGCTCAGAAGCCACAATTGGAGTATGTCAGCCATCATATAGCCGATAATGAGAACACTCTGGATGGGCTGAAGAATTTGTATTGGTCAATAATTGAGAACGCACACATTGGGATAGCCCATATCGATCACAACTATAAGATCCTCATGGCCAATCCTGCTATGTATGGGTATTTCCATAAACCTGCATCTGAGTTTGTTGGTAAACAATGTTTCCGAGAATTCGAAAAGCGCAGTTCCGTATGTCCTCATTGCCCCGGCAAAAAAGCGATGAAGACAGGCCGGCCGGAGGAAGCTGAGACCGAGGGGGTCCGTGATGACGGCAGCCATATTCCAGTTCGCCTCCAGGCCTTTCCAACTATCGGGCCGGACGGCACAGTGAAGGGATTCATCGAGATAATAGAAGACATCACGGAACGCAAGAAGGCCGAGCAGGAGCTGCGAGAGAGTGAGGAGAAATACAGAGATCTTTTTGAAAACGCTGGAGAAGGGATAATAACGGTAGATCTAGAGGCAAGGATCACGGGCGCGAATAAACTGGTTGAAGAATACGGTTTCAAGAGAGAAGAATTGTTCAGAAAAAAACTGTTTGACTTTGTTCCCGAGTATGATAGGGCTAGGTCTGTTAGTGACTTTGAGATTTTAGTTAGTGGTAAACCCGTCAATGGTGAGATGGATGTAATTACTCCTAAAGGAATCTTCACCGTAGAGTACAGAGATAATCCAATAATACGGGCAGGAGAAGTAATTGGCGTGCAGATAATTTTGACGGACATCTCCGAACGCAAGCGCGCGGAGGAGGGACTGCGGGAGAGCGAGGAAAAATATCGGGCGTTGGTTGAGAACTCACCGAATCTCGTAGCGATTTATCAGGAGGGTGCCCTGAAATACGTTAATCAAATAATGTGTGAAAAGTTGGGGTGGACATTTCAAGAGATGACTTCACCTTCTTTTAACCCGATAGAAAAAATAATTCCGCAGAGATTTCAATCTCTGGTGAAAGAGAATATAGCAAAAAGGTTAAGGGGAGAGAATATATCTACATACGAGGTTAGCATAAAAACGCGAGACGGCTCAGAGATTCCTGTTATAGTTAATGCCCAAGCGATTCTTTACCATGGGAAACTAGCAGATGAGGTTATCCACACTGACATCACCGAGCGCAAGCGGGCGGAGGAGTCGCTGCGGGAGATAACTCAGACGCTTCAGGCAGTGATTCAAGCGTCGCCGTTACCCATCTTTGCCGTGGACAGAGAGCGAAACGTCAAGACGTGGAATCCAGCGGCTGAGCGAACCTTCGGCTGGGGCGCTCAAGAAGTCCTCGGACGTCAATTTCCTGCTATCCCTAAGGAGAAAATGGATGAAGCCAATGTCTTGTTCCAGCGTGCACTGGAAAGCGGATTAACCGAAGTGGAAACACTTCGCCAGCGGAAAGATGGTTCCCTGATTAACGTCAGTATCTCAGCAGCTCCACTGCGTGACGGTAGCGGCAATATTACCGGCGTCATGGCGGTAATCACTGACATCACCGAGCGCAAGAAGGCTGAGCAAACGATAATAAAAGAGAGGGACAAAACACAGAAATATCTTGATATTGCAGGGATATTCCTGGTGGCAATTGACTCTGAGAACAGAGTGGGGATGATAAACAAAAAGGGGTGTGAAATATTAGGTTACAGTGAGGACGAAATTCTCGGCAAAAACTGGTTTGATAATTTTCTGCCTGAGAGGAGTAGAGGCAATGTGAAAGAAATTTTCAATAAGATATTATGTGGACAATCAAATGTATCCAATTATCATGAAAATCCTGTCCTGACCAGGAGCGGCGAGGAGAGATTGATAGCATGGCATAATACAATACTTAGAGATGATAAGGGTGTAGTTATAGCTACTCTTAGTTCCGGCGAGGACATTACTGAACGCAAGAAGGCAGAGGAGCAGATTGCCAAGCTGGCCAAGTTTCCGGCGGAAAATCCAAATGCGATACTTCGCATATCTGCCTTTGGCACAATTATGTACGGTAACAAGGCCAGCTTGCCACTATTGAAAACCTGGAAATGTAGCATTGGCGAATCTCTGCCGGACCGCTGGTATAAAATCGTCCTGGATGCCCTCAGTTCCGGACAAAGTGAGCAGACTGAGATCAAATGCGGTAATCAAACACTCTCGATTGTTTTCGCTCCCATTGTAGATGCCAACTACGTCAATATTTACGGCCTTGACGTCACCGAACGTAAGAATACGGAGCAGAAACTTCTTGAATATCAGGCGCAGCTCAAATCTTTAGCTTCCCAATTGACCCTGGCGGAGGAGCGTGAAAGGCGGCGTATCGCTATGTATCTGCATGACCATATCGGACAAGGCCTTGCTATCTCCAAGGTCAAATTGGATGGCCTTCGCCATAATGTTTGCTCTGATGAACCTGTCAAAGTCATGGCAGATGTATGCAGCTTGCTTGACCAATCTATTTCGGATTTAAGGTCTTTAACCTTCGACTTAAGCTCTCCAATTCTCCATGAGCTGGGATTTGAGGCGGCTGTGGCAGCTTGGCTTAACGAAGAAATAGAGCAAAAGTATGGCATCGAAGTTGAGTTGGAGGATGATAAAAAATTGAAACCGCTGGATGACGACATCAAAACATTATTATTTCGAGATGTACGTGAGCTGCTAATCAATGTTGTAAAACATTCTAAGGCAACCAAGGCGAAGGTCTCTATCCAGAGTGATGGCGATACAATACGTGTAGGTGTTGAAGATAATGGTATCGGATTTAATCCTGCTGAGGTAGCTGCTAAGTCAGTCAGAGAAGGAAGATTTGGGCTTTTTAGCATTCGGGAGCGATTGGAGCAGTTAGGAGGACATCTGGAGATTGAATCTGCACCAGGCCGAGGATGCAGGATTATAATGAAAGCCCCATTGAAGCAGAAGTCGGTAGATCGGCCCCCTGAAATAACTCAAAAATTAAATATCAAAAATCAAAATTGTGGAATTCCTTAATTTTACATTTTACATTTTGATATTTGATTTGCTTCTGAGATGATTGGAGTATGTGTAATGGTTCAAAAGGAAATAAACAGAGATATGGGGATCGATTTATTGGGTAAAATGCCTTGGGGTACGCATATCTGCCTGTTCTACGAGACCAAGGAAGATTTGATCGAGGTATTGGTTCCGTACTTCAAAGCCGGATTACAGAACAATGAATTCTGCATCTGGGTTACGTGTGAACCTCTTGATGTGGAAGAAATCGAGAAGGCGATGAAAAAGGCTGTGCCTCGTTTTGATCTGTATCTGAAAAAAGGGCAGATGGAGATCGTCGCACACAGCGACTGGTATCTTGAAGAAGGCACTTTCGATATGGCGCGAGTTCTTGAGCAATGGATAGAAAAGCTCAATAAGGCTTTGACAAATGGTTACGCTGGGATAAGAGTGACTGGAAATACGGCTTGGTTGAGCAAGCAGACCTGGCGGAAATTTGCAGAGTATGAGCACGCTATCAATGAGACGGTCAACGGCTATCTAATGCTTGTTATTTGTGCGTACAAGCTCAATAAATGTAGCACTTCTGAAATCATCGATGTAGTGAACAATCATCAATTGGGTCTGGTAAGGGAGGACAGGAAGTGGACACTTACTAAAAACGCCGAACGCAAACGCTCTGAACAACGAGCCCACGAGTACCAGGCTCAGCTTAAGTCGCTGGCATCAGAGTTGACGCTAACCGAGGAACGTGAAAGGCTCCGCATTGCTTCTGAACTACATGACCGCGTCAGCGAATTTCTGGTGGCTTCGAAGATTAAGCTGGATGAGCTTCGGCAATCCGTGTCGGGCAGAGATGTTGGCAAGATTTTGGACGATATCTGCAATTATCTGGGTAAGGCGATTGCAGAGACAACAACGCTGGAGAGCGATCTGAGCTCGCCTGTGCTATATGTATTGGGTTTTGAGAAAGCGGTGGCAGAGTGGCTTTCCGAGGAAATCGAGAAAAAGCATGGGATCGAGACAGACTTTGAAGATGATGGGCAGCCCAAGCCTTTGGATGATGATATTCGGCTGCTTTTGTTCCGCTTTTTGCGGGAGCTGCTAACTAACACTGTCACGCACGCACAGGCTAAGAAGATAAAGGTTACCCTGCGTACAGTTAACAGTCAGATACAAGTCTGTGTGGAAGATAATGGAATCGGATTCGATCCTGTCAAAGTGCAATCATTGTTAGAAAAAAGGGGCAAGATTGGACTTTTTGGTATACAAGAGGAACTGCAACACTTGGGTGGTCATCTGGAGATTGAATCTGCTCCCGGTTGTGGATGTAAGGTTGTTATGACGGCTCCGTTAAAATGTAATGAAAAATTGGGGAATAAACATGGGAATACGAATCCTATTAGCCGATGACCATGCAATTACTCGCGAAGGTCTGCGAAGCCTGATTGAGAAGCAATCCGATATGGAAGTAATTGGAGAAGCACAGGACGGCCGACAGGCGGTCGATCTTGCGCGAAAATTGCAGCCTGACATTGTAATTACTGATATAAGCATGCCGAACCTGAACGGAGTGGACGCTACCCGCCAAATCATACACGAAAATCCAAAGATTAAAGTAATCGCTCTATCCGTACATTCTAACAGGGCATTTGTAGCGGACATGCTTAAAGCAGGTGCATCCGGCTATGTGCTGAAGGAGTGTACATTTGACGAGCTTGTTGAGGCCATACGAACAGTAATCGATGGCGGGGTCTATCTTAGCCTTAAGGTTGCCGGCGTAGTAGTCAGCGATTATGTGCAGCGATTAGCAAGGACCGCCAAATCACCATTAGAAACTCTAACGGAAAGGGAACGAGAGGTGCTTCAGCTTATCAGCGAAGGTAAAAATACAAAACAAATTGCTCTACAATTAAACGTCAGCACAAAGGCAATTGAGGCAAACCGCCACAAAATTATGGAAAAGCTGGAGGCTCATAGTATAGCTGATTTGGTCAAAATCGCTATACTGGGAGGATTGGCCCAGTTAGAAATCCCAGGTCGTTCGGATAAATCTTATCTATAGAGTTTGGATTTCTAACAGGGCTGTCTTCCCTTGAGTTGCCAACGTTATAAATCTGTAACAAAAATTAAAGAAAAAAGCTCTTTTGTTCCGATAATATTTATAAGCTCTTAGCAAATCCCATTAGAAGATTTGCTTCTAAACGGGACTAATCTAAATGGGGGTTTGAAGTTTCGTGGCAGTCTTTTAGTAGTCCTATAATAGGCTTTTGGATACCCAAATGTAGGTATTTCCTATTTGTTTTTTTGCGCGCTTAAAAGATAAAATCAATCTTAAGCTGTGAAATTTCAATTACAGAATTGTTTTGGGGGGCGGAGAAGGCAAGAAGATGAAGAAGCTGGTGGTTCCGTCATAGCTGATTAATGGGGGCGTCAATCAACGGTATGCGGATTGACGGCGCTGCCTCGCCGAGGTTTGTACATGAGGAGATAGGGTGTGTATTGAAATCGGTCTGCTTCGATAAGCTCGAAGGATTCGGTCTTTCTTAGTGCAGGGATCGAGTTAATATCTTGTTTTCTGTTCCCCTGAGAAGCCTCTTAATATTTTCTCTATGCCGTATAATGACCATCAAAGGTATCACGCTTGCCGCAATAACTAAAGGCCATAAACTGACAAAGTCCCACTTGGGGGTCAGGATTATTAGCGAAATCAATATAAGAGGAAAAGCTACTGAAGCGGCGATTGAGGCCAATGAGACATACCGCCATATTAAAACAACAACTGCCCATATTGCAGCAGCAAACAAGGCGCAAATCGTGTAATAAGGCCAAAGGCCAAGCGCCACACCGAGGCTGGTAGCTACGCCTTTGCCGCCTTTAAAGTTCAGATATATCGGAAAGATATGACCTATAATTGCAGCACAGCCAACGGCAAGCCAGAGCCACAGCCCAATGGCTGGGGAAATTTTGTCCGCCGCAACGGATTGAATTTCCAATTTTCCCAAAAGCATCGGCACCAGGCCTTTTAGCATATCAAGCAGAAAGCACAAATATGCCCATTTTCTGCCGAGAGCGCGGGCTACATTTGTCGCGCCTATATTGCCTGAGCCTATAGAACGCAAATCCTTTCCGTATGCTTTAGCAATGAGCAGGCCGAAGGGTATTGAGCCAAGCAAATATGAACCAGCTATTAAAACAATGAATATCATTTTCCTGCTTGCCGAAAATTCATAAATATTCTTTACTCATAACTGATTATAATTAAAATCTGCCAGAAAATCGATTAGCGTGATTGTATTATATTTACAATTTGTTAAAAGAGCTACAATTGTGTTCCAGATTTTAGATCGCTCTGTAGAAAAGACTCACCGTCATTTCGACCGAAGCCCCCGTGTCTTCTGTCGAAGACAGAACGGGGGCGAAGTGGAGAAATCCGCCGTAAGGCGTCCTGAGCGAAGTCGAAGGATCTAAAAACAGATTTCCCTTCGGGGCTCTCCGCTTCGCTCCGTGTCTCGATTCGCCTACGGCACGCTCGAAATGACAACCTTTGCTCTTTTATACAAAGCAATTTTAGATAACAACAAAAAAGGCAGCATACTTTCAAAAGAAAAAAGGACAAATGAATCTTTTAATTCTAACCAACAATCCGAATCGAGCGAGCTTCAGACAGCGAATAGCAATTTATCTTGATTTTTTGCGCGCAAACGGCCTCAATTGTGAAGTTGCGAAGCTGCCGGCCGGCCATTTAGCACGTCGGAGACTTTTTAAACAAGCAGCGGAGTTTGACGGCGTTTTTCTTCATAGAAAAGGCCTGAATATATTTGACGCCTTTTGGCTTGATAAATACAGCAAAAAAATCATTTATGATTTCGATGACGCTATAATGTATAGTGACAAAAATCCTCATCGCAATAACTGGTCACACTTTACGTCCTTCCGCAGGAGTGCCGGGGTAGCTGATATGATTATCGCCGGCAATTCCTATCTTGCAGAGCACGCGCGGAGATTTAATCCCAACGTCGCAGTTTTACCTACCGGCTTGGATGTTAATGCTTACAAGGTGCAGGCACAACCCAAAAACGACGGTAAAATCCGCCTTGTTTGGATTGGCAGCCGCAGCACTCTTAAGTATCTTGCTGACATCACACCCGCCCTTGAGCAAATCGGTTTGCATTTTAGTAATGCTATTCTGCGGATAATATGCAATGATTTTTTCTACCTGAAGAATATGGAGGTGGAAAAATTTCAATGGTCTCTGGAAAAACAAGCGGTTGATTTAGCTACGAGCCATATTGGTTTGGCGCCGTTACCAGACAACAGATTTACCCGCGGAAAATGCGGCTTCAAAATCCTGCAGTATGAAGCCGCGGGATTACCCGTGATTGCATCGCTGGTAGGTGTCAACTCCGAATATGTCCGCCATAACGTTACTGGTTTTCTTGCATCAAGTATTCAGGAATGGATTGAAAAAACTATCCATCTGATTAAGAATCCCCAATTGCGAAAACAAATGGGTAATGTTGGGCTGGCTCAGGTACAAAATTTCGATACTGAAATAATCGGAAAGAAACTGCTCGAATTAATTACAAAATGTCTTGCAGGCTGATCACATTCTCTCGCGGCCAATTCTTAAGCAGGCGTGCACGGTCTTTAGCCCGATAGCGCCGATATATCCAATTCAGTTTATGCACCTTCATTCCATCGAGGTCTGTCAGAACAGGACCTTCCTCCGTAATTAAAATATTTGTATGTTTCAAATCACCATGACTGATGCGATGTTTGTCGAGCTTATCAAGCAGACTCTTGATTTGCCCCAGTTTTTTTAAACGTTCTTCATGGGCAACGTTTTCATTTCGCAGAAAGTCATAAAGTTTCTTTCCTCCGACATACACAGTTACAAGATAGGATTCCCATACGAGTAATCCTTTGCGTTTCTCAATATAGGCAAGGCCTTTCGGCGTGGCTATATTCAGCATACTGAGCCGATGCGAGTGAAACCATCCTCTATGGGCTCGTGTTCTTTTTATCGTATGTCGCAGCGAATGTATAAATCCTTTATGGTTATATCGTTTGACAACCACGTCTTTACCATTCCAGGTTAAACGTGACACGTAACAGGTGTCACCATCTTTAAGAATCTGCCCACTGCCAATCAGAGAATCTATGCGTTCTATAAAATCAAGCGGATCGGCATCACGACAAAAATCTGTGTCGAACACGGCAATATTCCTGCCAGCTTTAATTCGTAAGTATCTCTTGCTTGTTCGCAGGCACTTTTTCAGCCCTTTCCTGATGGCCTTCTTTCGTTGTATAAACAGCTGCTTTTGGAATAATGCCTCATCCGACTCTCGCAAACGCCACCCGCGGGCCTTAAAATACTCCCCACAAATCATTGAGACAGATTCGGTATCGCCGTCCGGCAAACAAGATGTCAGCGACGCTAATTGAGAAATGCTTTTGCTCCTTGTCACCTGAAACAACGAGAACTTCATCTGCCCAGGATCAAGCATGAAAACTTTATCGCCATCCAATAAAAAATTTCCCAAATTAAGATCTTTCTGCAAAACGCCCCTGCTGTGCTCTTTAGCCAGCTCTTTACATATTAGAATCATCAAATTGAGCCTCTTTATTTTCTCCGTTGTCTTGTTGAAAACCTCTAAAGTAGTTAATGAATTGATGATTTTCCCTACCGTCATTGCCCGCTGTCCATCTGTTGTCCGCCCAAAAAACAAAGGTTCGGGCGAATTTAATCCTCGCTGCTGCAGTAATTTCAAGCCTCGCCAATCTCTTTTAAGATGACGCTTCGCGAAAAATCTATGTGAAAATATCTTGACAATCACGGGCCGCTGATTCCATAAAGCATCATAAACCTCTCGCCTTCCAGGGACAGCCCTTAACAGAGCCGTGCATGTCAACGTCTCCGTCTCTCCTGATGCACATCTAACTAAAAGTTGAAAAGGAAATTCAGCCATACTCTGCTTACGCCAATAATCAAAATCACAAATCCTGAATTATTCACGTTTCTCAAGGACTGATTTATAAAGTGATATTAACTGTTCAGCAACCCGGTTGATGGAAATTTTGTCCCTGAGATTATCTACGGCAATAGCCTGCGATGCTTTTTGGATATTATCTGTATTTGAAAAATAACTTATTGCTTCCAAAAGTGCAGAGACATTATCAGGCGAATCGATGACTCTGCCGTGCCGATTATTAACGAAAAAGTCGGTTGCGCCGTTAAACCTGGTGGTTATTACCGGTTTGCCCGCCGCTAACGCCTCGAGAATGAATCGTGAACATGGATCATAAAAAGTCGGTAAAACAGCAATATCGCTTATCGACAGGACGTTTTGAACGCCACTGACAGGCCCTAAAAAAATGATCTTCTTGTTCGGCGAATTTATTTCTTTCGCAAGCCTGACGTATCGGCTTACTTTATCATTGCCGACAACGATTAAATATGCCGGTCTGGATGTTTTACTGCGTGCTGCTAACTGCATTGCCTTTATTAAACCAGTAAGTCCCTTTAATCGGAAATTATTAGCTACGAATAAGAAAAAGACGGATTCGTCTCTCGTCCCTCGTCTCTCGTCTCTCGTCTCTTGTCCCAGATGGGCAAATATTTGCTGGCGGAGTTTGTTAGTCTCATTTTGGTCGATTGTTGTACTTATTTTCACACCGTTAGGTATAACTATTATGCGCTCATCGTTGATGTTATAGTGTCGCTTGAACTGCTCGGCAACGTATTGCGAGATAGCTACAATTATCGGCTTGTCAGACTGTCTGCACAGCTTACGTTCGGCGTGCAAAAGGATAGTTCTATGAAGATTTGCAAAGGCAGTCAGCTTCTTGTAAGAAACTATGAATTGATTTTGAAAACTCTCGGCATTACGCAAAATGGATTCGGCGTAAGTGCCGCCACGTGGCTGGTAAATATCAGCAAAGTAAAAAGGTAAAACGCTGTGAATTATATCGTAGGAATTTTCCGACAAATGTTTTTTTAGCGCCTTGGCAAATGTAAAGTAACAAGTGCGTTTACCAGGATTGTCACGACATAAGATGTGGATATTCTTAGTGCTTCTATAACCTTTAGCAGCAAGTATATCCACTGCAATATTAGAATTTGAGAGGGCTGCTGCCATTTCAAATACCGAACGCTCAGCCCCGCCAAGATTTGTATCCGCACGTTCTATTATAATTGCAGCTTTCATCTTTTTCACAAAACAAATTCTAATTCTGCCGGGCTGTAAAAGGGACTAACCTATCGTGTTTTACATTGTGGTGAGCCATACGCCTTGCTTTACTTAATACTTTACGAATGAATATTTTATCATCATTAGCAAGCCCATCTTTTCCTGCGTATCTGAGATAGAAGCGCAACCGATCTGTATTCGAAAAGTGATTCGCTGGTGCTGAGTAATACAACTGGGCAATATCTTTTATTTGAAATCGCCGTCGCAGGATAATGGGCTTAAACACCCGTGCCAGGTCTATAAGATAAAAATCACCGTTGTCACTATAGAATACATGCGAAAGGTATAAATCCCGGTGACGATAATTTGCCTGGTGAAACTGTTTGATAAAGCTTGCCAAGCGAGCAATAAAAGTTCTCCTTAATTTAAGATTTTCAACCGTTTCTATATTGTTGAAACAGCCGGGCAATCTTCGTTCTAATGATTCAGCATCTGGAATTTTTTCGGTGATAATAAAGCTTCTTTTTTCAAAAAAAAGTCCCCGCTGCTGGCCATAAGAGACGATTTTGGGAGTATTTATTCCCGCTTCAGCCAAGCTGCCTGCCTGCTCGAGCTCTATAAAGCCGCAGCTTTTACGGCTGTGATGTGCCAACCAGTTGTTAAGCTGAATCAGAATCGGTGGCTTTTCATAACGCTTCAAGAATAATGTAGTTAAAGGTGAATTTATCTCAAATTGCAGCCGAGCACGGTAAGTGGCGAGATTATTTTTAACAAGATTCGCAGCCTTATTGAAAGAAAATATGGCATCGACTGAAACCAAACTTAATTTGCTCAATGGCGTTTTATAATTTGGGTCGATGAAAAATGATCGTGCTGTTTCAATAAATTTCCGTTGCGTATAAACGACAGCCTGCCGGCGATTATTGCCAAGCAATTGTTTTGCGGCGCTGCAAACCATCTCCACAGTGATTGACTGCATACACATAAGCTGTGCTTGCTTACAAATCGGCATAGTACAGGGAGCACAAGGAACATTGCCGATTATTTGTATCTCATTTTCGTAATTAGTCTCCGTCCAGGCAGGTTCGTTCGGCCCAAAAAGAGTGATTAGCTTCCGCCGAAAAGCGATTGCTATGTGTCTGGGCCCCGTATCGTTCGATATTATCAATGAAGCTTGAGAAAAGAGCGCCTTTAGCTCTCCTATGCTTAAAGGCCTTTCCGTAAGGCTGATTAGTTTATTTTTGCTCGAATGGCAGATTTCGCTGCCGATTTTTTGCTCAGCAGGATCAGGAGAAACAGAGACCACAACGGTTGCATTGTAATTATCAATCAGCCAATCGGCTGTTTGAGCAAATCGTTCGCTCGGCCAACATTTACTTGGACCAAATGCTCCACCTGGCACAACAATAACAATTGGTCCACCAGCTTTATCGATTTCCGGCAGTTTGGTACAAAGACTATTGGCGCAATTTGAATCAACAAGCAATTCGAGACTCTTGCTAATTGTTTCTGCACCCAGCCGTGATGCAACAGCAAGATAGTAATCAACCATTGAATGCGGCTCAAATTCGCCGCTGGATAACTTTGATGGATAAAGTTTTTCAGTTAGAAAAACCCCCCTGCCTTCGCGAGCATAACCTATACGGGATGGTATCCTTGCTAAAAAAACTGCAAGTGCCGAGGCAAAGGAATTCTTAAAAAGTATTGCTTGGGCGAATTTATGTTCCTTGAGCAATTTTGCAATTTTGAAAGGATCTTGATATCTTTGTACCAGCCATTCGTTATCGAAACTATTCGGCGATAAAACCTCAAAAACCACAGGTTCTGCTAAAAACCAGATTCGAGATGATTTGAGATGCGTTCTCATAGCCCGCAAAGCCGGTGTGCACAGAATTGCATCACCCATCGGAGAAGGAAGCCAGACCAAAATCT
>CAZRNB010000013.1:0-38367 GCA_964601355.1 uncultured Pirellulales bacterium
ATTTGATTTAATAATTGCCGATCATCTGTGAAGAACCATCGCCATCCCTAAGGGATGACGCTGCCACCCAATGACAAATCACGTGTGGCAGCCTCAAGCGCAGCTTGGGGATGGACATATTATTTCGGCAATTTACAACTATATTTGGTATTAGAAAATGGTGGGGCATCCATTCTCCGTAGTACTACGAAGGATGAAAGTCCCACCCTACTATTTATTTTTAGCATCCAGTATCGAGAATCTCCCTATGGGACACCTTAGGTGGAGCATCCCTTCGACTAGCGCTCAGGGCAGGCGAGAAAAAATTTTGCTTGTTTTTTTGCCGTTTTTGGGTATAATATGCATCGAACTAATGAACTGTTCATAGTTAATAGTTCGTAGTCAATCGTAAATTAGGGGGAGATTATTGCCGCTGAATTACAAATCATCGCCAATCAGCAAAATGAACAAAAAAAGGAGGACAGGAAACCAGGGAATCAGGATAACAGGGTGCAGGTGATCAGGATAACAGGAAATCAGGAAAAACCGATCCATTCTCCGTAGTACTCCGAAGGATGAACCTGATGCCCTGATAAACTGATGCCCACGACCTGATCGTCTGATTTTCTGATGGCCTTATTTATCGCCGGTAAGGTCAGCAGTTAATAAAAAAGAGGTCTAATCAGCCAAGAAAACGATGCGGAGTTTGGACTAAATTATGCAAAACAAAGCCAATTTTCAAAAAAGTCAAATGAATGTAAATTTAATTATAACAAGGAAATATGAGAAAAATATCGCATTGTACATTTGGTGAAAACAAACCCAAACAAAGCCAATCCTTCGACTTCGCTCAGGGCAGGCTTTCGTGGCTCTGTTATCAATCGTCCATCATCAATCGTCCCTCGTCCATCATCTTACCGCTCCCTAACGGTCGCGGCTCTGTAGGAAGAATTGCATATATTTTTTATGACCCGGATTATAATAGAAAACTGTCGCTCTTTGTTTATAATCATATAGGTTCAGACATCGATAAAATTGTGAAAGGAATGAGACTATGAAAATTCGGTTTTTGCTTTGTATTTGCTTAGTTTTGGCGGCTGCCGGCCTTAGTAAGGCTGGTTCGGAAGAAACAGAATATTTTGCAGTATTTATGGACGGCAAAAAGGTCGGCCATGCCATACATAATCGCATTGAAGCTGATGGAAAAGTCACCTCATCAGAGAAGGTCAGCATGACCATAAGCAGAATCGGTGTTCCGGTGACCATCAATATGACGGAGACTTCCATCGAAACAGCCGGCGGTAAGCCTCTTGGTTTTGAGGTTATTCAGGAGCTGGGAGTAATGATTATGAATATAGCCGGGACGGTGGACCCGAACGGTACGATAAATGTTACTGCAAAGATGATGGGCAATGAGCAGAAAAGCACCTTGCAGTGGCCCAGCGGGGCGATGATGACGGAAGCTCTGGAGCAGCTTACACGAAAACAAGGCCTTAATGAAGGAACAGCTTATACCGCGCGAATATTTAGTCCGTCAATCATGCAGGCTCTTGATGCCAAAATCAGTATCGGTCCAAAGCAGACCGTTGATTTACTCGGCCGAGTAGTAAATTTAACGGAGGTTAAAACAACCTTTACTATGCCGCAGGCAGGGGAGATGGCCAGCACAAGCTATGTGGACAAGGACTATAAGGTACAAAAGAGCATTATTCCGATAGTCGGCATGCAGGTGGAGATGATTGCCTGCCCCAAGGAGTTTGCATTAGGGCAAAATGACGTGTTTGAGGTGATTGATAAGCTGCTCTTGGCAAGTCCGCAGCCGTTGGGCGACGTCAATTCAGCGAAGTCGATTGTTTATATTTTAAGCCCCGTTAAAGAGGCAAACAATTTGACGATTCCGTCAGGTGATAATCAAAAAGTGCAGCGGCTGGAAAACGGCAAGATAATGGTAACCGTTGAGCCGGTCACTGCACCTGCCGGGGCAGCTTTTCCTTACAGAGGCAAAGATGAGAAAATCCTCGATGCGACTAAGCCCACCAGGTTTCTGCAGAGTGACAACGAGAAGATAATCGACCTTGCCCGCCGTGCCGTTGGCGATACGAAAAACACTGCTGAAGCTATAAAAAGGATTGAGGTCTTTGTGGCCGATTATATCGAGTATAAGAATCTTTCGATCGGTTATGCTTCAGCGCTGGAGGTTGCAGATAGCAAACAAGGCGACTGCACCGAGCACGCGGTGCTTGCGGCAGCTTTGTGCCGAGCCGTGGGGATACCGGCTCAGGTGGTGACAGGTATTGCTTATGTGAAGGAATTTGCCAATGTGAAGGATACCTTCGGCGGTCACGCCTGGGTACAGGCCTACGTCGGCGGAGACAGCGGCAAGTGGATTGGCCTCGATGCAGCATTTAAGGGCACCGGAAGGGGAGGCTACGACGCGGGACATATCGCCCTTGCGGTCGGCAACGGCAATCCGGAAGACTTCTTAAATATTGCTACCACATTAGGCCGCTTTAAGATTGAAACAGCTACGGTGTACAAACAACAATTCACCCAAAAGTAAATTATATTAAAATTAAAAGTGCAGGAGAGCCAGCATGGTAAATTTACGTTTTAGAGATGGGCAGACGAGCCGACGTAATTTTCTAAAGACAACCGCAGGTGTGACTATTTCTTCTATCCTGGCTTCTTCCGGCTGCACCGAGGCTATGAAAGGCTCATCTGGCCAGGCGTCTTATCAATTGACCGAGAAGAACAATTGTTTTTTGTTTCAGGGCGACTCAATTACAGACGCGGGTCGAGACAAAAAAAAGCAGAATAATCCAAATGAGCCGTCGGCGCTGGGGACTGGCTATGCGTTTCTTGCTGCTTGCCAGCTGCTGGAAAAATATTCTGGAGCCAGACCAAGAATCTTTAATCGTGGTATTAGCGGAAATAAGGTGTATCAACTTGCCGAGCGATGGGACGAAGATTGTATTGCCCTAAAACCTGACGTTGTCAGCATTCTCGTCGGCGTCAACGATTACTGGCATATAGTCAAACATAATTATCATGGCACTGTTGAAAAATACGAAAAAGATTATCGTGCTCTTCTTGAGCGTACTCGCCAGGCCCTGCCGGCAGTGACACTTGTAATTTGTGAGCCGTTTGTGCTTCGCTGCGGCGAGGTGGACGAGAAATGGTTCCCTGAGTTTGACCGGTATCGCTCTGCTGTGAAGAAAATTTCAACGGAGCTAAAGGCGATATTTGTTCCATTTCAGGCCGTTTTTGATGAGGCAGCTAAAAAAGCCCCGCCCAGTTATTGGGCAGCCGATGGCGTTCACCCTACTATGGCCGGCGCTTATCTGATGGCACAAGCTTGGCTAAAGGTCGTTCTATAATTGGGGACGGTGAGGCTGTTGAAAAGGGTGAGATTGCTTCGTCGCTACGCTCCTCGCAATGACACAAAGTGCGTTTTCAGGTCATTGCGAGCGATTCGAAGAATCGCGCGGCAATCTCAAATGTTGTTTTGGGACTTTTTCAAGGGCCCCCTGCTGTCCTTATTTAATGATTACTCGAACTGGATGTCAGCCAGGACAAATTCTACGTTGCTAAAACCATTGAAGCTGTTTATCTGCGCCTGATATGCAACGTTGAAGAACTCGTGCTCAAGCAGTTTTTTCTCAAGTTTCCCCATCCCAAAGCCTATACAACGGATTGAGTTTATATTATCTGTGATCGCGATCTGAAGATGGTTGCTTTTTGCGCCGACCGCTCTCGGCGGACAGGCCAGGTGCACGCCTTCAGTGGCGAAGAGCGGCGTGGGATTGCCGGGGCCGAAGGGGCCAAGCATTCGAAACTGTCCGACGACCTCTCGGCTGAACTGGCCTAACTGTGCCAGGGCATCTATGTGAAGTTTGGCGACAGTATCTTCATCATTTAAATTCTGTTTTGCATAAGCCTCGAAATCGGCGGCGAATTGTTCAATCTTTTCGCTCTGAATGGTTACGCCCGCCGCCATTTTATGGCCGCCAAAGCTAATTAAGTGATGCCCGCACGCTCTAATTGCGCTGAGCAAACAAAAGCCCGGAATCGACCGGCCAGAGCCATGAGCCAGGGCGAAGCCTTGGACAGGATCAAGCCCGACTCCGGCGGGTCCTGTCTTATCAGGAACATTTATCATAATAGTCGGACGATAAAAAGTCTCAGCTATTCTCGAAGCTACAATGCCTAATACGCCCACGTGCCAGCTCTCTCCTGCCAGCACAATGCTCCGCTGCTGCGGGTCGTCAAGGCCGGAGTTTGTTATCATTTCGCAGGCCTGCTCAAATATTTTTCGCTCGCATTGCTGTCTCTGGCTGTTTTGCTGCTTGAGGTATTCGGCTATCTGCATAGAGTGGCTTAGGTTGTTGCTTGTCAGAAGCTCTACGGCTAATCGTGCATGTCCCATTCGTCCCGCTGCGTTGAGCATGGGTGCAAGTCTAAAGCCGATGTCGAAACTGTCGAGACCCTGCCCGGTTAGACCGGCGGTTTCTATCAAGGCCTGGATGCCCGGCAGTTTGCTCGCAGGCAGGGCTTTAAGTCCGAAGCTTGCCAGGACCCTATTTTCACCCCGCAGGTCCATAACGTCAGCTATAGTTCCCAGCGCTGCAAGAGCCGTTGCATTGAGCATGAATTCCCGCAGAGTCGGTTCGAGCTTAGGTCCGGCACAGAATCGATTGGCAATAGCCCATGCCAGTTTATACGCAACCATTGAGCCGGAAGAGTCCTGGTTGGGATAAGATTGCTCCAGCGCCGGATGTACAATTGCAGCAGCTTTGGGCAGTGCTACACTCAAGTCTTCCACTTTGCATTTTGAATCTTGCATTTTTGAGTAATTCTCACCCGTCGCCGTGCCGGCGACGGCTAAACTTGGGTTTTGGGACATCGGCTGATGATGGTCGGTTATTATCAGATCAAGGCCTAATTGCCCGGCTAACTCGGCTTCGTCATGCGCAGAAATGCCGCAGTCAATGGTTACTATGAGCTTGCAGCCGGCTTTAGCCAGCGAGCGGATAGCTTCGGCATTTAGGCCGTAGCCTTCCTCGACGCGGTGAGGAATATAATAGTCAACATTGGCGCCGAGCAGTTTCAAGACCTGCAAAAGAATTGAGACGCCTGTAATGCCGTCCACGTCGTAGTCGCCGTAGAGGGTGATTTTCTCTTTGTTTTCGATAGCCTGTTTTAAGCGACAAACCGCTGCTTCGATTCCCGGCATACGTTCCGGGCTGACAAGCTCGGTTAGTTTAGGTCTTAAAAAGATAGCACCGGCTCGCGTGTCGGTCACTGTACGATTGATCAGGACCTGTGCCAGGAGAGGCGATATATTTAAGGATTTGGCAAGATGAATGGAACGGTCGTCCGATGGATGGATAACCCATTCCCTCGACTTCGCTCGGGACAGGTTCTTATTTTGCGTCCGTGCTGAAAGCATTCTCACTTTTATACTTCGCTTTTATGCGTCAATGCAAAAATTTCTAAACCGCCGGTCTTTCTCTCGGTTTCGCTTGAGATAAGCCTGCGGACTTAAGATTTTGGTTAAGCGTATTGCAATTATATACAAGATATAGTCTGCTGTTTGCAAGCATTTTTTGGCTATATCAATATAAAGGGTTCGTATTGAATTTGCAGGTAAATTTTTAGCCTCGCTAAGTATTTGTTGATTGTAATCGGTGATTGGAGAAAGATGAGAAAGATATTATTCTTTTATTCTTTCATTATTTTATTCCTGGTTAGTGTTTGTTTTGATGGTTATTCTGTAGATTGATCAGCTTCTTCATTTATGCCATAACTTCTTTTATTTAACAGAGTTGTGATGGTTTCTTTGTTGGTTGATTTGAGGATCACAAATCCATAAGTTTGCAAAATTTTGGATTTCAATATCGTGCTGGTCAATAAGGCTGTTGCCGAATATAAAGAATCCTGTCTTGAGCACAGCCTAAGGAAAGGTTTGACAGGTAGGCTGACAAGCATGTAAAATGCCGCGTGAAATATAACTTGTCTGGCTACGGCTTAGCCTTTGCCAGGACGAGTGAGTTCGGCTATGAATCGCCGAATTTAAGGAAGCGAAGTAGTTATGGCAGTTGATCAAATCCTTTCTGAGCAAAGTCGAAAGAGAACCCGGACATTTGAATTAGCGGGTAAAATGGAGACGAAGTCCAGGGCTACGGGGAATCTGATGGTCAATCGGAAGATGCCCGAATCGCTGGCTGCTGAGGCGGCGGTGCTCGGCTCAATGATTGTCAGTCCGGTCTGTATCGGTCAGGTAGTCGAGCAAATAAACCGGCAGGCCTTTTACCGGGTCGAGCACCAGCTTGTTTTCGATGCCATTGTTGCTCTTTATGAGAAAAAAAGGCCTGAGGCGATTGATGCGGTGCTGATCCGCGATGAGCTTGAGAAACGCAAGCAGATCGAGGCTATCGGCGGCGTGGAGTACCTCAGCAAGATTATGGAAACAGTGCCTTCCGCTGCGAATGTCATGTATTACACGAGCATTGTCAAGGACAAGATGCTTCTTCGTGAGACTATTGCTGTCGCCAGTGAGATTTTAGATGATGCGTTCGACGAAAGCGGCGAGACGGACCAAAAGCTTGACGAAGCGGAACGTAAGCTTTTTGCCATCACTGATAAAAAGATCAGCAACTTTGCCGTTCCAATAAAAGATTTGGTGACTCGCGTCTATGAGCTTATCGAAAAGCGTGAGGGAAGCCACGTGACAGGTTTGGCGACCGGCTATTACGAGCTGGACGAAAAAACCTGCGGCCTGCAAAACGGCGAAATGATAATCATCGCCGGCCGGCCGAGCATGGGCAAGACCAGTCTTGCACTGAATATAGCCGAGCACGTTGGGCTGGCAGAAAACGCTCCAATTGCCATATTCTCATTAGAGACAAGCAAACAGCAGCTCGCAGAGCGCTTCCTGTGCAGTGTCAGCACGGTTGACGCCCAGCAGGTAAGAAAGGGAATGTTAAGCACAGATGACTACCAGAAGCTGGTCGAGGCCTGTGGCACGTTATCTGAAGCGCCGATTTATATCGATGACTCGGCGGGCTTGACTCCTTTGGAGCTTCGTGCCAAGGCAAGAAGACTGAAAAGTCAGTATCAAATACAGTGCGTAGTCGTTGATTATCTGCAGTTGATGCACCTCGGCTCGGATAGGATTGAATCGCGTCAGCAGGAGATAGCCGTCATTTCGAGATATATTAAGGCCCTGGCCAGAGAGCTAAATATTCCTGTTATGGTTCTGAGCCAGTTAAATCGCGCTCCTGAGGGCAGAGAAGGTCATCGGCCGCGGATGAGCGACCTGCGTGAAAGCGGCAGTATTGAGCAGGATGCAGACGTGGTAATGCTGCTGCACCGCGAGGATTATTATCATCGTGACACACCGGAGTATGAGCCGACCAACACGGCGGAGCTGATTATCGCCAAGCAACGTAACGGTCCAACCGGCACCGTCCAGCTTATATTCAGAGACAAGTTTACGCGGTTTGAGAATGTTTCGCAGATGGGCCAGCAGGCCGTTATTCGTAATCAGACGACGGCGGACGAAGAAGAAGCAGTGCCGTTTTAAGATGGTCAGTGGTGAGTGGTGAGTGGTTAATTAACCAATTAACCAATTAACCATAATTTAATAGGATGTATAATGCAGGATGCGATTTTATTCATTATCTTATCGGTTGCACTACTAATTTCAGGTTGTTCGTCTCCCTCGGCTACGCTCGGGACAAGCGTAAACAAAGCTGAATCCTCGTCTTACAATGATTCGCAAGCAGCCCAGAATAAGGATAATGCGGCCGTTGACAAAACGTCACAGAGTGAGGTGAACGACGTAAAGTTTGTAGGTAACCGTGCGTTCAAAGACAAGGTTCTGCGCCAAAGAATAGGCCCCGTGGCAGGTGAATATCTCGATCCCGTCCTGATTGAGATGGGCAGAAAAACCATAGTCGATGTCTATCGGAAGATAGGCTACGCCTTTGTGAGCGTGACATTGGATGAAGGGGAGCTTTCAAAAGGCAATGTAGTTTATCAAATTGATGAGGGGCCGAGGGTCAAGATTGCTAAGGTGAATTTCAGCGGCAATGAGAGTATAAAAACCGGGTCGCTTAAAAAAGTGATAAAGACAAAGAAAAAGAAATGGTTTTATTGGCCGTTCTACTACAGCGAAGAAACAGTGTCCGAAGATATAGAAAAGCTGGAAAATCTCTACTATGAAAGAGGCTTTCTCGATTACGGCATATCAGCCAAAAAAGCGTTCACAGAGGATAAAAGCAAGGCGATCATCGCTTTCATAATTGATGAAGGGCCCGTCTATCGCATTGAGGATATTTTTATTACAGGCAACAAAACCTTTGACGGGCAGGATCTGCGGGCGAAGCTGCAATTACAGCCGGGACAGGTCTATCTGAAACGAAAAGCTGAGTCAGATGCCAGGAGTCTCGTTAAGCTCTACCATGAGTATGGTTTCATCGATACCGAAGTTGGGCAGTGGCCGAGGTTCATTCCGGATGTCAATATGGTCAACGTTGAATTTGGAATCACTGAGGGCAGGCAGTTTCAAATCGGCCGAATCGATATTGTAACCGGCGGCGAATTGACGCAGGATAAGGATTTGGGTCAAATCAGCATAAGCGGCAATGAGCTTACACAGGATAAGTCCGTCCGGAGAGTATTGGACGAGTACGATTTTACGCCGGGCCAATTATACAATGCAGATATTGCGCCTAAGCAGGGAGGTGGAAAGCTGGAAGAATATGTGCAAAGGAAGGTGCTTGCTGAGCAGGTTGTTATCAGGCCGCAGGGTCAGCCTTATGAATCTGGCGATGATCCGAACCTTCTTGGCCAGGATGTAATAGTCGGCGTACAAGAGGGTAAGACAGGATTGCTCCAGCCGGGCGTAGGAATAAGCAGTGACAGTGGCGTAATCGGCAGTTTGGTTTTCGACCAGCGCAATTTCGATGTTAACGATTGGCCTGAAAGCTTCGAGGATTTTATTACCATGAATGCCTTCAGGGGCGCAGGTCAGAGATTAAGAATTTCGCTGGCGCCAGGCACGGAATTCAGCGCGTATTCGGTTGATTTCAGCGACCCTTACTGGCGGGATAAGCCTGTAACGTTCGACTTCATGGGCTCAAAATACATGAGATTTAGAGAAAGTTACGATGAAGACAGGCTTAGAAGTGTTGTCGGCTTCGAGCAGCGACGCAAAGAGCACTGGCGAAGGAGTCTATCCTTCAGAGCCGAAATGGTGGATGTATCAAGCCTTGATTACGACGCTCCTAAAGAAATCACGGATGTAAAGGGAAACAATGCTCTTTTCGGGATTGCCCTGGGTATTGGAAGAGATATGACAAACGATGAATTCAGGCCGAGCCAGGGTTATACCTTTAATGTCAATTACGAGCAGGTGGCGGGTGACTACATGTTCGGGATTCCGAGTGGAACATACGTATGGTATAAGACGCTTTATGAGGATATCCTTAATCGAAAAACTGTTTTAGCTACCAAGCTGCACGCAGCGTCCACATTGGGTGATGCACCGCCTTTTGAAAAGTTTTATGCGGGAGGCTCATACAGTCTAAGGGGCTTTGGGTATCGCGGCGTAAGTCCGAGGGGTTTGCAAACCAATGTCACTAATCCCAAACGAAAGGACCCTATCGGCAGTGATTGGTTATTTTTGGCAAGCTCCGAGGTAACTGTGCCTTTAATAGGAGACAACATTGCAGCTTTATTTTTTATCGACAGCGGCGCAATTGATACCGGCAACTATCGCGCCGCGGTGGGTACGGGAATACAGATACTGATACCCTGGTTTGGAGAAGTGCCGATGAGATTTGAGCTGGCCACACCGTTTATGAAAGACGGTGATGACGATACACAGGTCTTCAGCTTCTCCATAGGAGGACGATTGTTTTAAAAAGGGAAACGATCCCACGTAAAATGTGGGGGTAGTTCTTTGTTCATTGTTCGTTGTCAATGAACTATGAACTCATAACTCCCCAATTTATTGGGGGATTTCTAAACAAAAGGAAAGGTGTAATTATGAAAATAAGGTCGATTATCATCTTAGGTTGTTTTATCGGTTTGGTTTTTTTGTCCGTGGGGTATGAGTATAGCCGTGCTGAGCTCAAAGCTGATACGGATCATCTGAAGATTGGGATTATCAGTATTCGGAAAATTTTGCGCACCTGTAAGAGAAGTGCACAGTATAAGGTTGAGGTATTAACCGAACAGGGCAGAAAAAATACAGAGCTGGAAAAGCTTTCTAAAGAGATAGAAATGCAGGAAGCCGGACTCAAAGTGCTGAAGCCCGGCAGCAGCGACTTTCTGACTCAGCTCGGGGAAATGATAGAAAAACGCTACCAGCTGGAGGCTAAGCAGGAAATCAATAAGCAGCAAAGCACATTAAGGCATCAGCAATGGACTGAGGACGTTTATAAGGAAGTCCTGCGGATAACGCAGGAATTGGCTAAGGAGAAAAGCCTTGATTTGGTTTTTGAGAAGGATGAGCCGGAATTTCCGGTAGCCAGCGCCGATGAGCTTGTGATGATTCTTAACACTCATAAGCTGTTGTACAGCGCCGATTGTTTGGATTTAAGCGATGAGGTAATTGCTCGGCTGGATGCTGAAAAGAAATAAAGATGGATACTTGATACTCGATTCTCGTCTCCGCAGGACACCTTTCGGCGCTGCTCCGGCACGCTCCGCCGTGACGAGCTGAGTATCGAGCATCTAGTAGTCTGTCAAATTCGATTAGGTAGGTTGTCATTCCGCACTTGATGCGGAATCCGGTCTGTTAATAGGTCTGGATTCCCGCTTTCGCGGGAATGACAAGTCACAAAAATAATTTTGACAGACTACCAGTGCTTTGTCGCAGGTAATTTGAGAAGTTGTCATTGCGAGACCACCTTAGGTGGCCGTGGCAATCTCATAAATCAAATGTCAGAGATTGCTTCGCTTCGCTCGCAATGACATAAATCATTTAAGCTGCGACAGAATACTAGTATCAAGAATCGATTAAACATGAGATTAACAGCTGCACAATTGGCTGAACGGCTCGGAGCTGAGCTAATCTGCCCGCCTCAGACGGCTGAGCCGTCATGGCGAGACAGACAGATAAGCTCCGTCGCTGCCGTGGAAGCAGCCCGCGAGAGTGACATCACTTTCATTACCAATGATCGGCACATAGCTGCGCTTGCAAAATCCGCGGCAGGAGCGGTTATTGTAGGCAGCCGTTTTGATGGTGTGTCCACGCCACAATTGCTCGTTAAAAATGTTGATGCAGCACTGATAACAGCCTTGAATATCTTTGCGCCTGAGTTGAAGCGGGTGGCATCCGGAATTGATCCGACAGCTAAGATAGGGCAGAATGTCCGGCTATCCAACGGTGTCGCTGTTGGAGCGAATGTCGTAATCGACGACGGAGTGGAAATCGGGCCGGACAGTGTAATCGGAAGCGGCTGCAAAATAGGCGAGGACTCAAAAATCGGCAATAATTGTCGTCTTGACGGCAATGTTGTTGTTTATCATAACTGCCGGTTGGGCAATAATGTTATCATTCAGGCAAACAGCACGATCGGCTCAGTTGGTTTCGGGTATTCGTTTATTGACGGTGCTCATCGGCTTATTCCGCATAATGGCGGAGTAGTCATTGAAGATTTTGTTGAGATAGGAGCCAATTGCTGCGTTGACAGGGCGAAATTCGGAAATACTATAATTGGAGCTGGAACAAAGATAGATAATCTGGTGCAGATTGCTCATAATGTAGTGATCGGCAAATGCTGTCTGATAGTCAGCCAGGCTGGTATTTCCGGAAGCTGCAAACTTGGCGACGGCGTGGTGCTGGGCGGGCAGGTTGGGCTGGTGGATAATATAGAGATAGGAGAGGGCACTATGATTGGTGCTCAGGCTGGCGTTATTAGTGGTACCGCAGCCGGCGCAAGATTGCTTGGTTCACCGGCAATTGACATCAGAGATGCGATGAAGATATTTGGTTTGATGAAACGTTTGCCGAAATTGGCTGAGCAGTTGAAGGAGCTGACTGATAGGGTAAAGAGACTTGAAGCTGCAAAAGACCATAAAAGCTGATGCCAAGATTACCGGTAAAGGCTTATTTAGCGGACAGGAGGCGAAGGTCGTTTTTCGTCCCGCCGCTGCGGATACGGGGCTTGTTTTTATACGGACGGATGTTCCGGAAACGGTACGAATTGCCGCTGTGGCGCCGAATATTGCTGAGAGGACTCGCCGAACAGCAATAAAGAAAGGTTCCGTCAGTGTAGAAACAATAGAGCATTGTTTGGCTGCCGTCAATGCGATGGAGATAGACAATGTGCTTATAGAAGTTAACGGCTCAGAATTGCCGGCTCCGGATTGCAGTTGTGCCGGATATTTCAATATCCTCAAACGGGCGGGTGTGGTTGAACAGCAGGTAAGTCGTAA
Organism: uncultured Pirellulales bacterium; assembly: GCA_964601355.1. Classification (GTDB taxonomy): domain Bacteria; phylum Planctomycetota; class Phycisphaerae; order Sedimentisphaerales; family Anaerobacaceae; genus CAZRNB01. The sequence goes on from CAZRNB010000013.1 coordinate 12,430, forward strand.
GGAGTTTGTTATCCATGAGCCTATCAGCATCACGGCCGGTGACGCATCGATATATGCCCTTCCATACGCGGATGACGGATTGAATATCACTTATGATCTGGATTACGGAGGCCATACCGGCATTGGCAGACAAATCTACAGTTGTCGGCTTACGCCGGAAAGCTTTGAGAGGAACCTGGCACCGGCGAGGACCTTTTTGCTGGAAGCTGAGGCTAAGCAGTTCCAGGCCCGCGGCGTGGGGACACATATTGGTCCACGTGACCTCCTGGTTATTGACTCAGACGGTCCTATTAAGAACAGCTACAGATTTCCTAATGAGTGCGTCAGGCACAAGATTGTTGATTTGATAGGCGATCTGACGCTGGTCGGTCGGGCTGTAAAGGGCAGGATTGTAGCCTATAAAAGCGGACATTCGCTGAACCAGCAGCTGGTAAGAAAATTGTATGATGCAGCACAGCGGGCCGAGCGCATCCAGGAGTTTGGGACCGATGCAGTTCTTGATATCCGCAGAATTCAAAGGATTCTTCCCCATAGATATCCATTTTTATTGGTGGACAAAATTATCGAAATAGAAGGCGATACGCGAATCAAAGGCGTTAAAAATGTAAGCTTTAATGAGCAGTTTTTCCAGGGACATTTTCCCGGCACGCCCATTATGCCGGGCGTTCTTGTCGTGGAGGCGATGGCGCAGGTCTCGGGATTGTTATTTGCTCAAAAGCTGGAAAATACCGGAAGATTAGCAGTGCTATTAAGCATGGACGGCGTAAAATTACGAAAAGCTGTCGTCCCAGGCGACCAGCTTATCCTTATCGCTGAAACAGTTAAGCTGAGGAAAAGAACTGCTCATTGTCAGTGCAGAGCCATGGTAGGTGAAACCGTGGTCGCCGAAGCGCAATTCAGATTTATGCTGGTCGATGATGATAAAGTATAGAAAGTGATTCGTGCCGCGAGCCACGAGTGACGAAAGACGGGAGACGCAAGTGACTAAGATACATCGCAGAGCAGTAATTCATAAAGATGCCAGCCTGGCTGATGGTGTTATCATTGGACCTAATTGCGTAATTGAAAGCGGAGTGACGATTGGTGCAGGCACTTTGCTCGACGCCAATGTAATAATTGGCAAAAACGTCGGAATCGGAGGAAACAATCATCTTTTTGCTAATTGTGTGATTGGAGGCAGGCCACAGATTCTGGGTTTGGATCCTGACAAGCCGATTGGCGGATTGCTTATCGGCGATGGAAATATCATTCGAGAGCAGGCAACAATCCATCCGAGCATTTATGAGGGTGAGCTGACCAGGATAGGCAATGACAACCTGCTTATGATTGGCGTGCATATTGGGCATGATTGTGTGCTCGAAGACAAGATTGTTATGAGTAACTATTCGCAGTTAAGCGGGCATTGCAAAATCCAGACCGGAGTTTGGCTTAGCGCAATGGTGTTGATGCATCAGTTTGTTACTGTCGGCAGGTGGTGTTACGCAGCGGGGCTTACCGGAATAAATAAGGATGTACCTCCGTTTCTCACGGTCAGCGGACATTATCCGCCACGGGTACGCGGTGTCAACAAGCGTGGTTTAAAGCGGGCGGGCTTGACCGAAGATCAGCAAAAACATGTTATAGATGCTTACGGAAAACTTTATCGCACGGGAGGCACTCTGCTTGAGAACGCAAAGGCCCTGGCACAGGAAGACGGACTTGATGAAAACGTTCGTGCTATGATTGATATGATAATAAAGAGCAGCCGGCACCAATTTGGAAGATACCTGGAGATATTCAGAGAGCACAAGCATGCCCCTTCGGCAGGTTCAGAGCAGACTCTGATCGCAGTCGATGGAATGGATGACAGACAGCAAACGCTTGCCCTGAGCGAAGTCGAAGGGACAGATGACGGAGTGCAGATGGCAGGTGATTGATGACGGATGCAGGCTTCTGTATTCTTAAGAGAGATGCGAGATATGGAAATCCGGACAGCTATTATAGGCGCAGGCAAAATGGGGGCGATACACGCCAAGGTTTATGACCAGCTTCCTCAAAGCAAGCTTACAGCAATAGTTGATATAAATGCCGAAAAAGCGCAACGCCTGGCCGACCAGTATCATTGTCAGGCAGCCACCTGTTGCGGGGACATTCTTGATAAAGTTGATGCGGTGACGATAGCGGCTCCGACAACGGAGCATCTGAACCTTGCGAAAATCTTTATCCAAAAGGGCATTGCGGTTCTGATAGAAAAACCACTGGCAGCCAATGTTAAAGAGGGCAGAAAAATTGTAGCCCTTGCCAAAAAGAATAACACTGTTGTAGCAGTGGGACATTCTGAACGCTGTAATCCCGTCGTTCAGGCCATCAAAAGGCTCAACATTGAGCCGAAATTTATCGAGGCCAGCCGGGTCAGTCCATATCCTTTTCGCTCTACCGACATCGGAGTGGTGCTGGACGTGATGATTCACGATATCGATATTATTCTTTCTCTGGCGGCAAGTGAGATTAAAAAAGTCGATGCTGTTGGTGTTAGTGTTATCGACAGGGCTGAAGATATTTGTAATGCGAGAATCGTTTTTGAAAGCGGTTGTATCGCGAATATCACCGCCTCCAGGCTGGCTTTGAAAACCGAAAGAAAGTTGAGGGTATTCAGCAGACAGGCGTATTTAAGCGCTGATTTTATTAAAAAGGACGGCACTGTTATTAAGGTCGACCCAAATATAAATGTTCCGGAGTTGATAAAGCAATATCAAACGCGTGAAGATTTTGATCCTATGAGCGTGAACTGGCTGGATTTACTGCACATTGAGCAGCTTGATGTAGATGACAAGGAGCCGTTGCGTATTGAGCAGGAGGCTTTTTTGCGGGCCGTAAGCGACAGGGCGTTTACGCCTGAGGTCAGTGCCGAAGAGGGACTGGCGGCTCTGGAATGTGCCGAGAAAATATTGGCCTCTATGAAAAAACACAAATGGGACTAGATTCGTCGCTCGTCTCTCGTCACTCGTCCCTCGTTTTTATTTTACTGACTAATTGATGTGCCAGACGTGTAGGTTCTGGTATGCGGTATTTAGTGGTCCAGGCGAGGGTGACTTCGATCGCATCCTTCAACAAACATTTGTTGCCCACGGAAATAAAGACCGGCTTTACGTTGGTGCGTGTCCTTACTGCAGCGCCGATAATTTCGTCGCTCGTCGCTCGTCGCTCGTCGCTCGAGTTAGATTGGCTGCTTTTTTTGTCCATAAGGAAGCTGTATGAACCTTTTTCTGGCGCCGGCTCATCGAAGCTGCCGATTAGCCTGCTTTTTGCGCAGCCAATTGTGGGTTTGTCGAAAAATAGGCCAAGATGTGCCGCGATGCCGAATCGGCGGGGATGGGCGATACCCTGGCCGTCAATCATGAATACATCCGGCTCATTTTTGAGCTTTTCAACGGCAGCAAGACATACGGGCGATTCGCGAAAAGAAAGCAGCCCTGGAATGTAGGGGAAGGTAATTTTTTGGCAGGCAGTTGCTATTTCTATAAGCTCAAATTCCGCTGGCTGTAAGTTCTGCCGTAATTCTTGTATTAAATTTGGCGCTCTCAAAATAACAGCGGCTGCGACGATTTTCTGCCCATCATTACTAAGAGCACAGTCAAGACCGGCTATGGTCTTAGGTTGAGCTTTTAGCTCAATTTGCTGCACCTGCCGGGCGAGCCGATTCTGCAATGCCGCCGCCTGCGAATATGACAAGCTCCAGCTATGTAAATTCTTTATTTGCATATTATTTTGTTCAATGAAAAACATTTTATCTTCTTGTATCATTGTGGTACAATTCTCATTTTGGGTAATTTTGATTTTCGTGGTAATTTCTATCAACTTCTTCAACGCTATGGCTCAGAAGACGGAAAAAGTCATAAGAATAACAGGAGCAGCGGAGCATAATCTCAAAAATATCGACCTGAGTATCCCGCGCGATAAGCTGGTTGTAATTACCGGCATAAGCGGCTCCGGCAAGAGCTCGCTTGCTTTCGATACTATCTACGCCGAAGGGCGGAGGAAATATGTAGAATCATTAAGCGCTTACGCTCGGCAGTTCCTTGAGCAGATGCAAAAACCGGCAGTGGCGGACATCTCCGGGCTGCCGCCTACAATTGCAATTGAGCAGCGTAGCGCCAGCAGCAATCCTCGCTCGACGGTAGCGACCACCACGGAAATCTATGATTATTTCAGGCTTCTCTTTGCACGGGTGGGTCAGCCGCACTGCTGGGTCTGCGGCAAGGAAATTACCAGCCAGCACGCATCGCAGATAGTAGATTCAATCCTTGCCCACCCACAAGGTACAAAAATTCAGGTTTGTGCCCCATTGGTTCGCGGCAAAAAAGGCGAACATAAAGAGATTTTTGTCAACATTCAGCGTGAAGGCTTTGTTCGTGTTCGCGTGGATGGTGCCATCTATGACGTTCGTAACGCCCCGATTTTGGATAAGAACAAAAAGCACGATATAGCAGCGGTAGTCGATAGACTGTTAATCAAAGATGAGGTTCGCATCCGCCTGGCTGATTCGGTAGAAACGGCACTGAAATTAGCCGACGGAGTAATTTTGGTGCTGCTGCAAGAACCCGAAGACAGAAATCAGAGCCACGAGCGTCAGCGAGTGGGTCCTGACGAGGGACGAGGGACGAGGGACGAAGGACGAGAAACGCAATGGCAGGAAGTTATTTACAGCGAGAAATTTGCCTGTCCTGAACATCCGGAGTCAAGTCTCGAAGAATTATCGCCTCGGCTTTTTAGCTTTAACAGCCCTTATGGCGCCTGCAAAAGCTGTGATGGTTTGGGCAGAATTTTGGAGTTTGATCCTGACTTGATAGTACCTGATAAGAGTGTCTCACTGGAACACGGCGCCGTCGAGGCTTGGCGCAAAGGCGGCAAAAGGATGAATATTTTTTATAACCGGCTAGTAAAAAGGTTCTGCTCCAAATTCGGTATCAGCAGAACAATGCCTTTTGAGCAGATACCGGCTGAAGCAAAGAAAATTCTGCTTTACGGCACAAGTTGTGCCGACGAGCGAAAATTCAGCCTGTCGTTTGAAGGTATCATCCCAAACCTGCAGCGGAGATGGGAAAACACAACCAGCGAGTACGTTAAAACGAGGCTGCACGGCTATCTCTCGGAGCAGCCCTGCCGAAGCTGCGAAGGCGCTCGGCTTCGGCCGGAAGCAGTGTCGGTTACCGTAGGTGGAAGGAGCATTTATCAGCTCTCCAAGCTGACTATTGAGAAGGCTCAGGAGTTTTTTAATAGCTTGAAGCTGGACAATGAAAGAGCTATTATCGCGGCGCAGGTGTTAAAGGAAATAAAAGCACGGTTACGATTTATGGTCGATGTTGGGCTGGATTATTTAACGCTGGACAGGACCAGCAGCACCCTTTCAGGCGGCGAGGCCCAGCGAATCCGCTTAGCGACTCAGGTGGGCAGCGGCCTCGTCGGCGTCTGTTATGTGCTGGACGAGCCGACCATAGGTCTGCATAAGCGAGATAATGATAGGTTGCTGGGGATACTGAAACAATTGGTAAAGCTCGGCAATACAGTTATTGTGGTGGAGCACGACGAAGATATTATTAAAAGTGCAGACCATATTATTGACATCGGACCGGCAGCCGGCGCCGCGGGCGGAGAAGTTGTCGTGCAGGGTGACCTGGCGGCTGTAAGTGCCTGTGAGAGATCCCTGACGGGTAAGTACCTATCGGGCAAAAAGAGCATTGCCATGCCCCTGAGCAGAAGAAAATACAGCATGAGAAAGTGCATCGAGGTAAAAGGGGCCTGTGAGAATAATCTTAGAAATATCGATGTAAAATTTCCTTTAGGTGCGTTTATCTGCGTCACGGGCGTTTCAGGCTCCGGCAAGAGCACGTTAGTCAGCCAGATTTTGCTAAGGGCGCTGCGCCGCCGGCTTTATGCCTCGCGGGAAAAACCGGGCAGACATCAGACGGTTGTCGGCACGTCACAGATCGATAAAACTGTTGAGATAGACCAGTCGCCTATCGGCAAAACTCCCAGGAGCAATCCCGCGACCTATGTCGGCGTTTTCGATGAGATAAGAAAATTGTTTGCATTAACCCGCGAGGCCAAGATTCGAGGCTATAAGCCCGGCAGATTTTCGTTCAATGTCAAAGGCGGGCGCTGTGAGGACTGCAAAGGATTTGGAACAAAGAAAATTGAGATGCACTTTTTGCCGGATGTTTATGTCACCTGTCAGTCGTGTAAAGGCAACAGATACAACCCGGAGACGCTGCAGGTTACTTATAAGGGCAAAAATATAGCCGATGTGCTCGATATGAGAGTTGAAGAATCGCTTGGCTTTTTTGCGAATTTTCCCACTATTGTAAGGGTGCTAAAGACACTCAATAATGTCGGCCTGGGCTATGTTCAGTTAGGCCAGTCCTCAACGACGCTTTCCGGCGGTGAAGCCCAGCGTGTAAAACTGTCGGCGGAATTAGGAAAGGCCTCCACAGGCCGGACTTTTTACGTGCTTGATGAGCCTACCACGGGACTTCATTTTGCCGATACCGAAGGATTGCTTGCGGTTTTATCGCGGTTAGTTGATATGGGTAATACCGTTGTTGTAATCGAGCACAATCTTGACGTTATTAAGATGGCTGATTACGTGATAGACCTCGGCCCGGAGGGCGGCGACGCCGGCGGCAGAATCGTTGCCCAGGGACCGCCCGAGGAAATTATAAAAAATAAGAATAGTTATACGGGTCAATACCTGGTGGAAAAGTTAGAATGTAGAATTGAGAATTGAGAATGTTGTGTAGAAACCTTGTGCAAGTTGTCATTGCGAGGCCCGAAGGGCCGCGGCAATCTCTTATCCGATAAGCGTAAAAAGCACAGAAAGGTTTGAGATTGCTTCGCTTCGCTCGCAATGACAACCTTCAGTACAATGTTATCTACAGAGCAAATTGAGAATTCTAAATTCTACATTCTCAATTCTAAATTTTTGGTGGGAAGAATGTGGGAATTTCAATTAGGTTCGATTGACGATTTAAAACGGTTGAGTGAAAAGCTCGGCCTGCGGATAGAGACAATCGAGGACACAAGTAACCTTGGAAAACCGGTTCAGGCGGGCGGTCTTTTCATACCAAATTCGCTGGCGGTCCATCCGATGGAAGGCTGTGACGGCGACCGTCAGGGTAATCCCGATAAGCTGACCTTTAGGCGATACGAAAGATTCGCCGGCGGCGGAGCCAGCCTAATCTGGGCTGAGGCCATAGCGGTCGTGCCCGAAGGCAGAGCCAATCCGAGACAGCTCTGGCTCAGCGAGAAAAGCAAGGATGCTTTCGCTGCTCTTATCCGCCGAGCCCGCGAAAAGGCTGCTGAAAAAATTGGCCGAAAACATAAACCCGTCATCGTAGCTCAATTGACCCATTCCGGAAGATACAGCAAACCCGAAGGCGTCGCGCACCCTATCATCCCTCAACGCGATCCTTATCGTGACCCTCTTATTCCGCAGTACCCGCCAAATCCGAATGGTAAAAGCAAAATACCGGATGATTGGCCGATTGTAACAGATGAATACCTTGATAATCTCCAGCAGGCTTATGTTGATGCTGCCAGAATCGCGTATGAAGTCGGCTTTGATGCAGTGGATATAAAATCATGTCACGGATACCTTATCAATGAGCTGCATGCCTCACGCAATAGAGCCGGTAAATACGGCGGCTCATTCGAGAACAGGACGCGATTCCTGCTTGAGACAATCGACAAGATTCATAAAGAGCTTGGCGAGGATAAACCAATAGTCACCAGGCTTGGCATTTATGATGCTATACCGTATCCATTCGGTTGGGGTGTATCTCGATCCTCGATGCTCGATGCTGGATACTCGATCTCTGACGAGAATCGAGAATCGAGAATCGAGAATCAAGTTTCGCCGGACCTGACAGAGCCAAAGAAGCTGATCGCTCTCTTGCAGAAACGTGGCGTCAGACTTATTAATATCACGATTGCAAATCCGTACTACAATCCACACATAGGCCGGCCTTTTAACGATCCGATCATCGGCGGCTACCCGGAACCGGAGCATCCGCTGGTTGGTGTTGCCAGGCTCATTAATTTAGCGGGTGAGATTCAAAAAGAATTTCCGGATATGGCATTTGTCGGCACAGGCTATAGCTGGCTGAGGACGCTTTTTGCAAACGTAGCGGCTGCGAGCAAAGCGAACGGCCTGATTACGCTGGCTGGTGTGGGACGAATGGGATTTGCGTATCCGGATTTTGCAAGGGACATTCTTACGAAGGGCAGAATGTTCCCGGAAAAAGTCTGCGTCGCCTGCAGTGCCTGCACACAGATAATGCGTGACGGCGGCAAGACCGGCTGTGTAGTTCGGGACAACAGAGTATATGGCCCAATATTTGAGCACGGCAGAATGAGTGACAGGGACAATCTCACGAGGCTTGCAAAGGCCTGTCGCAAGTGCCAGGAGCCGACCTGCCAATTAGCATGTCCGGCCGGTGTCGAGATACCGAAATTTATCAATCTGTTTCTGGATGGCAAAGACCAGGCCGCTTATGAGGTTCTTAGAGAAGCGAATGTATTTCCCGAAGTTTGTGCATGGTTGTGTCCGGTTGAGAACCAGTGCGAAGGCAGTTGCATACAGGGATTCATAGGCGATGGACCTTTGCCAATTGCCGATATACAAAGGTACTTAGCTGAGCAGGCCAATAAAAAAGGCTGGTCAAAGCTGCAAATACCCAAAAAAGCAACCGCCAAGAATATTGCTGTAATCGGTGCCGGACCTGCCGGTTTAGCTTGCGCTGCGAAGCTGCTTGAGACAGGCCACACGGTGACTGTCTTTGATAAAAACGCTGAGTTTGGCGGAATGGTGGGATCGGTTATTCCGCTGGATAGGTGTAGTGACTCGCTGAAAAACGAAATCGCAGCCGTATTTAAAGATGTGCCGAAAGACAGATTAGTTTTGCGTTTGGGTAAGGGGCTGTCAGCCGATTTCGATCTTGATGCTGTTATGGCAGAAGGATTCGATGCTGCTTTTATTGGCATGGGTCTGACGAAGTCTATCAGTACCGGTGGTGAGAAAATCGATGGTGTGTGGGATGCGTTGGAATTTCTCTCGGCAGCAAAACAACCCGACAGATTAAATGTAAAGAGGAAATCTGTGGCGGTAATAGGCGGTGGAAATACGACCATGGACGTAGCTGTGACCGCTAGACAGGCCGGAGCTAAAGATGTTTACGTTATATATCGGCGTTCCTTTGTAGAGATGCCGGCCTGGCCTGCCGAGCGGGACCGGGCGATGAATGAAGGTGTGCACTTTGTGATTTTGACCCAGCTATTAAGATATAATTGTGCCAACGGGAAATTGTCTTCGATTACCGTTTGTCCGACCAGACTGGGCGAGCCTGATGCTTCAGGCAGGCGGAGGCCGGAAAATGTAGAGTCGAGCGCTTATGACCTTGATATGGATGTTGTCATTGAGGCCATCGGCCAAAAATCGCAGCAGGATATTGATGAAATTCTGCCGGGGATAGAATTAAAAGACGGCCTTATTAAAATAAAGGAAAATACTCTGGCTGCCTCCAGGCAGAAGATATTTGCAGGCGGCGACTTAGTGAGAGGAGCATCAACGGTTGTAGCAGCGGTTGCCGACGGTATGAAAGCTGCGAAAGAAATAGATGAGTTTTTGAAAAGAATTTAGAATGTAGAATTAAGAATTTAGAATTTTTTCTTAATTCTCAATTCTCAATTCTCAATTTCAAAAGGAGGTCTTTAAAATGACAAAACGACCGGTAGCAATTGTGACAGGGGCAAGCAGAGGTATTGGCAAAGCCATTGCGAAGGAGCTTGCGTCACTTGGTTATAATATTGTAGGCAACCATTGCGATTTCACCGCGGACGGTAAACCTGACCTGTCCAGAGCAGCTCAAACACAAAAAGAGATTGAAAAGCTTGGCGTCAAATGCGAGTTTTTGCGAGGAGACATAAGTAATTCGAAAGACCGCAAAAGTCTTGTAGAGCTGGCTAAAAGCAAGTTCGACAGAGCCGACTTCCTTGTGAACAACGCCGGCGTCGCGCCGCTGAAGCGTATGGATATACTCGAATCCACGGAGGAGAGCTACGACAGAGTAATGGGAATAAATCTCAAAGGACCGTATTTTTTAACGCAGCTTGTGGCCAACTGGATGATCGAGCAGAAGAAACAGCATCCGCAGCAGGCGTTTCGGATTGTAAATACCGGCTCAATGTCGGCATACACCAGCTCAACGGCACGCGGCGAGTATTGTGTAAGCAAGGCCGGCATTGGTATGATGACAATGCTTTATGCGGATAGATTAGCTGAATTTGGCATCGGAGTATTTGAGATTAGGCCCGGAATTATAGCGACCGATATGACCAGCGTAGTAAAAGATAAATATGATAAGCTGATAGCTGAAGGGCTGACGCCGATAAAGCGATGGGGACAGCCGGAAGACGTTGCAAAGGCCGTCGGTGCTATCGCCGAAGGCAGGCTCGATTTTTCCACCGGCCAGGTCATAAATGTCGATGGAGGTTTTCATTTGAGAAGACTTTGAAAGTGCCTAAAGTTTAGAGTGCCAAAAGTGCCTAAAGTTATAACTTTTCACTTTAGTCACTTTAGCTCACTTTAGGCACTTGGGAGTAATGAATTATGGATATTAAAAGTACAATTACGACGCTGCTGAGAGACGGATTTATCCTTGTTTTTAATCAGGATAAGCTCGACGTTGTTTCAACTGCCGAAGCTCTTATAAGGGCCGGCGTGAACAATATGGAGGTGACATGCCGAATAAAAAAACCTTTGGAAAAACTGGCAGCTTTATGCAAGGAGCTGCCGGATTTTGTAGCTGGTGCCGCGAGCTTGATTGACTCACCTGGAATGCTCAGGATTTACAATAAGGCCAATCCACAAGACCCATTGCCGGAGCTTTCACAGGTGGCTGATGCTGGCGCAAAGTTCCTCGTATCGGCGGCGAATTTCCGGGACGAAAGCTATAAAACATTCAAAGGCTCACTTGCCATGATACCAGGCTGTGGTACCGTCGCAGAGATTATCGACCAGTTCTCGAAGGGAGCAAATCTATGCAAGATATTTCCCGCTAAGGAGCTTGGCGGCCCCGAATTTGTTAAAGCTATCGACCCGGCTATTCATAAGACCATTAGTTTAGTGCCGACCGGCGGGACAAATGCCGGCAACATTCCAGACTATATTGACGCCGGGGTGCTTGTACTGGGCGCGTCGTTCAGTATGATTGAAAAGACTACGATGAAGAAGATTATTGATACGCAGGATTATAATCTTTTGGCAGAGGGGCTAAAAAAGATTAAACAATTGATAGACCAGCGACGAGCCACAAAATACGCCGGTATCGATTTTGCCAAGGCGTCGCTCGAGCAGATAAGCAAAGTAACCGGCAGAAACTTCAATCTCAATTGAAGGGTATATTGAGTATGAAAACAAAAAAGACTGGCAAGCCTGCAATTAAACTTTACAAAGTAAATACTGTGATAGTCGGCGCCGGCGCCGCGGGAATGAATTGCGCGGTGCATTTATATGAGTTTATGTCAAAGAAAGGTGTGCCCAGGCCCGAAAAAAGGATCGCCGTGATTACTGCCGGGCTCGGCCTGGGGGCATCCCGCATGAGCGGCTCAGATAAGCAGACGTATTATAAGATCGGCACAAGCCCAAATATTCCTGATTGCGCCGAAGAGTTTGCTAAAAGCTTGACCGCCGCCGGCTGCTGTCACGGCGAGCTTGCCCTGGCCGAGGCCATCGGCTCACTGCGAGAGTTCTATCATCTCGTTCAGGTAGGGGTTCCATTTCCGACCAATGCTATGGGGACCTTTATCGGCTATAAAACCGATCACGACCCGGCTGAAAGAGCTACATCTGCCGGCCCCAAGACCAGCAAGTTTATGAGCGAGTGTCTGCAAAGGCAGCTGGAGCGTTACGGCGTCTCAATTTACGACAATCAGGAAGTTGCACACCTGCTTACGATCGGCTCCGGCAAATCCAGACGAATTGCAGGAGTTGTGACGATAGATAAACTCAAAACTCAAAACTCAAAACTCAAAATTAGTGTTTTTCTGGCGACAAATATTGTTCTGGCTGTGGGTGGGCCTGGCGAGCTTTACAAAACCAGCGTTTATCCGAGGGAGCAGGTCGGTATTCACGGCCTTGCATTCAAGGCGGGCCTGCCGGCTGAAAATCTGACGGAGTCGCAGTTCGGCTTGGCGAGCACTAAATTCCGCTGGAACGTCTCCGGCACGTATATGCAGGCAATACCGCGAATCTTCAGCACCCCTCTGCTTTCTTGCGAAAGCAAGAAGGGGGGCAAAGGAAAAGACGAAAGGGAATTTCTAACGGACTTTTTCCCTTCGATGAGCAAGATGGCCACAAACATTTTCCTGAAAGGTTATCAATGGCCTTTCGATCCGCAGCGGATTGAGAATCTCAAGTCGTCACTGGTCGATATTCTTGTCTTCAATGAGACACAAAAGGGCAGACGCGTTTTTATGGACTTCCGGAAAAATCCTGTCGGCACCGGCTCAATGAAGGAGTTTAACATAAACGACCTTGAGCCGGAGGCTTATGAATATCTTAAAAAGGCAGGTGCGTTTCAGAAAACGCCCATCGAGAGGCTTGCGCACATGAACACGCCGGCTGTCGAGATTTATAAAGAGAACGGCATCAATTTATATAAAGAGCCGCTCGAGATTGCGGTCTGTGCGCAGCATAATAACGGAGGTTTTTCGGTGGATAAATGGTGGCAGTCCGCCACGCCGGGGACTTTTATAATCGGCGAGATGGCAGGCACTCACGGCGTCAAGCGGCCAGGCGGCTCCGCCCTTAACGCCGGCCAGACGGGCGGCCTGCGAGCCGCTGAATATATCGTTAAGACAAGCGGCTGTGATTTGCCGAATTACGCAAACGGAAAGAAACAGATTGATGAGCAAGTGGATGAACTCGTATCTCGTATCTCGTATCTCGTATCTCGAAAGAGGCACGCTTCACGAGATACGCTTCACGAGATACGCTTCACGAATCCCGAAGAAGTCATCGAACAGATTCAAAACCGAATGACGATCTCCGCGGGACATATAAGAGAGCTTAATGATGCTAAGAAGGCTTTAAAAGAAGCCCTTGAGCTATACAAGCAGATACAGCAAAAAGGCTTTGCTTTGCAGGATAAAAAAAGTATCGTCAAAGCAATCCAGGCTGAACATCTTGCTTTATCAAGTGTCGCATATCTAAAGGCGGTTGTGGAGCTATTAAGCCGAGGCAGCGGCTCGCGAGGCTCGCATCTGGTTCTTTCTGAGGACGGAGTGGAGATACATCCCGATATTATTAACAAGGCAACCGGCAAAAGTTTGAGGTTTAAACCTGAGAATGAGTCGTTAAAGAATACCATTTTGCAGATTGAATACGATGAAAGCTCGCCTGATTTGTTCCGCTGCCGGGAAATAAAGCCGAGACCGGCGCCGGCAGAAAGGAAATCATTCGAGCCGGCTTGGCAGGATTATAGAGAAGGGAAAATATATTCATAAGTAATGAAATCAAAAATCAAAATGCAAAATGTAAAATTAAGGAAGTTATCCAGCACTTAAAAACTTTAAGTGCTGGATTCAACAATTTTGATTTTTAATTTTTGATATTTTATTTGTTATGCGCATACAGGCGGTCAAATGGATTGGTGACATTGACGGATTTTTAGAGCTTATAGACCAAAGACGATTGCCTTCTGAGTTTGTCAAGATTCAATGCCGTCAAGTCGATCAGCTCTATGAAGCTATCAAGACACTTGCCGTTCGTGGTGCTCCGGCTATCGGCGTTGCTGCGGCTTACGGACTAGTCCTGGCTTTGCAAAAAATATCTGCAAAAAGCACTTTGCACGATGCGCGTGACGTTTTGGCTAAGGCGTGTGAGTATTTGGAGTCAGCTCGACCAACTGCCGTAAATTTGTTCTGGGCAATAAACAGGATTCGTCAGTGTGCCGACAAATTCGTCGCTCGTGAAGCGTCGCTTGTGAAGCGTCGCTCGACTTTCAATTCACGAGATACGCTTCACGAGATACGAGTCACTATTCTAAAAGAGGCCGATGCTATTTATCAGGAAGACGTGGATATGTGCCTTCGTATCGGCCAAAATGGTGAAAGATTCATCAAAGATGGCTTCGGAATTCTGACGCATTGCAACGCCGGCGCATTGGCCACCGCAGGGCAGGGCACAGCTTTATCGGTGGTATTTGAGGCGTATAAAAAGGGCAAAAAATTTAAGGTCTATGTTGACGAAACCAGGCCTTTGCTGCAGGGTGCTCGCCTGACGGCCTGGGAGCTAAAACAAGCTGGTATCGAAGCAATACTGATTTGCGACAATATGGCAGGCTGGCTGATGAAGCAGGGAAAAATTGATATGGTTTTAACCGGCGCCGACCGAATCGCAGCAAATGGTGACACGGCTAATAAGGTCGGCACGTACAGCCTGAGCATCTTAGCTCATAAGCACAGCATACCATTTTATATAGCAGCGCCATCGAGCACGTTCGATTTGAAGATAAAAACCGGTGCAGAAATTCCGATTGAGCAAAGATCTGCCGATGAGGTTTTAACTTTCGCCGGAAGGCAAATCGCTCCTGAAGGAGTGGACGTTTATAATCCGGCTTTTGATGTTACAGAGGCAAAAAATATTACCGCCATAATTACCGATAAAGGCGTGATTGAAAAACCAAATGCCAATAATATCCGTGAACATTTTAAACCGGTGTAAGTAATGAAATCAAAAATCAAAATGTAAAATGTAAAATAGGGATCAGGGCTCGGGGTTCAGGGATCAGGTTTTGCCGTACACCGATCCCTGACCCCTGACCTCTGACCCCTTAATATTTAATTTGCTATGGTTGATGCTGCAAAAAAATCGAGATTTATCCCCGAAGCAGGATCGCTGCTTCGCTGGCGAAAACGCAATTCATACTACTACAAATGGCTGGACCGGATTTATCAATTCGCTGTTCAGCCTAATAGCAGAGTATTGCACGTCGGCTGTGAATGTGGCGACCTCCTGGCTGCCGTTAAGCCGGCTTATGGCGTAGGAGTAGATGCAGACCCACGGGCTGTCGAGCTGGCCAAAAAGCGATTTCCACACCTGAAATTCCATGCTGTGGACCCGCATGAGCTGGAAATAGCCGAAAAATTTGATTACGTTTTAATTTGCAATTCCTTAGGCAGATGGCGTGACATACAGCAGGTGCTGGAGCGGATTCGACCGGCTGCCGACGAAAACACACGCGTTGTAATCACTTATTACAATTATCTTTGGGAGGCTGTTTTGCGGCTGGGGTCGCTGATACGGATTCGCCAGCCTTATTCGTATCAGAACTGGCTTCCGCCGCAGGATATTGAAAATCTGCTTCGTCTGACTGATTTCGACGTTATCCAGACCGCATCTTATCTGCTGGTGCCGAAACGCGTTCCGCCTCTGACCACCTTCTGCAATTATTTTCT
The DNA here is from genome assembly GCA_964601355.1 of uncultured Pirellulales bacterium. Classification (GTDB taxonomy): domain Bacteria; phylum Planctomycetota; class Phycisphaerae; order Sedimentisphaerales; family Anaerobacaceae; genus CAZRNB01. The sequence goes on from CAZRNB010000013.1 coordinate 27,922, forward strand.
TTCTTTGCTGCCTGGTTTTCGTTTTTTTAATTTAGTTTATCTGGTGATAGCTCGACCCGCACCAGCCGCGCTCCACGACGAGGATTTGTCGGTTTCTGTTATTGTTCCATGCCGAAATGAACGCTGTAATATTGAAGATGCGATTAGGCGAATACCAAAAATGGGCCGGGAAACCGAGATAATTTTTGTTGACGGCAGCAGCACCGACGGCACGGCTGAAGAAGTAGAATCTCAGATACAAAAACATCCGCAACGCAGGATTCGTTTGATTCGCCAGGGTAGCGGCGCCGGTAAAGGTGACGCTGTTAGAAAGGGTTTTGCAGCAGCTATGGGAGATGTCCTTGTCATCCAGGATGCAGATTTGACGGCTCCTCCTGAAGACCTGCCGAAGTTTTTTAAAGCTCTGCGCGACGGAAAAGGCGAGTTTATCAACGGCTCAAGGCTTATCTATCCGATGGAAAAACAGGCTATGCGATTTTTAAATCTGCTTGCGAACAAATTCTTCGGCGTGCTATTTAGCTGGCTTTTGGGACAGCGGTTCAGAGACACTCTTTGCGGCACAAAAATGATTCGTAAAAAAGACTACGAAAAGATAGTAGCCAATCGTTCTTATTTTGGTGATTTTGATCCCTTCGGAGATTTCGATCTTATTTTCGGGGCGGTGAAGCTGAATCTTAAATTCGCTGAAGTGCCGCTGACGTATCGTATGCGAACATACGGCAAAACAAACATCAGCCGCTTCAGACACGGCTGGCTGCTTTTAAAGATGAGCTGGATAGCGTTTAAGAAGATAAAGTGGCTGGGGAAAACCCCCAAATAAATTTGGGGGCTAAATATTTATGGTATTTAGCCCCACGTTTTACGTGGGGTCTTATTCAAACGTATGTCAACAAGAGGCCAATTACCAAAATTAAAGCTCCTGCCTTACCGTGAATATGCCGGCGTGGATCGCAATGACCCGCTTCGATTTTATTTCTGGCCAATTATTGGCAAATTATTCCGCCGACGAATTGAACTGTGCCTGGCTGAGTGCACCGGCGGCCAACGTGTTTTAGAGATAGGTTTCGGCTCAGGCGTGACGTTTCTCAATCTTCACGAAAATTATAAAGAGATTTATGGGCTGGACTTGAATGCCGAGGTCTCGGATGTTGCGGCAGTGTTTAGGGCAAGGCAAATTGAGACGCATTTACAGAATGGTAGTGTCTTATCTATGCCTTATCCTGACGGCTTTTTTGATACGGTTCTATTGATTAGCATACTCGAGCATTTAAGGCCTTCCGAGCAGATACAGGCCTTTAAGGAAATTAGTCGTGTTCTTCGGCCTGGTGGCCAGGCGATTTATGGCGTGCCTGTTGAGCGACGTCTAATGGTAGCGATGTTTTGGCTGTTAGGTTTTAACATTCGTGAGCATCATTTTTCAACCCAGAAGGAAGTGTTCGACGCTGCCGGCAGTGTTTTAGAGAAAGTGAGAGTTATCCAGATGCGAAGTGTCCCCTCATTTTTGGGGACGGTTTATGAAATCGGACATTTTGTAAAGAACCCCTGGTAAAACCGGGGGCTAAATATTTTTTTATTTAGCCCCACGTTTCACGTGGGGTTTAAAGTAAAAATTATGAAATTCTTTGAATGGATGAAATTACCGGAAACCAAAAACATCAAAGACCTCGACGATCCTGCTACCACCTTATTACATGCTCAAATTATACAGAAAAAGCCTTTTTTAAAAAAATTATACATTGACTTTTATAAACAGTTTAAAAATGCAGTTCCTAATCATGGAAAGAAATTTTTTGTTGAGCTTGGCAGCGGTGGAGGTTTTATTAAGGATGTTTTCCCTGACGTAATTACATCCGATGTCCAGGAGCTGCCGAATGTAGATAAGGTTTTTTCTGTTTCTGATATGCCTTTTGAAAACGAAAGCGTTGACGCATTTTTTATGATCGATGTTCTTCATCATGTCACTGTTCCAGGAGCGTTTTTTAGAGAAGCTCTGAGATGCCTGAAAGCAGGCGGTAAAATAGTTATGATTGAGCCGGCTAATACTTTGTGGTCGAGGTTCATCTATAAGAGCTTCCATCACGAATCTTTCGACACGCAAGCCCAGTGGGAGCTGCCGGAAGGTGGTCCTTTGTCACAAGGAAATGGCGCGCTGCCGTGGATAATATTTTCACGCGACCGCTGGATATTCGAAGAAGAATTCCAGGCGCTGCAAATCGTGAGGATCTGCAGCCATACGCCTTTTCTGTATTTGCTCAGCGGCGGCCTGACATTGCGGCAGTTAGCTCCGTCATTTGCTTATCCGGCCGTTAAGGCTATAGAATATTTATTGTTTCCATTAAATAATTTGTTGGGAATGTTCCAGACGATAGAGCTTCGAAAACAATGAGAAGACGCAGGTCCAAAAAAGAGAGCGTGAAATCCCACGGGCAACGTGAGACTAAATATTTAGCCCCCGGTTTCACTGGGGGTCCTTCCCGCAGGCACGGCTTAAAACGTATACGAGTTCTCTCAGACGGTCAGCTTGAAGCCGAGGAATTGGCCGGTCGCGAAAAATTTTTGGAGCACTTTTTGATTTGGGCATTTCTTGTTTTCGGCATATATCAGTCGATTTTGTATTTCGGCCATAACGTTGTTCCTATTTCTGACTTTCCCGATATTGTAAGGGTGGGTCACGACCTTTTATCTTTTAGACTGCCGGTGCGTTTCAAACAAGCCCCCGTAGTGGGCATTCTTCAGGCGCTGCTTTCTTTCGTGGTTGGCGGTCAGCATCCTGACCTTACAGCCGGCTGGCTGCTGAATGCTATTTTGCATCCGCTTAATCTGGTTTTGTTTTACCTGGTCGCCAGGCAGATAATAGGCAGGTCTGCCGTCTGGTTTGCTATCATCGCCATACTGAATTCGTGGGTGATGTACATGCTGACCGAGCCTATTATGGAGACGTCGCTATTATTTTTCTCGCTGCTGACTTTCTATTTAATTTTTAGGCGCTCGAGCTGGAGTTATGTATTTGCCTCGATAACAACGATGGTTCGTTATGAGGGGGCAGCTCTGATTTTGGCAGCTTTTGTCATAGATATGATATATCGCAGAGGTAAGGGTGAGCGAATTAGGGCTTTTTACTACTCTGCTCTGGCAGCCATTCCGCTGGCACTTTGGATGCTCGGCACATTCCTGACCTGGGGATCGGAGAAAAGCCATTATCTGAGTGTGCTATTTTCAAGGGATTACGCAAAGGCGTTCGCACAGCCGGTCGAACAAAGAACCGGTCTATTGCTGCATATTAAATTGTTATGGGCTTTCGCATTTCATCCTTTGTTTATGCTGCCGGCATCTATCGGTGATTTTACGGGGATGCTTTGGAAGTTAAGCCAGATTCTTGCAGTTGTCAGCTTTTTCTTCGGTTCAATCTACGGATTATGCAAACGCCGGTGGGAAGTGTTGGCGTTACTTATATTTTTTGTGCCGTATTTTTTGCTTCACGCGTTTTATCCGTATCCACTGCAGAGGTTTCATACAAATATTTTCTGGATAGCGCTTTTGTTGTGTCTGTTTGGTTTGCAGAGTAGCTGGAAGCTTATAGATGGAGCTGTGCGGCTGCCAAAGGCCATAATAATAACCATGCAAAGCTTAGCGGCTATTGTATCAATTATTTGGCTCATTCCGCTCATTTCTTATTTGCCGGAATTATCTTCGATCAGCCCACGCTCAGTTTCTATACCTTTTGTGGCGATCGCTTTAGTGGGACTGGTTTTTGCAGGACGTTTATATATTTATAAACTCAGAAGTTTTTCGCGTGAGCTATCTATATTAGCATTATTGAGTCTTATGATTATCTCCAATCAGTTTACACTGGTTAGGATTATTGGTGATGGGCAGCAGGATAAAGAGTTCAAGCTTTTGGCGGATTGGTATATCGCCAATGCCAAGCCGGGTGAGAAAATGGGCGTATATATGGCAGGGGTGGTGAAGATTTTTGCCCCCAAGCATGAGCAGGATATTGTTCCGCTGCCGGCAGTCGATAGTCCGGCAGAATTTGTCAATGTTTGTCGCGAGCAGGGTATTACTTATGTAGTCTGGGCCACCAGAGAAGGATTAAGTGACGCCCATACGGGTTATAGACAATTCAATCTTCACAAAAACATAGCACATCTTCAGGAGCCGCAAAGCTCAGGGGATTATCAATTTGTCACACAGATTAGTGCGAAAGACGGGTATGTTAATATTTTTCGCCTCCGATGAATTCAGGTAATTTTCGATTTCCAATTTTCGATCTTCGATTTTCAAATCGACAATCGGAATTCGGCAATTGGCAATCCGTGCGCCGGCTCAGACCGCGATTACTTTTTTAACCTCGGGCACCTTCTCTTTTAGGATTCTTTCGATGCCCATTTTCATTGTTATTGTAGCGCCGGGGCAGCCTTGACAGGCACCCTGCAGATGAACTTTGACGGTATTATCAGCATCGGTTCCAACCAGCTCGACGTCGCCGCCGTGGCCTTGCAGGGCGGACCGAACTGACTCTATCACCTCTTTGACTTTTTCCTCAAAAGTTTTTCCTGCTTTGGTTTCGCCGCAACCGCACTTATCGCACATTTTAAATCTCCTAAGATAAATTTCGTTAGTTGATTATAACAACAGTTCGGCAGCAGGCCAAATCATTTTTATTTACGATTGGAGTTTAGAACCCGTGGTAAAACGCGGGTTAAATATTGGATTATTATTTTGTATCGTGTTTACGGCGTGATTTTTATTTAGCCCCCCGTTTTACGGGGGGTTTTACCTGAAAAAATTACTATTATTTGCCAAGCTAAATTGCCGATATTATTTGACAGATAGTATTTTGTTTTGTATAATTACTACGTATTTGTATGAAAACATGCAAATGCGATCCTGAAATCCGTCGTTGGCGGAGTTACGGGATTATAGTTGGGCTTAAATCTTCGAGAGATTGGGTCGTTTCTGTGACAAAAACGATTGAATCCTCGGAGCAGCCCGAAAAGCTGTAATTGGAGTTCCCTCGTGTCTCAATGAGCTGGGACAGAAACGGGGGTTCTTCCGGAATAACGATTAATGTTTATCAGGAAAGGAGCATAAATGTCATCCCCAAAATGCGCACAGAATTCCCTCGCCAATGAGTCAACTTTAAAAACAGGCGCACAAATTATAGTTGATACCCTTCTTGAGCAGGGTGTTGATACAATATTCTGCTATCCCGGCGGTGTGGTGCTGCCCCTGTTTGACAGGTTTTATGATGCGCCGATTAGATTCATTAATCCCAGGCATGAGCAGGGCGGCTGCCACATGGCCGATGCCTACGCTCGTGTCAGCGGAAAAGTAGGCGTGGTGGCCGTGACAAGCGGCCCCGGCGCATGTAATTTAGTTACCGGCCTGGCTACGGCAATGATGGATTCGGTACCTATTGTTGCCCTTACCGGCCAGGTGCGCACGGACCTTATCGGAAACGACGCTTTTCAGGAAGCGGATACCACCGGTATCACCCGTCCGGTTACAAAATATAACTGCATTGTAAAGAAGGTTGAAGACCTGGCTCGTACCATTCGAGAAGCATTTTATATTGCATCGACCGGTCGGCCTGGTCCGGTGGTAGTGGATATACCGGTTGACGTCCAGGTCAGCAAATGCAGCGCAGATGCTCTCGGCGAGATCGATTTGCCGGGTTATAAGGTTCGCACCAAAGGCAACGCCAGGCAAATATCAATGGCTGCAGCGGCGATAAATAAATCTGAAAAGCCCGTCCTTTATGTTGGTGGTGGCCTGATTAGCGCAAATGCCACCGAAGAATTACGTGCACTATCTGAAAAAGCGCATCTGCCGGTGACAACGACGCTTTTAGGGCTGGGCAGCTTCGACCAGAGAAAACCTGAATCACTGGATATGCTGGGTATGCACGGCTCTGCTTATGCTAATTATGCAGTGCAGCAGTGCGATTTGCTGATAGCAATCGGTGCCCGTTTTGATGATAGAGTGACAGGTAAGGTGAAGACCTTTGCGCCCGGCGCGAAGATTGTCCATATAGATATTGACCCCGCCAGCATATCGAAGAACGTGCGGGTTGATATTCCCGTTGTCGGCGATGCCAGGGCGATACTATCTGAGCTGATTAAAGAAGTCGAATACCGTGAGAGAAAGCAGTGGTTTGATCTGATCGCCGAATGGAAGAAGAAATATCCGTTTAGCTACGATAGAAAAGCGACAACGATTAAGCCACAATATATTATTGAGGAGCTTTGTCGTCAGACCGAAAGCAATGCGATTATAACTACAGGCGTCGGCCAGAATCAGATGTGGACTGCTCAGTTCTACCGATTTATTAAACCGCGACAGCTTATAAGCTCCGGCGGCCTGGGCACCATGGGTTATGGTCTGCCTGCGGCCATAGGCGCTCAAATAGCGAAGCCCGATGCTACCGTCATTGATATTGACGGCGACCATAGCTTCAATATGACGATGACCGAGCTGTCAACGGCCGTTCAGTACAATTTGCCGATAAAGGTTTGTATCATGAATAATGGATATATGGGAATGGTTCGGCAGTGGCAGGAGCTTTTTTATAATAAACGCTATTCAAATAGTTTTCTGTCTAATCCTGACTATGCCGCAGTGGCACAGGCAATTGGTGCAGTAGGAGTTACCGTCGATAAAAAACAGGATGTTCCCAAAGCCATCAAAAAGATGTTGGCCGAATCGAAGCCCTGTGTCGTTGACTTTAAGGTTGATCGTGAGGAAAATGTTTGGCCGATGGTGGCTGCCGGCAAAAGTCTGAATGAAATGGACGGCCTTGATATGTTGGAGAGCATGGCATAATAGAGTTCATTGTTCTTAGTTCATCGATGAACAAATTACTATGAACAATGAACAGTAATCGAGGTGCGAAAGATGAAGCATATAATTAGCGCATTAGTTGAAAATAAGCCCGGCGTTTTGGCTCACGTTGCGGGTATGTTTGCCGCCCGTGGATTCAATATTGACTCGCTGGTTGTCGGCAGAACCGAAGACCCGAACTTGAGCCGAATGACCCTTGTCGTTATCGGCGATGACCGGGTCGTCGAGCAGGTTCGAAAGCAGTTAGGCAAAATAATTCCTGTGGTTAAGGTTCAGGATTTTGTCGGTCAGCCGGTAGTAGCCCGTGATTTAATGCTGGTAACGATTTCAGCGCCCCCTGAGAAACGGCCCGAGCTCCTGTCTCTAATAGAGATGTTCAAGGCAAAGGTTGTGGACATTGGCCAGAAAGTTTTGATGGTCGAGGTAAGCGGACCCGAATCCAAGATTGAGGCTTTTATCGAAGCCTGCAAGCCTTACGGAATCAAAAGCGTCGCCAGAACCGGAACAATCGCTATGCCAAGACAGGCGAAAACCGAAGCGGAATGATTTTGTGCGTAAAAATTACACAAAATATTTAGCCTCCAGCTTTACTGGAGGTTCACATTTCACGGTTTTTTTATTCCTTGCCTGAAAACCGGTTGTGCATATAATATGCGCATGGCGTATGATACAGCATGAGATACGTTAAACAGGAAGATAAGGAGAATTGAAGATATGGCAGCGAAAATGTATTACGAAAAAGATGCTCCGATAGAACCATTAAAGGGTAAAAAAGTCGCAGTTGTCGGCTACGGCAGCCAGGGACATGCTCACAGTCTGAACCTGCGTGACAGTGGTATCGAAGTAGCTGTGTCTGAGTTGAAAGGAACCGACAACTACAAGTTAGCGGTAAAGCACGGCTTCAAGCCAACAGATATAAAAACCGCGGTGAATGGCGCGACTCTGATTGTTGTAACCATACCGGATGAAATTCAGGCAAAGGTATATAAGGATGAAATTGAGCCGAATTTGGCGGCTGGTCAAACCCTCGGTTTTTGTCACGGCTTTAATATTCATTTCAAGTATATTTTACCGCCGAAGAATATTAACGTGGTGATGATTGCTCCGAAAGGGCCGGGACATCTGGTCCGCAGTGAGTTTGAAAAAGGCGGCGGCGTGCCGAACCTTGTTGCTATTGGACAGGACGCAACCGGCGACGCAAAAAATATTGCCTTGGCCTGGGCAAATGGCATCGGCGGCGCACGAGCAGGTGTCATTGAGACAACATTCAAAGAAGAGACCGAGACGGACCTGTTCGGTGAGCAATGCGTCCTCTGCGGCGGCCTTACCGCTCTTATAAAAGCCGGCTTTGAAACACTTGTGGAAGCGGGCTATCAGCCCGAAATCGCGTACTTTGAATGTATGCACGAGGTCAAATTGATTGTTGACCTTATGTATCAGGGAGGCCTCAGCTACATGAGGTACAGCATATCCAACACAGCCGAGTACGGCGATTTAACCCGCGGGCCGAGGATTATCGATGAGCGGACAAGAGCAGAAATGAAAAAAATCCTGTCGGAGATTACCTCCGGCCAGTTCGCAAAAGAATGGGTAAATGAATACCGATCCGGACTTAAGAAATTTAATCAGTTGTACGAAAAAGACTATAATTGTCGACTCGAAGAGGTCGGCAGAAAACTTCGCAAAATGATGATGTGGATAAATGCTAAAGAAGTATAAAAATGCAGAAGACAGCAGACAGAAATCTGTCGTCCGTCATCCGTTCCAGAGGTAATAGAAATGAGAAATCAATTTAGGTCACGTCTCGTCCCTCGATTTCTAATTTTGGAATTTCTGCTTTTAATTATCTCATGCTGGGCTTTATATGGCTGCTCTGTCGGTCAGTACATCCAGCCGAAAGAGATTTCTTATGAGAATCTTTCTGCCTGTTACAACAGAATAAAACCAAAGGTCACAAGCAGTCTTGACGTCCTGGAGATGCTTCAAAAGCCGGGATATGTGCTTGAACCAGGCTATACCGAGATGCTCAGCCAGAGCGACACCGCCGTCGCATCATTGGGGCAGAGTAAAAATGGTTACCAAACCTGGTTTACCGTAGTTGTTTTCAATGAGAAGAATATGACCGCTGAGCGGAAGTATTTCTATTTTGTAAATGAAAAAGCCAGGACCTCGTTGAATAAGTTCGAGCGGTTACCGATTCTGCCGAGCAAGGGTCTTATTTTTGATTGTCAAATAGTGTTGCCGGCTGAAGTGCTTCAGAAGCCCTACGTAACCGAAGAAGCAAAGCAAATAGCAATACTAAAGCATGTAGCACAAAACCTTCGCAAAGACACAGACGAGCTTAGTAAAGCTGTAGCAAATGAACCAAGCCAAGGTAATCAAAATCTTGCAGTCGCTGGTATGTTTATGGATCAGGTATTCAAAACTGTTTTGCTTGAATTAGACAAATCGCCCGCAATGGCAAAGAGCTTAGACGACAATAGCGGTGTACGGTTTAATCATATGAACTTCGACGAAGGTAAAATCAGGATGACTATAGATGGCAGTATCGTCACCGTTGAAATTAAGTTAGGCTGTTTTACAAATAAGTTTGAAATCAAGGAAGGTTCGACGTAGTACTCTGTCGCAGTTTGAACGATGGATGTCATTGCGAGCGAAGCGAAGCAATCTCTGACATTTGATTTATGAGATTGCCACGGCCTGCCTTGCAGTCCTCGCAATGACAACTCCTCAAATCACCTGCGACTCAGTAGTAGTATATATGGTTGAAATCCGTGGTAAAACCACGGGCTGAATATTACACGTTATTTAGCCCCGCAATCCTTCGACCATGCTTAGGACAGGTTTATTGCGGGTTTTTTTATTTTTAGTAGAGGAAAAAGAGTGGGTCTATAAGCCGAGTTCTGTAACCCGCCAAAAATGACAGGCGGCGGCCATTTATCTAGGCCTGCCGTTACCGACAGGCTCAAGCGACCTACCCGCTGGATTGATACCCGGGCCGGGTTGACCAGCTTGCTTGGTCTTGCAGGCGGTGGGGTTTTCCCTGCCGGAGCCGTCACCGGCTCCGCGGTGCGCTCTTACCGCACCATTTCACCATTGCCCCGTGAGATAACGAGTCGAAGGTCTTTATTACCGACCCCGGCGCATTATCTCACGGGGCTGTGTATTTTCTGTGGCACTTTCCCTTCCCGACATATCGGGAGGTGGCCGTTAGCCATCACCGTGCCCTGTCCTGCTCGGACTTTCCTCCCCGCCCCAAAAGAAAATCAAAAATAAAAATGCAAAGAATTATGCGTTCGTAGTTCATCGACGAACAACGAACTATGAACAATGAACAAAAATTAATTTTGATTTTTAACTTTTGATTTTTTAATTTTTAGGACGGGGCGGCCGCCCGACCCACTCTTTTTAAGCGATTTAATTGTCATGTATAAGTATATTATAAATATGCCTGGTTTTCCACTATTATTTGGGATTTTTGGCAGGGTAGGCAAAAATTAAATGACTTAAAATCAGATCCGAACAAAAGTCGTTTCATATCGGCGTGTGACTAAGAGCCTATCCGAATAACCGGGTCATTATGAGGCCGAGCGAAAAGTTCGA
>CAZRNB010000014.1:0-24780 GCA_964601355.1 uncultured Pirellulales bacterium
ATGCCCAATTTTCTTGTTATTCTTTACCAATATCATGAGTGAGTACCAACTTTTTGGTCCTTCTTGATTCGGGGAACTTAGCCCATTTTATTGATTTTCTCATACACGGCATCATGTATTTATCAACTGAAATTCATACAATTATAACAAACAATTCATACCTGATAGATGGTAATTTTCCGCAAAAACTTCGACCGGCACGTCAAACCGGTACCACAGGTGTACCGGCTAATCGTCCGACCGGCCTGACTACATAAAAAAAGCCCCCCTGCTCTCTCACGAAAGCAAGAATGGGGCTAAATCCCTAAGTGAAGGAGGTTACGCTTATTTTTTATCTTCGGACAGCTTCAATTCTATGAAACGCCTTCGCTGTCCGTCATTCACCAATAGTATTACTCTGCCCTTTTCTTTCTTAGCCTGTGCTATCGCCTCGGAAAATTCCCTGGTATTTTGAACAGGCTTAAGGTTGACTTCAATAATAAGCATCCCAACTCTTAAACCTTCCTGAGCTGCCTGCGAGCCAGGCTCGACACCACTAACGATAACGCCCTTCTTATCCTGGAAGCCGTAACGCTCCACTAATTCATTACTTAGATTCTGTACAGAAAAACCTAATTCATCGATGCGTCCAGGCTGAGAGCTTTTTATAAGCTCGTCCAACGGCGGACGCTTGTCAAGCTTGGCGGTAATTTTTTCTCTTTTGCCGTCACGCCAAATTGCTAATTCGACCTCAGAGCCCGGCTTTAATAGTGCAACGTTGCGACGAAATTCAGATTCAGATTCTACCGGCTTGCCGTTTAACTCCAAAATGACATCATTATGCTTTAAGCCGGCTTTATCGGCAGCCGAATCCTTCGTAATTTCTGAGATGATAACACCTTTGGTATCTTTCAAGCCAATCAGCTCAGCCATTGATGAGGTTATGGTCTCCGGCAATAGGCCGAGATAGCCTCGCTCCACGCTTCCACTTTCAATAAGCTGCGGATAGACCGATTTAGCCATGTTTATAGGGATGGCAAAGCCAATTCCTATATTGCCGGTTGTGCCGAGGATGGCGGTATTAATTCCGACTACTTTGCCGTCAAGATTCAGCAAAGGGCCGCCCGAATTGCCGAAGTTTATAGCGGCATCGGTCTGAATAAAATCTTCATACGTAGCCAGGCCGACGTCGCTGCGTCCTTTGGCGCTTACAATGCCTGCTGTTACGGTATGGCTTAGGCCAAATGGATTGCCGATAGCAATTACCCATTCTCCAACCTCCAGTACATCGGAGTCGGCTAATTCGAGGTGAGGCAGGTTGTTAGCATCGATTTTCACAACGGCCACATCGGATTCTGGATCTGCTCCTTTAACTTCGGCCGTGAACTTTCGTCCATCTGCCAGCTCAACCTCGACTTTCTCGGCTTCACCGACCATGTGATTATTGGTTAGAATATAGCCATCGTCAGAGATAATAAATCCAGAGCCTTGTGCAGTCTGTGGGATTCGATATTCACGCCGCGGCGTATCTTGACGAGGTAAGGGTGAACGGCGGAAAAAATATTCAAATAAATCATCCTGAGACGGATCAAAAGGTTCGCCAAACGGCCCCTGTCGTATTGAGTAGTCCCGAGTGACAGTCTTTTCAGCCTTGAGACTGACTACGGCCGGCGAAGCCTTTTGGGCGATGTTGGCAAAGGCCTTGCCCATTTGTCGGAGAGTATCAATGCTGTTGGTATCCGCCGTAAGGCGTCCCGTGGACTGCGTTAATGCCGATACCGGAACTATAAAAAGCCAAAGCAAGATAGTTGAACCGATGAACAATGCCTTTTTCTGTCTGAGGGCGGAAGTCTCCATATTCAGTCTCCTATTCTATTTTTTAGATAATCAACCGTACGTGCTAACCAGTTAAAAAACACAATAATGAGGACAAATTACATAGAATCTTTACGATTTTATGATGCGCTGGTTCACAGCGTCAAAGGTTTTTTTATCTAAATATACAAAACAATGGCCAAAACAAGCAATCGCAGGGGAGATACATCGGATATTTTTTTTGATATTTCGGAGAGCGAGATCGGTGAGTTAAGTCATTAGGAGTGTTTATAATAATCAACATTAAGCTGAGCCAATACTAACCGAGGTTATCATAAAAGGCATGAATAAGGCAGCCAAATGTTCAATGTCTGCTTTTTGCAACATAGACCTTTAATCCGCATAACAGTCATGTTTCGGAAATGCAAAACAAAAGCTACTATCATTTAATCCGCCTGCCTTTATTGCTTAATAAGTTCTGGTTTGTATTAAATCGGATAATAAACAAAATTTTTATGCACATAGGTACGAATTTTGCTTCCTTTTTTAGATATAGCTTTGTAATTTTGGTTTTGGTGATGAAGAGAGGATACGTCTGGGAGGAGGTAGTGATGGATGATACACGATTAGAGGACAAGCTCAACGAGCTGCTCAAAGAATTTGGTGAAGCAACTGATCTGCAGGCCGGCAAATTAGCCAAGCTCGCCGAGGAGTCGCAGGTAAACCGAAAACAAATTGAAGCCAGCATCAGCCGATTGCAGGACCTGCTGGATTATTTGCGGGTCTGCATCAAGTATCAAACTTTCGACCTTGAGGCAACTCGCAGAGAAAGCGATTACCTGCGAAAATTGCTTGAGGACGATAACCGCTAAAGCCAAAAACACACAAACGAAAAAGAAAAAATTCAAAAAATCCATCCCCGATAAATCTTTGCACTTTTCCGGCTACGGCTCGAAGTTTCGCCGAGACGAATTAACACGCCTGCAAATTCGTACTACGTAACGGGACTACTCCGATGAACAACTGGACGATTCGCATGAAACATACCTCCCTGAGCGAATATAGGACCTGCTCGCTGGAGGCAATCGGCTGAACAGAGGTGTACAAAAATAATGAAACAATCAATAGCACCGGATGGAGATCGTTCGTATTCCAAACACCCTTCGAGTACAACGGTACAGATAATCTGCTTGTGGACTTCAGCCATAATAATAGCTCTTATACCCAAAATGGTGAATGCAAAGTATCAAATACAGGTGGAAGACGAAGTGCATATACATGTTCGGACAGCCACCATGGTGACCCACTGAATTGGTCAGGAGCAACCTCGCCGACAGTATCCTGTAGCAATAATGTCCCAAACGTAAAACTAACCATTTGCAGAAAAGAAAATAAGCTGACGCCTGAAAACGGCGAAGCGGGCGACTACTTTGGCTATGAAAGCTCTGTCTCAATTGCCGGAGATTATGCCATCATAGGGGCATATTGCGATGACGACAAAGGCACAGACTCCGGCTCTGCTTATGTATATTTCATTGGTGAATGACCTTAGCCGGGTGTTCTATTTTGAGGTGTAGAACTGCGGTTTTGGGGTGTGCTTATTTTACCGCAGAGACCGCTGATCATTGTTCATAGTTCATTGTTGATTGTTCATTGACTGCTAACTATGAACTCTTAACTATGAACCTCCGAGCGGTTAATTTCATTTTTTACTCTCAGCCGTGACGCTTTGAGGTAAGCATTTTCAATGCCCAGAATGCAGTTTTAAATGAGCAAATGAAAAGTCAAAAGCATTTTTTGCCGATAAACTTGATACTTGAGACTAAAGAAAAATCCCAGTCTGAAAAAATGAACATAGATTCAATTTAAGTCATATAATTAAATAGGTGCTTGTAAAGCCCGAAAAAAACATTGGAATCTTTGACAGCTTATAGAAGAGTACGATATAATACGTGCTTATTAAGCGATTAAGCAGCAAAGCACAATGAATATATATTTGGGGCAGACCCCGTTAGAAACTCAATGCACAGCATGGCTTGTGCCATCAAAACGGGATCACCCTATAATATAAGTAAGCCTTAGGCTTATAAATATAAAACTTTGAAAGAGGAAGTTTCTAACGGGGTAGAAGATGTTTGAACGATTTACAGACCGTGCGCGTAAGGTAATGGCGCTGGCCAATCAGGAAGCGCAGCGATTCAATCATGAATACATCGGCACTGAACACATCCTGCTGGGCCTAGTTAAAGAAGGCAGCGGCGTCGGCGCAACGGTTCTAAAGAATCTGGACGTGGACATCAAAAAGCTTCGGCTCGAGGTTGAAAAACAAGTCAAAAGCGGGCCGGATATGGTCACTATGGGCAAGCTTCCTCAGACGCCGCGAGCCAAGAAGGTCATTGAATACGCAATCGAGGAGGCAAGGGCCCTGAATCATAATTACGTGGGTACCGAGCATATTCTGCTGGGTCTGCTGCGGGAGACCGAAGGAATAGCGGCTCAGGTCCTTATGGCTCTGGGCTTAAAGCTGGAGGATGTTCGGCAGGAGGTATTAAATCTGCTCGGCGCCGGCGTGGATGACGGCCCCAGCGGCTTAGGGATGAAGATGGGGCCTACGGCAGGCCGAAAACCAAAAAGCAAGACTCCTGCGCTCGATAGTTTCGGCAGAGACCTTACGCAGCTGGCCACCGACGGCGAGCTCGACCCCGTCATCGGCAGGAAAAGAGAAATAGAACGGCTGATACAGATACTATGCAGACGCACAAAAAATAATCCTGCTCTGTTGGGCGAAGCAGGCGTCGGCAAAACCGCTATCGTGGAGGGGTTGAGTCAGCAAATAATACACAAACAGGTGCCGGAGCTGCTCAAGGATAAACGCATCGTAGTGCTGGACCTGGCAATGATGGTGGCCGGCACAAAATATCGTGGACAGTTTGAAGAGCGAATAAAGGCCGTGATTAACGAGGTCAAACGGGCTGCCAATGTTATTTTATTCGTTGACGAGCTCCATACTCTTGTTGGTGCCGGCGGCGCCGAAGGCGCCATAGACGCCGCAAACGTATTAAAACCCGCTCTTGCACGTGGTGAAGTGCACTGTATCGGCGCTACTACGCTCGACGAGTACAGAAAATATATTGAGAAAGACGGCGCCCTTGAGAGACGATTTCAGACAATAATTGTTGAACCACCTTCAAAGGAAGAGACCCTCGAAATACTCAGAGGTCTCCGGGACCGCTATGAAGCACATCACAGAGTTCGATTCTCCGATGAGGCCCTTTTCCAAGCGGTCGAGCTGTCCACCAGATATATAACGGGCAGGTGTCTGCCAGACAAGGCGATAGACGTAATAGATGAAGCCGGTGCAAGAGTTCGTCTTAAGAATATGACTATCCCGCCGGACCTGACGGAGGTCGAAGAAAAAATTGAAAAACTCCAGCGGGAAAAAGACGAGGCGGTCAGAAACGCCGACTACGAGCGGGCAGCCGCCTTGAGGGATGAGGCTCAACAGCTTTTGGATGAGAAAGCACAACTGCAAAAGAAATGGTACGAAGAAAATAAAGAGGCAACCGGCGTGGTGGATGTCGAAGTGATCGCCGAAGTAGTCAGCAATATGACCGGTGTGCCTCTGACGAAATTAGAGAAAAAAGAGACTCAGAGACTGCTGGAGCTTGAAGCAGAGCTGCACAGAACTGTCGTTTCACAGGATGAGGCTATCATCGCCGTAGCGAAAGCGGTAAGACGCTCCAGAAGCGGAATGAAGGACCCGAATCGTCCGATGGGCTGCTTCATATTACTTGGC
Organism: uncultured Pirellulales bacterium; assembly: GCA_964601355.1. GTDB lineage: Bacteria > Planctomycetota > Phycisphaerae > Sedimentisphaerales > Anaerobacaceae > CAZRNB01. Next base: position 5,591 of record CAZRNB010000014.1, read on the forward strand.
CCCAGCGGCGTTGGAAAAACACTGCTTGCACAGGCTCTGGCGGAGTTTATGTTCAGCGACAGAAATTCGCTCATCAGACTGGATATGAGCGAATTCATGGAGAAGCACAATGTAAGCCGATTAGTGGGTGCTCCTCCCGGATATGTCGGTTACGAAGAGGGTGGACAATTAACCGAAAGAGTCAGACGTCGGCCTTATGCGGTGCTGCTGCTGGATGAAATAGAAAAGGCACATCCGGATGTCTATAACATATTGCTGCAGATCATGGACGAGGGCAGGCTCACCGACAGCTTTGGTCGAAGCATCGACTTTAAGAATATCGTCCTTATTATGACCAGCAATATCGGCGCTGAGCTTATCAAAAACCAGGGCGGATTCGGCTTCGGCAAAAAAACCCCGGAAGCAACTTATGAAAAGATGAAAGAGATCCTTCAGAAAGAGGTCGAGCGTCACTTTAGACCCGAATTTCTAAACCGAGTTGATGATGTGATAGTCTTCAAGGCGTTGACGCGGGAAAACCTGCAGACTATCGTTGATTATGAGCTTGCTAAAGTATTCAAGCGACTGGTCGAACATGGCTTGAAATTGGAATTGACCGAGCAGGCTAAAGAGTTCCTTATCGACAAAGGATACAATCCTGAATTCGGAGCCAGACCTCTGCGAAGAGCGATTGAGCATTATATAGAAGATCCGCTTTCCGAAGCCGTGCTGTCAGGCAAATTCAAGGGCAAAAATCTTATTAAGATTGACGTGCAGGATGAGGAAAACCTGAAGTTTGAAGGCTTTGAAGCTAAAGAGCCGGAGGGATCCCGCCTCGCGGCGGCTCAAAAAAGCGAATCCGCCATTGCTAAATCAGAATAGTTATATTGTATAACTGGGATTCACTTCTTTTTAACGTGCCCCTTTGACAATAGAGCTTTTCTTTAGTATTATTCCTTACCTTTTTAATCTTTGGCAATCGTGTACGTTAATTTAAGTCATAGAGCTGTAAGTATGGAAATTAGGCCTTTCAAAGGATTTAGGTTCGATCCGAGGATCGTCGGCGATGTGGGCAACTGCATCGCCCCTCCTTTTGACATAATCGATCCAGCCTTACAGCAGCAGCTCTATGAAAAAAGTGAATATAATATCGTGCGGATAACCAAAGGCAAAACCACACCGTCCGATAATGAGCATAATAATCAATATACCAGAGCCGCTGACTACCTGAACCAATGGATAAAAACCGGCGTCCTTAAACAGGATGCCAAAGAAGCTATTTACGGCTATATCCAGGATTTCCCGTTAGCTGAAACGACCTATCAGCGCCTGAGCTTCATTGCTTTGACTAAGCTGGAAGAGTTCGGCGACAAAGTCAGGCCTCATGAAGAGGTCTTTGAAAAACCAATGACCGACCGGCTCAATCTCTGCAGGGCGACCGCAGCAAGGTTCGGCCTTGTGTTTATGCTTTATGAAGACAAGAAAAAAATTGCAGAGAAAATTATTGAAAACGCGGGGATCAGGGATCAGGGATCAGGGATCAGATTGCCCCCGACCCCTGACCCCCGACCCCTTATCGACTTCGTTGACGATGAGAATGTACGTCACCGTCTTTTTACAATAACTGCCAAAGAAGATATTGACGCAATAGCAAAAATGATGTGCGATAAAAGCTGCATTATAGCCGACGGCCACCACCGTTACACGACCGGCCTGACCTATTCCAAGGAAAGCTCCAATCCGGCAGCCAGGTATCAGATGCTGTCTTTTACAAATATCAACCAGGAAGGACTGAAGCTATTGGCTACTCATCGTATTCTCGGCAACGTCGAAAACTTTAATGTTGAAAAATTAATAACGGGCCTTAAAGAAAACTTCGAGGTTACGAGGCTGCCGTTTGACTCCGGCGGCGCCGAGGCCGGCGCAAAACAGAAGATGATTACACAAATGGAAACAGAGTGCAATAACCACAGAAACGCTTTCGGTATCTACTGCGGCGGCAAATCTTTTTACGCAGCCGTATTGAAAAACAAACGAGCTATGGATTCGGCTGCGACGGATAAAAGTGCCATCTGGAAGTCACTTGATGTTTCCGTTCTACACAAACTTGTTCTTGAAAAACTTTTAGGTATCGATGACCAAAAAGTAACTAAAAACGGAAATGTTGAATTTGTAAAAGGAGTTCCTGACGCTATCGATGATTCGATTAGGATGGTGGACACCGGCCAAAAGCAGGCGATTTTCCTTATGAACCCGGTAAAAATGCAGCAATTACAAAAAGTAACCGCCGCCGGCGAAAGGATGCCGCATAAGTCAACCTATTTTTATCCTAAGATGTACACAGGTTTGGTAATTCAAAAACTATAACGTATTTTTTGGAGGTGTAAAAATGGTAGATTGGAAAAATCCGCCCAGGCTGTTTATCCCTGGCCCGGTAAAAGTTAATGAGGATGTTTTGCAGCAATTAGCGCGTCCGACATTGGGACATCGCGGCAAAGAGTATGCTCAACTGCAGGAAGAAACTGTCGGCATGCTGAAAAAGATACTCTTCACAAATCAAAATGTTTTTCTATTTACAAGCTCCGGCTCCGGCGGCTGGGAAGCGTCTATACGCAACTGCGTTGCTCCCAATGAAACGGTGCTTTGCACCTGCTGCGGCGCATTTAGTGACAAGTGGGCCGACGTAGCAAGAGACTGCGGCAAAAACGTCGATGTGCTGAAAGTCGAGTGGGGAAAACCAACACTACCCGAAATGATAGATGAAAAGCTCGCGTCCGGCCCGCTGCCCCGACTTGCGTCGGGAGACGCAGGGGCAGGCAAATACGCCGCTATTACACTAATCCACAACGAAACAAGCACTGGTCTGACCAACCCGGTCGAGGAAATCAGCCGGATGATGAAGGAAAAATATCCTGATGTGCTGGTCTTTGTTGATACGGTCAGCGGCATGGTTGGACTTCCCTTGAAATTCGATGAGCTTGGCTGGGATGTGGCTCTTGCCTCTACGCAGAAGTGCTTTGCAATTCCGCCGGGAATGGCCGTAGTAGCCGTCAGCAATCGGGCTTTACAAAAAAGCAAAAACGTCCCCGGCAGAGGCTACTACTTTGACTTCCAGCAATTTGCAAAGAGTAACGAGAAGAACCAGACGCCGACAACGCCGTCTATACCGCATATTATGGCCCTTAACTACCAGTGCCACAAATTGCTGAAAGAGGGTATGGAAAACGTCTGGAAAAGGCACAAAAAAATGGGCGATTTTGTAAGAGGCTGGGCCAAAAAGAAATTTGAGCTTCTTTGCGATGAAAAATATGCTTCAAATACTTTGACAACAATCAAGAATACACGCAGCATCAACGTTGGCGATGTTATCAAGGCCGTTCAGCAGAAGCACAACACCCTTTTTGGAAACGGCTACGGCAGGCTTAAAGACGTAACTTTCCGCATTGCTCACATGGGTGACATTACCCTCGATGAGGTCAAGGAGCTTCTCGGCTGGATTGACGAAGAAATCTAATAAAATATTTAGCCCACTTCGGTTTATACATATACAAGCCGATGCAACCGAATTACAAGCAGACCTGCCAATGATACAGCCTGTTAAAGATTCTTGTATTTACTGCTTATAGAATATTATCACGATTCATCATACCTGATTCTATTGTCCGCTCTCAAAATCCAATCGCTGTTATGATTGGGCTGGCCGGAATCTGCTAAGGCAAAAGAGACTGTCTATTAGATATTATTAGTCTACGCCAGACTCCTATGAACTGTGTACCTCGCACGCTTCCTTGGGAAGTATTCCCAATGTATCCAATCGCATTTGGATATTCCGTCTGTACAACTCAAGGTAATCATTACTTTCGCTGTTAGTTTTTCTTTCCAGCATGATGCCAAGGTGTGCAACAGATTCATTAAATTTGCTCTCTGCTTCCTTTGTAAGTTCTTCAACATCTGAACCTGGGAAATATGCCCATAACAACGAAAGGATACTAATAATCATACGACAGGCTTCGCACATGTCCTTACCAAGTTCTTGCTTCATTGCTTCTTCAAGCTCAGAAATCCAGTTCTTACACATGTCAATGAGATCTTTAGATTCCAGCATCAGTAATATCTCCTTAATTTCATTCTTCATCTTCTAAGGTTTTTTTCACGGCCGTGAGAAGCTCTAATAGCCGAGGAAAGCTTTCACCTCGCAGTTCACAAATAGTCTTGCTGATCTCAACGATTCGCAATTTCATGGAGCTCTCGTTCAACTCACTATTATCCTCAAGCAACTGCATAATCTTCAAGAGTTTTTGCCTAACAGTTTCTCGGACCTCAACAACTTTGCTGCCACCCAGCACACATGGAAGTGCTGCTTCCAACTCTTCATCTCTGACAAATAATGAACAAATATCTCTAAATACGCATAATAAGATTCGAAAGTTCATAAATGCCTTTTCGTTACCCTTTCCGATACGTTCGTCGTACTCTTTCTCGAGATCTATTTCACATCCGATTATTTTTAGCGGAAGTCCGGCGCGAGAAACATCCCGTATGCTTCGTTCGACAATGCTCTTCACCCAGAAATCTCCAATTTGCCTATTTGGTTGATTCATCACAGCCAAACAACATGTTCAAACGGTTGCCTTTGGATCAAAGTAGCCTAATTTTGCTGCACCATACTACACCTTCTGTAAGTCAGTTGCAATCCTTTTGAGTTGTATAATATGGTCTGTAACGTCCTCCCTTAGCACATCGACCTTGTGGATACAAAGCAGCTTTTGATCTCCTGCCTTCACGAGTAGCTGATATGTCTTATCAAAACTCTGAGTTATGATAATGCATAGCTCTCTGATCGCTTGTTCTTCAGCGTTACCTTGAAGGGCTGCCAAAACTCTCGGATGTTCTTGGAGATTACAAATCGGGCTGTAATCCCTGGCAAGGCGACAGAGTTCAGCCAAATGGTTCAAACCGACAGTACTGCACTCGCGTTTTTCATCGGTAATCTTTTGGAGATATTGTAGTTCAATGTTCAACTCATTGACGAATCTGCAGACACAGAATCTTACAAGCAACTCGCATTGCTTCTCTAACCATCTGCCGGCAGCGGTCCTATTCTTCCTCCGTTTTTCGGCAAGGTCCCTCTCCTTTTCGGCCTTCTTCTTCTCGGAAATACGCTGAAATGCCGCGAGTGCACGACGGTCAATCAAAAACCCTACGATAGTGAATACCACCAGTAGGATGAGGAAGAGAAGAACTGTAATCGCAATGGGAGCTAAGATGGGGGAGGACTTTACCCAGGAGGGGAATACCTTCTGCTCAAAGAATTTATAAATTTGGCTGCTGGAAGCGCTACAAACAGAAAAGATCGCAGCTATAATACCGATTATTTTCAGTCTGCTCTTTAGTGAACCAGACTGATTGGTTCCATCCGTATTCCCAAGCTCCATTCATTTACTCCTTTTTGCTCGGGTTAATCTCACCTTTTGTCGTGAAATTACTTTCTCACTCTGGTATTTTGTTGGAAGAATTGCAGACTTACAAGAAAATTTTTAGCTTTTTTTATTTTTTTCTGTACCAAACCGAACCAACGAGAGGTCAGAATAGCTATAGTAAACCTCTGACCTAACCATCGCACAAAACATGATACGCTAAATTTTTGTGTATATAAAGTATTATCCCAAGTCGGTTCTTTAGAGTTTTAAGCATTTTGGTAGAATAGTCCATGGAATAACGATATCAATTATGACGCCATTCGGTAAATGAACTCCAGCACCTTTAGTGCAAACAGCTTTCGATAGTCCTTCATACTCATCCGTATCGCTTTTTAGTACAAACCAGCCTGTATAATCAGGGGAACATGTGGTTTACGGCGTCACTGCTCGGTCGTAGATGATGCTGATTGCAGCCATAAGTCAATGCCAGGAGTAAAGCGACGAAGCAATCTCATTTCCGCTCCGACGTATAAGCGCAATTTGCAGCAGAGATTCTTGCGCGGAGTTTACCCTGAGAAAAGCCGAACGGGCCCGCGTTTATCTTAGCGGCAGCCAAACCGTCATCCTCGTGCTTCGCAGAGTAGCATCGGACTTGCCCCGATTGCCCCAGGTATAGTAAGGAATCAAACGAATGTTAATAGATTTGGGCTTATTTTTTGTTACCTGACGGTAGAGTGACTCGCCCCACTCATCCCCGGCAAGAATATGGGCCTTGCCTTGCAGAACAATGACGCCTCCTAGCAAGTCCGTATCGAAATGTCTTGTGAGTTTGATTGCAGGTGGAATGGCTACATCTGTTATCTTCACGTCATCCGGCAGGTCAACGGACTCCAGACAATATACAATCGGCCCACGTTTGATAGCCACCTGGCTGCGGATTTCCTCGGCTAAAGGATTCGCCTCAATCAATTGCACCGGCATCGGCAGGACAAGCTCGATTATGTCACCAGTTGACCACATTCGTTTGACTTCAAAATACTGTTCTGTTTTCAGATTATCACCTGCGAGCTTATCGTTGACTTTCACAATAGAACCATTCGCCCAGCCGGGGATGCGAAGAAATACCGAAAACTCCTTCGTGGGTACATCTTTAAGTAATATCTTGATTATCCCGTCCCACGGATAATCGGTTTGTTCTGTTAGCTTGACCCTGGACCCATCGTAAAGCTCGGTGTCAAGCACGTTGCTGCCGTAGAGATTGACCCACACTCCTTCCTCCGAGATGCTGTAAGCAAATCTACTTACCTCGGCAATTGTGCGAACCACGTTCGGAGGGCAGCAAAAGCAGCTTATATAAGGTTCTCGATTCCGTGACCAGCGCAGCTCAAAAGGCAAATCGTCAACTACCCGAAGCGGATTGGTATAGAAGAACTTCTTCCCATCGAGGCTGATCGCTGAAAGCACTCCGTTATAAAGTGCCAGCTCGAGAACATCGGCGAAGCGCGCCTGCGCGGTGACTTGCAGCATGCGCCAGTTCCACAAAACAAAGCCAACCGTTGCGCACGATTCGTTGTACGCCGTGATGTTAGGCAATTGATACGCCCTGCCGTAAGCCTGATGAACAAGCTGGATAGACTCATGGTCTCTTGAGCCATCTGGCGAAGCGCCGTCATACAAAGCGCCCGTAGCGCCGGTAACGTACATTTTCCGATAGACAACGTCACGCCATATAGCCTCCAGTGCCGTCAGCAAAGAGCTATCGCCCGTCTCTGAATAAACATCGGCAGCTCCGGCGTAGAGATAGTTCGCCCTGACGGCATGGCCGACAGCCTTGGTTTGTGAACGAAATGGGATTCTATCCTGATTGTTATCTGTGCCGTCTTTGACGAGGTCACGAATGTCAATAAGGGCCTTTGCTAATTCCAAATACTTAGGATCGCCGGTGGTCCGGTACATATCAATAACGCCCATATAGTGAGAGGGGCATATAGCATTGTTCGCCAAATCCTGCGGCGATTTCTTATACAACGTGTAAAGAAAATCAGCGGCCTTTTTGGCTATATTCAACAACGTGGTCTTACCCGTGGCGCGATAATGAATGCACGCGCAGGTCATCAAATGCCCCATGTTGTAGGTCTCAAAATCAAGCCTGTCTTTGAACTCCGCAGCACCCGGAGCTTGACTACGCTGGAGTATTATTACCGGCGTGTGAATATAACCATCCTCGCGCTGGGCTTTGCCGATCACATCAATGATCTGATCCATTAGTCGATCAAATTTCCGGTCTTTGGTCACCCCATATACGAAAGCAGCCGCTTCAAGCCACTTATAGAAATCGCCGTCATGCCATTTCGGCCCTCTATGTCTTCCCTCTTTTAATCCGGCAGCAATAAGAAAGTTGTCATAAGCGCCGCTGGTATTGGGGTCTTCCAGAAGCTGCCACATATTTGGGATCATAACCTTGTAGCATAAATCAAACCTTTCTGCCCAGAAACCTTTAGTCCACCGCACATCGTTGATATCGACACTGGCGAGCTTACCGTGGGGACTGGTCGAGGAATTCGTTATTCCTTGACTTCTCCCATAAGCCTTGTTGACATGCACGCAAACGGCCACTACCAAGATACAAATAAGCAGCATACCGGTGATCAATGTGTTTCTCATTTTATATGCCTTCAACAGTAAAAATGATTCTTCGATAACTATATAAGCAGGGTATCCCGTTATCCTTGACTTCCAGAATGACGTGGATTGAGACCTGTTCTTTTACTTCAGGAGCAATAAAGTATGCCTGCGGCAATGTGCTGTTTATAATATCGATAGTATCTCTAAAGTCTCCCGCCTCGTTATAGACAAACCAGTTGCAGGATACTTTGTTGCCGTCCGGATCATAAGTCCCTTCTGCACTGAGATCCACGCGCTGACCGGATTTTACTCTCATAAATTTCACTGCTTTGCTCTTATCATCCTGAAATAATGCAACGGGATTATGATTGGCCTTGTCAAATGTATCAGCAACACACCAGTCCATCCGGGCGGCAAAATCGTTTTGATAAGCCTGGCGCCAACGCCAAATCGTTGCCTGGTCGGATGTATAAGACAAGCCATTTTCTGCCGTGACGGTATCCTGGCTCCCTTTGGCATTGGTCCAGATTGGCCGCGTCTCAGCATAAGTTTGATGAAGAACGTAACGGCCGCCCCATCCGCCATAAGACGGACTGATATAGCTTCCTAAACCGTTGTTGATCAGGTTGAAGAAAGATGGGGTATCGCCTTCCATGATATATTTTAGCTTGGGATATAGTGCGCCCAGCGGGCCGTGGTTTTCGATGATATTCTTCTCTATCCAGGGATTATCGACCAGCTCAAATTTGTGCATCGGTGCATTTCCATAACGGCGATCACCAGAAATTCCGGTCCAGGTCGCCTTATAATATTCCGTATTATCCACACTGCTGGGCGTCACGATGTAAAACAGCTTCGGAAACGTGATCCGCATCCAACGGCCGGAGTCGTCCTGGTCGGAGATGGTATAAACCCGCAGCTTGGATACTAACGCGTCCAGATCATCCTGGCTGCGGGTATTCCTGACCTCCCACAGCGCCTGGGCCAGACAGTTGGCCCCGCCCCAGACACTAATCCAAAGCGGCCTTTCATCCGGCTTATCAACCACCTTGATAATAAGCCGAGAGCCTTCGGAGCTTTTATCCGGGCCTACTCCCTCCATGCCGAATTCGGGACAACCCGATTTGATCACGTCCAGCAGGTGTTGCGTGGCTGGATACCCGGAAGTATGTTTTAAAAGGTTGTCTCGAACCTGGCCATAAGCCTCCACCCGCTCTCGAATCTTGTCCGGACGAACCTTATCCTTTAGCCAGACGGACGTGGTAGCAATCATGCCTTCGATATCGTATTCGTTCGAATAGACAAGGAAACGCACCATGGACTGCTCGTCATCCGGCTCGTTGGTAATATCCGTCAGCACTATCACCCGTTGTTTTTCCATCTCGGCAGATTCAACATTGGATTTAGCCCAGCCAGCTTGCACTATCATTAATATGCACAGCACGCCGAGGCGGACAAACCCTATTCGCAGGCATTGATAAACAACAAGGTTTTTATTCATAGGTGTCACCAATTATCCGCTTGGTATCTGCAAGTCAAGAGAAACTCTTGTTGATGTGGGGTCTTTTACCCGCAGATTTGTTCGTGGTTATCAGTTCATAGTTCATCGATGAACAACGAACTACGAACTACAAACTTTCATAGAATATTCTGACCCTTATACTGACTTCTGATCACGAAGTCATACGGTAGCTAAATTCAAGCACCTCGGGTGCAACCAGCTTACGGTAGTCCTTCATGCTCATCCGTATCGCTTTTTCATGCGAGCCGGCCTGGAATATGATATGGTCGTCCTTCTCCAGGGCCTTATCCATAATGGTGGGCATATCATACAAATTGCCAAAAGGCGGCTCCGCACCAAGCTCACAGTCGGGAAAGAGCTTTCCCATCCGGTCTTCTTCGACCAGCTCAAGCGATTTGGCACCCAACTGGCTTTTTAAATTACGCAGGTCGATCTTGTAGCACGCTGAAAGAACACACATTACACACTTGCCATCGGCTTTGACGACCACCGGCTTGGCAACGTATCTGCCCCGCTCATGCTCCTCTGCCGCCATGTGCTGTGCCGTAAAGCTCGGCTTATGGAGGGTTTGCTCGTAGCGGACACCCTCTTTATCCAAGAATTCTATTACTCGCATTTTACACCTCCCAAAATCCCCAAACAACATTTGCTTAACTCTCACGCCTAACTGTTTTTATCCACGATGAGCCGCCGTGTCAATTGCCAATATAAAAAATCGTCGTAGAAAATACCGGATAAAAAACCCCCAGATAAACTTGGTGGCTAAACATTTTTGCGTTGTTAATTCAATAGCGGCGTATTTATACTAATAAGCGTTATGCTGGATAAAATTCTGTCTTTTTATACAAAGTACTTCGCCGTCTGGGTAATCGCCTTCGGCATACTGGCGTACCTGTTTCCAAAACCTTTCACGGCCTTAAGCCCCGGGATGGACTGGTTCTTCGCCTTAACGATGTTCGGCATCGGCGTGGTGCTAAAAACCGAAGATTTCAAACGCATAGCGGCCAAACCGTCCATCGTGCTGATAGGCACTCTCGCTCAATATACCATTATGCCGTTCGGTGCTTTTGCAATAGCAAAACTATTTAATCTGCCGAAAGAGGCAGCGGTCGGATTGATTCTGACAGGAGCCGCTCCGGATGCGATGTCAAGCAACGTGATATGTTATATCGCCAAAGCCGATGCGGCTTATTCGGTTTCACTGACGACAGCTTCAACGCTAATATGCCCGTTGGTGACGCCTGGCTTGACGCTTCTTTTAGCACGGTCGCGGCTGGAAGTGCCTTTCTGGCAGATATTGCTCAGCGTCGTCAAGATAGTGATAGTGCCGTTATTTGCAGGATTTGGGGTAAGGTATTACCTCAAGGAAAAGATTGAAAAAGTGCTGCCGATTTTTCCGGCGTTATCGGTGACGTTTATCGTATTTATTTGCTCGCTGGTGATAGCTATGAATAAAGACCGGCTGTCCCAAATGACGGGGCTGATTTTGGCAGCTTCGCTCACATTAAATATCTTTGGATTAGTGGCCGGCTATGGCGTGGGTGCAGCTTTTCGAATGGAAGAGGCCAGAAGGCGAACATTGGCGATTGGGGTTGCCATGCAAAATGCCGGACTTGGAATGGTGCTGGCGATGAAGCATTTCGGAGAGGAGGCCGCGATGCCGGCGGCGGCTTTTGTGTTCATCTGCATTATCACGGCATCGATAATGGCCGAAATCTGGCGGAGACGGACCTCTGGCCTAGTAGTAGAATAAATTATATTTATTAGCAAAGGACTATTGCATTTTTACGACAGAGAAGATATAATTTTTATCCAATATTGGTTTTTTGTACATTACAAAAGGGCAGTCCTGTTCGGCTGCCCTTGTATTATGTAATGGAGCAAGCTATGCTGTGCAGAGAACCTCTGTCGTTTAAAATAATTTAGGAGATTTTAGAATGGGTCCAAATTTGGCCATAGCAGGAGTAACAGGTGCAGTAGGACAGGAATTTCTGAAAATCATAGAAGAACGGGACTTTCCCTTTGATTCGCTGAAAGTTCTGGCAAGCAGCCGTTCGGCCGGCAGGAAAATCGAGTTCAAAGGCAAGCAATATACCGTTGAAGAGATGACCAAAAGCAGCTTCAATCGGGTTGATATAGCGCTTTTCAGCGCCGGTGCTTCGCGAAGCAGGGAATTTGCCCCGGCGGCCGTTGAAGCCGGCGCAGTAGTTGTTGATAATAGCTCGGCGTACAGGATGGACCCGAATGCGCCGCTGGTTATACCGGAAATAAATCCGCAGAAAATCAAGGAGCATAAAGGCATAATCGCCAATCCGAACTGCTCGACGATCATCGGCATCGTGCCGGTTTGGCCGCTGCATAAGGCCAATCCGGTAAAGAGAATGGTCGTCAGCACCTACCAAGCGGCAAGCGGGGCAGGTACGCAGGCGATGCTCGAGCTGGAAAATCAAACACGCGAGATACTCGACGGCAAAAAGCCGACCTGCAAAGTTTTTCCGTACCAGTTGGCGTTTAATCTTTTTAGCCATAATTCGGCGATCGGGCCGAACGGTTACAATGAAGAAGAAATAAAAATGGTCCGCGAGACCAGAAAGATTTTCGACTGTCCCAATATTGCAATTACCTGCACGTGCATTCGCGTTCCGGTATTCAGGACGCACTGCGAGAGTATAAATCTTGAATTTACCGACCCAATTACGCCGGATGAGGCCGGAGACCTCTTAAGCACTGCGCCAGGCGTCTCGGTTCTGGACGACCGTGAGCATAATCGTTTTCCAATGCCTATCGATGCGACCGGCAAAGACGACATCTTTGTCGGACGAATTCGGCAGGACGAATCCATACCGGAGAATCGGGGCATAAATATATGGATCGCCGGCGACCAGCTGCGAAAAGGAGCAGCACTGAACGCCATTCAAATTGCTGAGAAATTACTTTAATGTAGGGTGGGGCTTCCGGCTACGGCTCGGCCTTCGCCGAAACGGGTGCCCCACCATCACATTATTGGTGGGCCAACTCGTGCTACGTAGCGAAGTGCTACTTCGCAGAGCAGGAAGCCCACCCTACCTTTTTCTTCAATGCCTATTCGCAATATTAAACTAACAATTTCGTACGACGGCAGTGACTACCACGGCTGGCAAAATCAGCCGGAACGAAGAACTATCCAGGGTGAGCTTGCTAAAGCTATAAGCGAGCTAATCGGCTGGAAAGTAAGAATCTGCGGAGCCAGCAGAACAGATGCCGGCGTCAGCGCCGTCGGACAGGCCGCTCTAATCCAGATCGATTCGCCAATCCCGACCGAGAACCTCGCAAAAGCAATCAATGACAGGCTCCCTTCGGATATTGCCGTTCTTGAGGCTGTTGAGATTCCGCTTGGCTTTGATATTATCGGCAATGTAAAGAGCAAGCTATATCGATACACCATCTATACCGGCAAGGTTCCGCCTGTGCTGCAGATAAGACACTGCTGGCATTTGCCGGCAAGGCTCGACGTCGCTGCGATGTCTGAGGCAGCCAAGGTGCTGGTTGGTACAATGGATTTTAAATCATTCGCAACGGCAGACGATAAGCGGGAGAATAAGGTGAGAACAATCTTTCGCTGTGATGTCACCTCATTAAGCAAAGAAGAGGTGGATTCCCGCCTTCGCGGGAATGACAATATGCAATACGCAATACGCAATACGCAATACGAGAACGATTGGATTTATATCGATGTGCAAGGCGACAGCTTTTTATATAATATGGTCAGAAATATCGTCGGAACGCTCGTTGAGGTCGGCATCGGCAGATGGAAAGTAGAAAAAATGAGCGAGATTTTACAGGCAAGAGACCGAAGGGCAGCAGGACCGATTGCACCCGCAGCAGGACTGTGTTTAATTCAGATTGAATACTAAAAAAGAATACAGGAGACAGAATTGCAAAATTTAGAATTGAGAATTAAGAATTGAGAAATTCTACATTCTAAATTCTACATTCTTAATTCTTTCTTTATATGAAAATCGTCCATATTATAACACGGCTTATTCTCGGCGGGGCACAGGAAAATACGCTCATAACCTGCAAACTGCTTGCAGAACGGGGACATGATGTCACGCTCATCACAGGCCCGGCCATAGGCCCCGAGGGTGAGCTCTTCAACCAGACAAAAAATCAAAAGTACAAGGTCATAGTGATTGATGAGCTTCGACGCGCTGTCGAGCCGATAAAAGACTTCATAAGTTATAAAAAGATTAAGAAGCATCTCCGAGATATTCAGCCTGACATCGTTCACACACACTCGGCAAAAGCAGGTATATTAGGCAGATTCGCGGCACACGGCCTTTGTCATTGCGAGGCCTGCAAAGCAGGCCGTGGCAATCTCGTCCATGAGCTTGAGATTGCTTCGTCGTCCCGATATATCGGGACTCCTCGCAATGACACGGCAAGACCACATAGACCTAAAATAGTGCATACAATTCACGGCCTGGCCTTTCATCCTTATCAAAGCAATTTGCTGAATAAATTCTACATCTCTGTCGAAAAATCCGCTGCCAGGCGAACGGATTTTTTCATAAGTGTCGCCGATGCTATGACAAGTCAGGCTCTTACAGCCGGCATTGGTGAACCGCAGCAGTATGTCACTGCATATTCGGCTATCGAGGAAGATGCTTTTTTGCAGCCAATTCCGCAAGAGCAAATAAAAGATTTCCGCCACAAATACGAAATCCCGGAGGATTCAATCGTTCTTATTACTATCGCAAGGCTATTTATGCTCAAGGGACACGATTATATAATTGAATCGGCCAAGCAGCTTTCAGAACAGTTTCAAAATGTCACTTGGTTATTTGTAGGCGACGGTAATTTGTCCGACAATTATAAACGGCAGGTTCGGCAATTAGGCTTGGCAGACAAAATCAAATTCACAGGTCTATTACCGCCGAGCCAGATTCCGCTTGCAATACAATCCTCGGATATACTTGTGCACTGCTCGCTGCGAGAGGGTCTTGCACGAACTCTGCCGCAGGCGATGCTCTGCGGGAAACCAGCCATATCTTTTGATGTTGACGGTGCAAGAGAAGTAGTAAATGAAAACACCGGCCGATTGATTGAGCCGCCGTGCTCCGGCAGGCTCCGCCCTGACGAGAAGAATGTCGATCAGTTGACAAAGGCCTGTGCCGAATTGATAACGAACAAGGATTTACGAGAACAGCTTGGCACACAGGGGAGAGAATTCGTAAAAGAAAAGTTTGCACCACATACAATGGTCGATACTATCGAAGTCGTCTATAGGAAACTCATTCAAACACATCCGATGGGAAAGTAGTTAATAAAATGAGCACAAATCTAAGAACCTGGTGGCAGAATTGTTATGCACCCGATGACAAGAGTTTTCTTGAGGATAAAGAACTGATGGCGATTGATGCCATGGAAGACTCTATCGCTCCGTTAGATGATAAGATAGTAGCTATAAGGCAGCTTATCACGCGGTTCGAGGCATGTTATCACGAGGCTGACAAAGAAGCGGAGCGTATTATCAAGGCCTTATGTACGGGACGCTGCCCGAAGGAATCTAAGGCACGGCCGCCAAAACGCAAAAAGGAATTGCAAAACGCTCACAGCATACTTTTACGCTGGTGCAAAAATCCAGCTATTAAAGTCATGAATTTAAATGTCGGCGGCATTCCGGCAAGAAAGCTTATAAGCTTCGTTGGAAAGCCGACCCCTCTTAAGATTTGGCAGGTGCAGCGAATTGTCGATAGAATAACCGAAGCTCTGAACCCGAGTCGGCGTTATCATAGATTGGCCTTGAACCTCGGAGATTATGGTGAGCCGGAAGCGAAATCGGCGGGAGAGTATTACAAAGATGACTTGACTTTTTTAGAGCAAACCAGGAAGACAATCATACATGATACAGTGGATGGCCGAAGATCAGATGTATCCATGGCTATGGCTATAGATATCCTAATGCCGTGTCACTGGGACTTTGTCGGCGGTCTTGTTATTATTCTCAAGGCAATTGGTGGAGACCTCCACCCGGACAAGCCGTATGCATGCTGTGCGCGAAATATCAAGCTAAGCCCCCTTTGTGACAGGTTGAAGATTATTTCGAATACACTTAGAGCTTTTTGGAAGGGTCGCAAGACAACCAAAAATATAGACCATGATATCCTCGCATCTTTGGGAGAGGCAACATCTGTTAAACGTTGGCTTGCTGCATCCTTAGAAAAGACAATAAGGCTGCACCTGACTCTGCCTTTTAAGATAGATTTATCATAAAAAAGAGGTACGAAAATGAATGAAATAGTAAGTTTTTGTGGTTTGTTGTGCAACGAATGCGGCGCGTTTATTGCAACCAAACATAATGACGACAAAAAAAGAAAGGAAGTCGCGGAACTCTGGTACAAGGAATATAAGGTAGATATTAAGCTGGAAGAGATAAATTGCCGCGGCTGTTTATCAGACAGTAAGCCTCTCTTTAAGCACTGTAAAGTGTGCGAAGTAAGAAAGTGCGGAAAGGAAAAGAGTATCGATAATTGTGCACATTGCGACCAATACGCTTGCGAAAGGCTCGAAAAGATATTCCAGTTGGCCCCGGAAACAAAGAGGCGATTAGATGAGATAAAAAGCAAGCTCTAATTCTGCTGGAGGTTAAGAATGCTTTGTAGAAAAGACCACCGTCATTTCGACCGAAGTCCCGATACATCGGGACGAAGTGGAGAAATCTGCACACAAAGTAGATTTCTCGACCCGCCTACGGCTCGCTCGAAATGACATCTTGAACTCTTTTCTACAGATCAGATTAATAAAAGAATATGAACGATAAAATCGCTTATTGTGGTTTGGTCTGTAATACTTGCCCCATCTATTTAGCAACAAGAGAGCAGGACATAAAGAAGCAACGCCAAATGAGGGCTGAGATTGCAAAGAAAATCAACGAGGTCTACAAACAGAAAATGCTGGCGGAGGATGTCACCGACTGTGATGGTTGCCTGAAAAAAAACGGAAGGCTTTTTTCGGGCTGTAAAAAATGCAAAATAAGAAAATGTGCAAGAGAAAGAACAATTGAGAATTGTGCTCATTGTGGCGAATATCCCTGCGAGCAGCTCAGGAAATTTTTTGATTCCGAGCCGGATGCCAAAGCACGACTGGACGCAATAAGAATCGCACTTTAATTTGTCAGGAAGAAAAAACATTATGAAAAGTTATAAGGACGCAATTTGGTTTTCCCTTGCAGGTTTGGTTTTTATTGTGTCGGCTTCAAATGTGTTTGCTGAGACATTGTATATAGATAGCGGAAACGGCAGTGACGCAAATCCAGGCACGGAAGAAAAACCTCTCAGAACAATAAATCAGGCGGCAATACTGGTTAATAGCAGAATAGAGCCTGGTCCTACTACAATTAAGATAGCAACGGGCTTATATAACCTCGACAAATGTGTATTATTTGAGAACAAGCGTCCTTACACTGAAAAAGAGCGTCTCACAATTGAAGCATATATATTGCCCGATGATCCACAGTGGAAGCAGGAGATGATGCCGATAATATTATCCACCGAAGACCCGCGAAAGCCGGATAAGCCCGGCGTCCTGACAGAGACGTACAGCATCAAGATAAAAATTAGTCATGTCACAATACGTGGGCTAAAGTTTCTCGGCAATCCCTTATCGAACAACTGGCACTGCTGCGTCGAACGGGTAGGCGAAAACCTTGACGACCTGCTTGTGACGCAGTGTATGTTTGTGGGCGACAGAGACACATCTGACATTTATTGTGCTGCACTGGCAACCGGAGACAGATTTGTCGTTGATCACTGCATTTTTGATAAATGCAATGCCTGCGTTGTCTTCTGGGACGGCACAGCAGGTATCGCAGGCAAAGGTTGCTCGATGAAATATTGTATTGTGAATGGGGCTTACATATCGGGCGTTTGGACGTGTCAGACCGCTGAAGATTTTGAGTTTCTCCATAACATCGTCAATGGCAGCGAGTATTTCTGGATGCGTAAACCCGGCGATGAACAGAAATATCGACTGCATGACTGCATAGTGACTAACAACAGGTACTACTCCGGATACGGCGTTGCAAGCGGGCCGACAGGCCAGGCCGGGCCTGAAATAATTTATGAAGAAGAAAATATTGCTAAAAAAGGTGAAGTGACGCTGGTGAAAGACACAAAAGCAAGAAACTACCTGCACGTAGCTGATGGCACATTTGGATGCGATCTTAGTGCGGGTTTATTTAAAAAATAGTCTGCAGACAATAGTGCAGAATACCCAGACGATAAATAACGGAATCAATAGCGGCAGCAGAAAAGGAAGTGCAATCCCTGCAAGAATAAGCCCAACCAAAGCAAGACTACCAAGAATTACAAGTCCCACCCCGGCAAGAACAAAAGCCAGGAGTATCGCTACGCAAAAGAGGATTACAAGCGTCAATATAAAGCTCCATACGCCAATCGCGGCGCCGAAAGGACCGGTGATTTGACGCCCGTTTATGGTGATTGATACGACGTCACTGCCGACAAATAACGCCCAGACGAGAAACACAAACATAAATATCGCTAAGATTAAAGCCAATCTGCGTACCATAGCCGGTCTCCTTTCCTTTTGTTTCGTTAGAAACCGCTATCTGCGCTGAATCTTATATTGCTCCTGAAAAATGTCAATGAATAATTTAACAAGGATTGGTTAATTGTAGTATAATTTTCTGTTATTATGAAAAAGTTTCTTTTTGTTATCTTCATAGCTGGGGGCATGTTAATAGCGTCATTTTATCTGCCGCAAGGTTTAAAAGCCCGGCAGCCGGCAAATATTTCCAAGCCTTCGGCTCCCTCGGCTGCGCTCTCCACAGGACGCCTGTCGGCGGGGACAGGCAGGGCAAGTTTATGCCTTGTTTTCCACGATATCCGCAATACGAGCGACGAGTCACGAGCGACGAGCGACGAAATTTGTTTGACGGGAATCGAGGATTGTATGAATAATTGGTGGCTGTGGGGGCAGGGCCGAATCGCCGCCGCTGCGATAAACAAATACCTTGCAGAGAAAAAGAAACCCCCCAATAAATTGGGGGCTAAACATTTTTTATTTAGGCAGGGCTTTTAGTGCAACACAGCAGGTACAGACTAAGGATGAAGGACGATAGACAAGTGACGACATTCAGTCGGCACATCCTTCGACCCTGCCCTAAGCCTGCCGAAGTGACGGGTTTATTGAGGGGCTCATCGGTTATCCGGCTGATTAAATTTCAAAATGAAACGGACTCCGGTTTTGCGGAGCCCGTTGGTTTGTCCGGCTTGCTGTTCTGAATTAAACAGGGATTACGTTGGTCGCACAAGGACCTTTTTTGCCCTGTCCGACATCAAACTGAACCCTCTGGCCTTCCTCAAGATTGGCGTAGCCGTTCATTTTGATTTCCGAATGATGAACGAACAAGTCTTCGCCGGCGTCATCGGGCGTGATAAATCCAAAGCCTTTCTTACCATTAAACCACTTTACAACACCTGTACTCACTACTGTACTCCTTTGGCCTGCTAATGGCCGAAAATTCTGTCTCCCAGTTTTCTTTAAGAGGATATTCTTGAGAGACGTTAGAATATGCCCTAAAGTCCGAATATTATATCCGAGAACTATCCGGTTATCAAATAAAATAAATAAAAATAATCGTA
>CAZRNB010000014.1:24880-35343 GCA_964601355.1 uncultured Pirellulales bacterium
TTTACGTGAAATTCACAATCTATACCTTTTTTAGCCATTTGAATCGGAAGACATTGCGAATCCGCTCGCTGAAACAGACTCCGAGCCGCTGAGTGCTGGTCTTGAAATCGGCCCGTTGCAAGTCCTCGGCGGTCGGCCTGTCATGTGATTTGCTGAATATCAACAGCAGGCCGGCAAGGGAGCCGAGAAATGAATTTACTTTGCCGCGAACTGACATATTTGTGACTCGTCTCTCGTGACTCAGACTATGAGTTACTAACAACTTCTTTTTATCTTTGCACTGCCACTTTCAGAGAAGCTAAGAGTTGTTCGCCGGTTCGGCTCATGATTTCGGTTTTGCCGAATAATTGGTGCCTGTCTAAAATGTCCGGCTCATCATTATAATATCTCTGTACAGCCCCAACGCCGCCTTCGGCTGCACTGGCGGTTTTATATTCGCCGTCTAAAAGCCAGAAGCTCACTTCATCATCGTATTCCGCCGGATAGATTAGCGCTACCGCAAATTTATCATTGCTATATTCCGTTAAATGCACCTTTGCTCGGCAGGGCGGAGCGGCCTTAACAGCTAAATTAACGAGCCGTTTGAAATCGCTCCTTGCGGTTTCGAGGTCGAGGCTGTAAAAGAACATGCTGGCTTCAAGCTGAAACTTTTCCGCCGATACGCCTTTTAGCTCGAGTTTGCCGTCGGGATAAGCCTTGTGAATTTTATAGACCTTGCCGTTTTTGTACCGTTCGCTTTCCAATAATTCAGCCACTTCTTCTGCGGTAAAGCCGACGCCGGCGTGGTCGCCGAAGTCGAATATATACAGGCCGACGTACTTATCCGGTTTTTCAAGTTTTGGCAGTTTCATACTTACAATATTATAACCACAAACTTCATAGATTACTATTAATTGTCATTCACGCGCGGATGAAAATCTACTTTGCATTTTAAAAATTTTTGATTTCTTCATTTCGCAGGAACGAATTATTTCTCTTACCACTTCAGCACTGCACCGGTGTCGGCGCTGGTGGCCATCAAGGCGTACTTGGATAAGCAGCCTTTTGTAATTCGCGGCTTGGGCGGCATCCAGGCCTTTTTACGCTCAGCAAGCTCTTCATCTATCTTATCCATTATCTCATTTTGACAATGGATTGTGTTTAATCGTTAATAAGGGATACCAAATGCATCGAGTACCTGTTTGCCTAGTTCCATTTGTCCTCTCTTTATTCCCTTACGTCTTCTCCTAAACGCGGCTTTTGCCCCGCTTTTAACAAGCGCAGCAGGGGAAAATTCCGGAACATACTTTGATGTATAGATCACAATTGGTATTCTTTTTAGAACCGGATCAGCTTTGACTTTGCGTAGAAGGACAGCCCCAGCGTTTACTACTTTGCTTGTTTCGTCAACAAAATCAACCAATAGCCCCTTAACGACATCACCTTCGTTACGTATTTTTTGCACACAACTTTTAATGCTTGGCAACGTCTCAGTGATAGTTACACCGACCAGCAATTCAGCAGCGTATTTACCGTTGGTCAGTTCTTCGATTTCCACCCCTATCCAATACGGAACTGTCGCCCGACTGAACTCCCTATCATCAACGATAATTATCTTTCTCAATTTCATTTCATTCTCCTTATCCTCTTGTAAGATGGTATTTGAATGCAGACCTGATTTCCCTTACTTGATTCGCTTTCTAAGGATATACTACCCAAATGAACAGATATAGCGAAAGCAACAATCATAGTGCCAAACCCGGGTGCGAAAGAAGTACTTCGTAGAAGTGTCGGATCAGCATAAATTTCCCTTGACGCTGCTAAAATCTTAGGATTCATTACCACACCTTTATCTTGAATTACGATCTTAGTTATGCCAGTACTATCGTCACGTGTTACAGAAAATAATACTTCTAAACCTTTCCTAAACCTGCCCGCTTTGCCTGGGATTTTGCTGCTATGGACGATTGCGTTCTCAAGCAAGTTTCTCAAAGCTCTATATAATAAATTTTCGTCGCCCACTATAACCCCCCCATCCATAATTCGCGCCTTCATATCTGTTTTACGTTTACTTATAAGACCTTGCACGCTGCTCAGAGCTTTCTGGGCTACTTTAGTTATGGAAATTTCCTCCCCTGGATGTTCAAGCTCATTATCTGATTTTTCCTCCTTTATGCATGGGAGATGTTTTTTTCGGAATGTCTCTAATGCCGTATCCGGTTTTATTTGGCATAACTTTATGTATTTCCCAAGGTCCAAACAAACATCCGCCCAACTTTTGCTCTCATCAATCTCCTTAGCGAGATCTTCCACAGTTTTTCTTTCCTCACCGCTAATCAGCCTAAATAGATTGTCAACAGTTTCTTGGGACCCCTCTAACGATTTGTACACTTCGTGAGCTTCGAGATTAAGTGATAACACGTTTGAAGCCACAAGAGCTGCTGTGTTTTTAGCATCGAGTATTTCCGACAAACGACAAACCAGAGACATGTCGTTAGCGAATTGGGTTATTTTTGGAGTGGCTAAGTTGACATCGGTCTGGGATAGTTCACGCTCACAACAAATGCTTACTGCCCCCCACATCTTATCTTCATGAAAAATGGGTGCGCAAACGACACTTGTCCAAGGCGTGGTAGGTTTTACTCTATCCTTGGCACAGTTAGTCGAGGCAAAGGTTTCTCTTGTTTTATAAAGAATGTGACCCGATACTCCTTCGGTATCAGGAAAAGGCTCTCCACGGAACTCTTTACGAAGATTAGGTGGAAAAGTAGCAACAAAACGGAATTGCTTCGAAGATTTTAGATGCTGGAGAACATACACCGCTTCCCACTTACGCTTTTTGACATAAGTTTTCCCCAATTCCTGTACCATGCTATTCGTAATGCTATCCAGGTTTGTATCTGGTTCAGTAAGTGTATTCAATAATCCTTGTGCCTGATTTAGAGCACCTACTTTCTCGGCATGTTTTTTATAAAGCTGTGCTTTCGCTATGGCTGCACCTACGATTGATGCTATCCCAGTTAACAATTCTATTTCGTCATATTTAAAGTCACCCTTAGATCCATTACGTTTGTATCGAACTGCTCTGATGATTCCGGTGATCCCACCATCATCGGAACGAATAGGTGCACCAAGAAAAGCTTGTGGTTGTTTATTTTCTGGGATTTCTTTAACTTTGTGTTTCCATTCTGGACGATAAGGAAATTGTGGATAACATTTCTTGTCGCGAATGTCAGATATATGAAGCACCCTGCCGGTCGCATACACCCAACCAGTTAGCCCTTCACCAGGTTTATAAGAGACCCTGTCAAGATCTGCTTCTACAGGTAAACGGCTTGCAAGCTCTTTAGATGTCGTGGCTACTAAAAAAATTCTGTCTGCAAATTCCGGTGGCGCATTGTCACGAGTTAAGAATACGGAGACAGACGCAGGTTGCAGATGCTTTTGAACAGTTCGAACAACAGCATCTTGGTCATTTGCTGAACCAATTACGTCAAGTAGCAGCTGTTGAGTTGCAGCCTTCTTTTCTACAAGCAAGCCGATTAAATCAGTAAATGTTTTAATCCACCTCTTAATCTGACCGACCCGTTTACGCGGGACGCGAGGCACTTGCATATATCTTGCAAGCAACTCGTCCGCATTAACATTGCATTTTTTTGCAACGTCATTAAGTTCACTTATAAATTCATCTGTAGGTTTCACATCCTCATAGAGTACCTGTCCCCCGAAAAAAACGCCAATGAGCCGCCTCTGGCCCGCAACCTCACAAAAAATAGGCTCACAGAAATCAATGAGCCCAGCATGACAACTATAGGGATTTTCGAATTTTTTACTTCCCCTTATCTTTTTTATCCTTTTCCTATCACATTCTAGGCAACATTGTCTGCCTTTCTTTGTTTTATATAATAATTGACAAAACAAATGGTGATGGGCCGGCTCCCCGATTCTGACCCCGGCCGGTGTGAATATCCCACACCCTATATCGCATATTTGGCCAAACGATTCAAGAAGAGCCTGCAAAGTATCTACAGCCACCATATCCATTAATATGGTTTCACTGCCTAACGTGTCTTTATCGTTTTTTTTCATCGGTTTGTTCCATCCACTATTATTCGGAGTTATCTACTTTCCCTACTTAGAAATGTACAAAAGTTTTCTCGCGTCGTTTAGCTTTAATTACAGAAGCTCAAAACTCAATATCTAAAGGATGGCTATTTCCGCACAGACATTACACAGCTATTTGTTGAACGCTATATTTTAACTTTTATACTAACGTAATAGTTTTTCTTGTCAAGCGAAAAATGCTTTATAACATTTTGGTATTTAAGTTTTTACAATCAGGTCGGTTTATATTTCCACTTCAAAACAGCCCCCATCTCAGCACCGGTCACCATTGAAGCATACTTAGCCAGATAGCTTAGCGGCTGTACGTCGTCTCGTTTTGGCGGTTTCGTATGCCTTTGGGCTAATTCATCTGGTGAGAGCTTGACGACATTTATTGATTTTTTGGGGATGTTGATTTCTATGATGTCCCCGTTTTTCAAAAGTCCAATTCGGCCACCTGCAGCCGCTTCGGGACTGATATGACCGATGCAAGGTCCTCTTGATGCACCTGAAAATCTGCCATCAGTAATCAAAGCGACAGATTTATCTAATTCTTTACCCACAATTAAGGCTGTTGGTCCTAACATTTCTCGCATGCCCGGTCCGCCTTTGGGGCCTTCATAGCGAATAACTACCACATCGCCTTTTTTTACCTTGCCAGCTAAAATTCCTTTGCATGCCTCTTCCTGGCTCTCGAAAATAACCGCAGGGCCGCTATGCTTTCGCATCTTTTTTGCGACGCCGGCAGTTTTTACTATGGCACCATTCAGGGCAAGATTTCCCCGTAAAATTGCCAACCCGCCTGTTTTGGAATACGGCTTATTCCATGGGCGAATAACTTTTTTATTTTTGATTTTAACGTTGGCTATATTTTCGCCGAGCGTTTTGCCGGTTACCGTCAGACATTCAGTATTAAGCAGATTCGGCTTCTTCTTACTTATTTCATTTAGGATTGCACTTACGCCTCCGGCTGTATCAACATCCTCAATATGAAACTTTTTATGAGTCTTATCATCATATTCAGATGGTGATACCCTGCAGATATTCCGACACTTTATCGAAATCGCGCTTATATGTTTAAGGTCGTATTCAATACCTGCTTCATAGGCAAGAGCCAATGAGTGCAGGACGGTATTTGTCGAGCCGCCCATCGCCATATCGAGAATAAGGGCATTATCCAGCGATTTTTGGCTGATTATATCCAATGGCTTGATGTCTTTTTCGATAAGAGTCTTAATCTGTTCTCCTACTTTTTTGTAAAGCTCCTGTCGCCTCGGGTCCACAGCCAGAATTGTTCCATTGCCCGGTAGCGCCATCCCTATTGCCTCGCACAGGCAGTTCATCGAATTAGCAGTGAACATTCCTGCACAGCTTCCAAACGTTGGACAGCCACAAAGCTCAAGCTCTTTTAATTCTTTTTCTGTAATCTTGCCAGCGTAGTATTGACCAATGGCTTCGAATATGTCGCTCAGGTCAATAGTTTTTCCATCTTTTGTTTTACCAGCCTTCATAGGTCCACCGGAGACGAAAATTGTGGGGATATTGAGCCGAACCGCAGCCATCAGCATACCAGGGATTATCTTGTCGCAGTTTGGAATACAGATAAGGCCGTCAAAGCAATGCGCCCGTACCATAGTCTCAACCGAATCGGCGATAAGCTCCCGCGAGGCTAAAGAATATTTCATGCCGGTATGGTCCATAGCGATGCCATCGCAGACTGCTATCGTATTAAATTCAAAAGCGACGCCCCCCGTTTTACGAACGGCCTTTTTGACTACTCGAGCAACCTTATTTAGATGAACATGACCCGGCACTATCTCGCAGAAACTATTGGCAATGCCAATAAATGGTTTTTTAATGTCGGCATTTCTTTTTACTCCACATACACGAAGCAACGCTCTGTGTGGTGTTCGTTGAATGTCTTTCTTAATGGTATCGCTTCTCATAGTCCAGTTTCTCCCTAAAAAGTGAACAAAATAACCAGAAAACGAAAACAATTATTATAACTACTATCTAGCGACAAACAAACAAAAAATCCGTTGTTTTCGCAAAGACAAATTATATAATTACAGCTTGATTTCAGTAAAAAAGCAGAAATTCGATGGCAGACAAATGACGATGTCGGGCAAAATTCCCACGTATATATTGACCGCTGTTATATGTGTGCTTTTTCTATCGGCAGGTTGTACGCAGAATGCCGCTGTGGCTCTGAAATTTACAGCCGGAGATTCAACAAATTATAAGGTAATAACAGAGGCCGAAGACGGTATTCAATTTGAAGGCTCTTTATTGGACGACCCTGCACTCAAAAGCAAAAGCAATCAACGAAATAACTACCGCACTGAAATAACCTTCAATCAGCGAATACTAAGCATCGACGACAAAGGCGATGCTGATGTTAATATCACAATCGAAGAGTTGAAGTGCCTGTCTATATACCAAAACAATACCGTTCTGGATTTTAACAGCTCCAGCGAAAAAGATAAAAGTAATCCCCTGACGAAGCTGATCGGGCAAAGTTATACCATAAAAATTGACCCAACGGGCCAGGTTGTGAACGTTGTTGACGCCAACGAGGCTCGAACTGCCGTCGGAAACAACCCGCAGACAAACCAAAGAGCTTTAATGCTGCTTTCTGAGGACTCGATCAAGGAGCGGCACTCAATCCCGGCTCTGCCAGCCGCTGAAACGAACCCGGTGCATATCGGAGACAAATGGAGCAGCATAAAAACATTTTCTTTCCGTCAGATGGGCCCGAAATCTTACGAAAGAATCTACACCATAAAAAAAATCATAAACGCAAACAATAAACCGCTTGCCATCGTTGATATGAATGCCGTACCATCCTGCGAAACGGCGCAAGAGCTTCATCAGGAGCAGGCGATGAGCCTTATTTCAAATATGTTCGATAATATCGAGACATACACCGGCCGGCTTCGGTTTGATTTGACTACCGGCGGGATTGAAAAATATTGTGAAAAACTCCGGACGGAATGGATTATGGCCAACCCCAATCCGAAAAAGGATGAAGAACCCGGCGTTATAAGAATGAAAGCTATGCGATTTTACAGCATAGAAAAGGTTGAATGAAAACTGGTAATTGGTGATGTATGTGTTCAGCCAAAGATACACCATCCCCAAAGCCTTCGGCTTTGAGGCTGCCACCCAAAATAAAAGTCAAGAATGAGTGGCAGACTCAAGCTCATAATCCAGCGAAGCGGATTCTGAGCCTGGGGATGGCCACTTATTTCATATCCGGCTAAACACATATTTGGTAATGGCGCAAGCCATGCTGCACGTTACAAACAACCAATTAAACCTATGAAAGGAGTAAAATTGAAGATTGCGTTGATAATTTTTGCCGTCGTCCTTAGCGTTTTCTCAGGATGCAACGACGTTTCGCGTAAAGAAAAGCCGATTGGCAAAGAAAAAGAGCTATTGAGTAAAAACAAAATTCTTCTTACGGTAGATTTTCAGCAGGGTCAGGCTCTTGAGTACAGATTCGTCTCAAGCAGAGTGACAAAAATCGATTGGGAACAAACGAAAGACGCTCCTAAATCCGGCAAGACCGACGTATCGGAACTTTCTGAGTCAATGGAGCTTGTTGTTGCCTATACGCCAATACAGGTAGATCCGTACGGCCTAACGATCGTCAAGGCTGCCTGCAAATCAGTGAAAGTAAAACGTAATCAAAGCCGGGACTATCAGGCCGGCACAAAAGATGCCGTGGAAAATCTTGCAGGTAAAACCTTCACCGTAACCATCGGGCCCACCGGCAAAATAGAGGACTATTCACAATTAGAGCAGTTGATCCAGGAAATAGGCAAAAAGGCCTTCCGTGAAGACAGCAGACATGGAAGGATTAAAGAGCCTGATATGATAGATGATTTTACAGCTACTCAGTGGTTTCTCTGGGATTCGATTTCCAGCATAAAAGACGCGGATAAAGGCGTTTCAAAAGGCCAAACGTGGACGTCAAAATTGTCTATACCTACCTCTATGGTGCTGAGAGAAGCAAGGCAGGTCACCTACCGGCTTGATGAAATCCGCCGGGGCGAAAAAGGCGCTCTTGCCATGATATGCAGCTCATATCAGCACGCCGATACGGTTCCGCCAGGCTGGCCGATACCATATTCCGGCAGATTCCAGTTGAGCGGCCCTTTGGGTTTTCTCTGGATGTTCTCTAAAGGCTTTAAAGTGACGAGTTTGCAGGGACATGGCGAGGAATTATTTAATATTGATGCAGGCCGAATAGAACAATACAATCAGCAATATCAGATACAGTTAGAGGCCGTATCCACACTGCTTCCGGGCGCAAAACCCCAAGTGACGATCGATCAAAAATTAACAATGGAGCTTATTGAATAATTGGTAACTTCGTTCATTGTTCATGGTTCGTAGTCTATGAACAATGAACTATTAACAATGAACTATTAACAATGAACTAATCAATTGGAGGTAACATAGATTGGAATACAAGAATCTTTGGGCTCCATGGCGAATAAAATATATCCAGGGCCTGGGCGAAAATCGGCCTGGGACAGGCTGCTTTATCTGCCACAATGTGCAAAATCCACAGGATGATGACAAAAATCTGGTGCTGTGGCGAACAGAAAAAAGCATCGTGATACTCAATCGCTTTCCCTATAACAACGGCCACCTGCTCATAGCGCCGGTTAGACACATTGGCAACCTTGAGCAGGCGACAAATGATGAATTATTGGAAATAATTAAGCTGGTCAGAGAATCTCAAAAAGCCCTGTCGCTTGCGATAAAACCGCGTGGCTTTAACGTCGGGATGAATTTTGGCCGATGTGCCGGTGCTGGTCTGCCGGAGCATTTGCACGTCCACGTCGTACCCAGATGGGATGGGGACACAAACTTTATGAGCGTGTGCAGTAACACCAAAGTTATCAGCCAAAGCTTAGCTGAGCTGCTTGACCTTCTCAAACGGGTAAGCAGAGACAACAACTTTCCCAATCTGGATTAGTTATGAGTTCATTGTTATGAGTTCATTGTTCATCGACGAACAATGAACTATGAACGATGAACATTTTGATTTTTGAACTTATGTCAAGTGAGCCTGCAAAATACGCAGTCAGCGAAAAAATCAGCCGCGGCCGACAATTCGCGGAGAAGCCGCACCCGTATCGCTCGGACTTTGAGCGAGACCGCGACCGCATTATTCACTGCTCAGCCTTTCGCCGGCTGGAGGGCAAAACCCAGGTTTTTACGCCCGGCCTGGACGACTATTACCGCAGCCGGCTTACCCACAGCATCGAAGTGGCTCAAATCGGACGAACCATCGCAAAGGAGCTTAGGCTGAATGAAGGCCTTACCGAGGCAATATGTCTTGCACACGATTTGGGACATCCGCCGTTCGGACACGCCGGTGAACAAGCTCTCAATAATTTGATGGGACCGTTTGGCGGCTTTGAGCACAATTGGCAAACACTACGGATTGTGGATTTGCTCGAACATCCGTATCCGGATTTTGCCGGGCTGAACCTGGTGTACGAGACCCGGCTCGGATTAGCTAAGCACAAAGGCCCTTATGACAAATCGCAGGACAAAATCTTCGCCGAGTCAAATTGCTCTCTTGAGGGACAGGTAGCGGATATTGCCGACCGCATTGCGTACAACTGTCACGACCTTGAAGATGGAATGCGGGCCGGCCTGATTTGGCCGGAGCAATTACAAAATATAAAAATTTTTGTGGAAGCAGAAAACCGGATAGATGCAAAAGCTATCAACGATCAAACCATCAGCAGAACAAGAACCGCAAAAGCAGTTATTGATAAGCTCGTTGGTGATTGTATCGAAGCAAGCAAAAAAACTTTGGCACAGACAAATATAAAAAAAGTTGATGATGTATATGATAAAACCGAGAGCTTGATTGTGCTTTCCTCGGAAAGCAGCGCCAAGCTCATCGAATTGGAGACGTTTTTACTGCGGTACTTTTATCAGCACAAATCGCTTCTTCAGGTTGCAGAGCAGGCCCGTAACTGGCTAAAGCTCCTTTTTGAAGGTCTTTGTAAAAAGCCGCAATTAATGCCTAGTTATTACCAGCGGCTCATATCGCAGCACGGCCTCCAGCGGACAGCCTGTGATTACATTGCCGGCATGACCGACAGGTTCTGCCTAAAAATGCTCGCCCCGTTAGATGCACCCCTGCCTTCGTAGCGCCGAAAGGTGTCCTGCGGAGGGCAGGCTCGTCCCCGCGCAAGCGAGCCACGTAGGGTGCGATATTTCGCACCATTGACTTTATATGTCACCATTGTCATTCCTGCGAAACCTGTCCCTTCAACTGCGTTCAGAGCAGTCCTGTAATCCCATGAAAGGCTGTCTCCAATCGTGTACTCTGATATGATTGAGGCCTA
>CAZRNB010000015.1:0-35338 GCA_964601355.1 uncultured Pirellulales bacterium
CGGCGAAGGCTGGGTGACCCCATCGATCGTTGCAGGTAACGGCTCAGGTGCGGTAGTTGATATTAGCACCATAACTCACGGTGGAACGCAGTCGCTGCAGTTCCTGTACGATAATGATGGTAAAAATATCTTCGGCAGCACGACGATGAACTATTCAGAGATAACAATAGATACGTCATATTTACCGGTCGGTCAGGACTGGACACAAGGTGGTGTTACAACGTTGTCACTGTGGTTCTATGGAAATCTGAATAACTATGCCACTGCAACCGATCAGATGTACGTAAAGGTCAACGACGTGAGGAAAGACTACGACGGCGACGTGAATGCCATAATGCAGGCACAGTGGCATGAATGGAATATCGACCTTACCAAGTTAGGTTTGGACCTGACAAAGGTCACGAGCCTTGCAATAGGATTTGGCAATTCGGCCAATACAACGCCGGGCGGTTCAGGCGTGGTGTACTTCGATGATATCCGTTTGTGCAGGCCCAGATAGGCAAACGATTTGCAATCTGCGATTTACGATTGTCGATCTATAACAGAGCCGCGACCGTCAGGGAGCGGTAAGACGATGGACGAGAGACGATGGACGAGAGACGAAGGAACACAGAACCGCGGCCGTCAGGGAGCGGAAATCGATGGATGATGGATGTTGCGTCCCAAATAGACGATTAAATTTTTTACTCGTTATGGTTTATAACGACCGACCAAAGTGTAAAGCGGCTAAATGGCTAACGCCATTTAGCCACACTAAACTTGTATGGCAACAGTCAAGATTTTAGTCACTTGCCCCGCCAGTGGCGGGTCAGAAAAAGGGGCGGCATTATGAAAACCAAAAAAGCAGGTTTTACCCCGTTAGAAATCCAAATCACTCGTCTGGGCGGCCCGCTCCGGCGTAGGCCTTCGCCGAGCCTGAGAGCCGGCCGTAGCCTGAAAAGCAGGTCTTCCAGGAGGCTGGGACCGCTTCTAACGGGTTTTACGTTGATCGAGCTGCTGGTAGTAATCTCGATTATTGCTCTTTTGATGGCTATTCTAATGCCTGCACTGAGCAGGGTCAGGGAAGTAGCCAAGCGAGCCGTCTGCTCCAGCCAGGTAAAACAGGTCGGCTTGGCGATGACGGCTTACACGTCAGATAGTGACAATCGCATGCCGCCATATAACTCCAGCAACACAAATACCAACCCTTATTTGTTGATTCACTCTTATGCCTTGTATAGGGGCGAGGCTCTCTATCTTGATGCCAAGGGTAAGCCAATTCCCATGAAACTGGCCGTTTTATATGAAAGGAAGTACATAGCAAATCCTAAGGTGTTTTACTGTCCCTCGAATATAGCTCCGCTCTACAAGTTTGCCTCTTACAATGATCCTGTGCCCTGGGGCACTCTACCCCAGAATTTCAACGCATCAGGCGGCCATAATCAATGGGTGCGTATGGGATATACCTATCTTCCCATAGACCCAAAAGCTCCAAAGAACAGCGCTACCGGCATGCCTGACGAAACAGCAGGAAATATCGACAGTCTCGATCCTTACGTTCCCTACATGACTGACTTAATCCGTCATAAAGCCGAGATCAGTCATCAAAGACAGGGAAGTTTCGCAGTCAATGCCATGTTCAAAGATGGTCATGTGACATTATGCAATGACAAAAGGGTGTTTGATAATGATGTATGGGAACGGATGGAGGCTGGAGCGATAACTGAGCTGGCGGCTAACTATGCAGTCTTCAGGTTGATCGCCGGCAAGTGAATGTGTACTCCGCCTTATGCGGACCTATCGGCTTTTTTGACATCCTCCCATAGATTTCGGTTGCGTAAATTCATCTGCTAACACTTTAAGGTCCATCGTTGTCGGGCCATAAATTTCCTGTAAGCGTTCACGGGGACAAATCGGTCTTTTTATGTCATTGCGAGGCCTTTAGGCCGAAGCAATCTCAAATTTACCAAGCAAATAGATTGCCACGCTCGGCTCTGCCTCGCTCGCAATGACTTAAAATGAACCAATGGATTCGACAAGCTCACCACAAGATTCAACATTTTAAGCCGTGAACGGTTACAATTTCCTTATCATATTTATGCCAAAAAGATAATGCTTGTTCAAGGGTAATTGTAGCTTATCCCATCGGGCGTCCGATAACAATATCGTCCCCGCCTTCGGCGGGCCAGCCTCGTTCATTATTGTTCGGCGTTCAGTGTTCGTTGATTGGTGTTCGGTATTTGTTGGTCTGTCCTTCATCCCTCCTCCCTCGTCCCCGCCTCCGGCGGGTAAACATCGTCCTTCGTCAATCATTCCTCGTCACTCGTGTGCAGTCCCTCGAGCCGCTCCTCCATCTTCTTCACCTGATGCGGCATACCAATCCTCTTGAATAAATCCCTCGCCTTTTCCCAAAACTGCCTTGCCTTTTCAGTGTCACCTCGTTCCTTATAAATCAGCCCCAAATTGCCGTATTGATTTGCCATTATTTCTTGTAGCCCAAGTTTCTCAGCAATCATCAACGCCTTTTGGTGCATCTCTTCGGCCTTATCAAGCTCTCCTCTTGTTATATAAATCGCCCCCAAATTGCCGTAATCACTTGCCATTCCCTCCTGCAGGCCAAGTTTTTCAGCAATCTCCAGCGCCTTTCTGTGCATCTCTTCGGCCTTATCAAGGTTACCCCTCGTTTGATAAATCAATCCCAAATTACCATAGTCACTTGCCATTCCCGTAAGCAGGCCAAGTTTCTCATTTATATTTAGCGCTTTATTGTACATCTCTTCGGCCTTATTAAACTCACCCCTATCTTTATAAATAAGTCCCAAATTACCGTAGTCACTTGCCATTTCCCCATGCAGGCTAAGATTTTTATGAATCTCCAGTGCCTTCTTGAACATCTCTTCGGCCTTATCAAGTTCACCCCTGGTTCGATAAATTATTCCCAAATTTCCGTATTGAGACGCCATTATCTTCTGCAGACCAAGTTTCTCACTAATCTCAAGCGCCTTATTGTGCATATGTTCAGCTTTATCAAGATCACCTTTCATTTGATAAATAAGACCCAAACTGCCATATTGAGCCGCTATAACATTTTGCAGGCCAAGTTTCTCACCAATCTCAAGCGCCTTACTGTGCATCTCTTCAGACTTATTAAGCTTTCGTACTCTTCGATAAATTAGTCCCAAATTACCGTAGTCGCTTGCCATTCCCTCAAGCTGGCCAAGCTTCTCATCTATCTGGAGCGATTTATTGAGCATCTCTTCGGCCTTATCAAGCTCACCGATGGCGTAGTAAATATATCCAAGCTCATTGAGCCAGATGGTAACATACCCTGCAATATCTTCCTTTGGAGGTTCCCCTGCGTCTTTAATTCGTTGTTCGAGCTCCGCAATTCGGAACTGCTTCTCATCCAGGTCGAGGCTACCGGCCAGGCTGATGTCACCAGCGTAAATATCGCTTTTACCCGCTATGGCGCCTGCTTGCTCAGACACAAATTCAAAATGATGGCTTATCCAGGACCACAAATCAGGCGCATGCCTGGATATGAGGGTTGCAACGTATTCAGGAACCCAAAAAACTATAGGGCAGGAGTAATTAGCTTTCCATAACTCCCTTGTAACATTCAATGCTCGCAGAACCTTAGGGTCTTTACTATCGGGAATAGCTTTCTCAATATCTATAATGAAGATGGCGGATGGTATTTCGCCATCCGTCTTTCTCTTGACAAACTCAAAGATATCTTTGACCTCTTTTTCTATTTTGATGATAGTGATACCATCGGCATGCGTTTTGATTCTCTCAATGATATGGTCACGTAGAGCAGGACTATTACAGACTGCGATACTCAGCGAGAAAGTTCCCTCGGAGACAACAAGAAGTCTTTGTAAAGCTACCGATTCCGCTTTTTGATAATCGACTTGTTCGAGCCGCTTTGAGATTGTTTGGTCTTTAGCCATTGCTCAGGTTGCTTGTTTTGGCAGGAGCGGGTTTAGGCCATACCACTCCTTTTCGTTCAAGTACTGAAGAACCGCCCGATTTGCAAGAAGCTCCATGCAAAGGGAATCATTCTTCTCGCTTCGTTTAAGTGTATGGTCTTTTTTGACCTGTCGAATTATAGTCCAGTGTTCCTCGCGTAGTTGCCTTGCGTATGATTGGATGATTTTTCTTGCGACGTTTTCAACAGCCTTAAGCGTTATCGGTATGTCTCCTTCAACAATTGAATCCCGGATAAGAGTCATAAGAACACGCGGCTGACCTGCGCTATATTCAATAATCTGATCTTTGACCTTTTCGCTTTCAAAGATACTTTCTTTTGCTCCAGCTTTCTTAAGGCGTTTGCTTATCACATCTCTGAATTTCTGAAAACCATCTTCAAATTTTTTGCCATTTTCGTCAATAACCTTAGTCATTGGAACAACCGGAGGTGCAGTGAGGTTGTATAAGCTGGCAATGTCACGTTCTTTACACGAATAAGCAAGCGAGAGAGGTATAGTATAAACAACGTGGCAATTTAAAGCTGTAAGTTGGGCGTATCTGTGGATAAAGAGGCGTTCAGCGGTTGAACCATCTATGTCCTGACGCCGCTCCACAGACAATTTATCCATATCATCAGCGATGATAACAAGACCAGCAAACCCCTTTTTCTTTAATTCTAACACGGCTTCGCTTATTATGTCTTTGGCTGCTTCGATCCAAGTATTTAGCTTTGGCTCGAGCCTTTTACGTATTTCAAGCCTTGTATTGGGACTACTTTTAATAACCGCTGAGAACTTTGCAAACCCGGCAGATAGATCGACACCGGTAAAACTTACATCAGCACCAAGCACATCTTTGAGTTCATCCCATCTCTGTTTGAAATATCCGGGTTTAAGTTTAATACCACATTTATCATTTAGCTGACATGCCGTCTGACGCAAGATACCTATGAGAATATCAGGATAATCTGTATCCTCTACATCTATATCCTGAAGAATTGTACAGAAAGCAGTAAAGAACCTTTCTTTTCCACTTTCAAGGTCCTGTTGCAATCGTTTGAGTTCTGTACTCTTTCCACTTCCTATATGCCCTGCTAACAGTTGACAGGTTGGATTTTCCGAATATCGTATTGTCTTGCTGAGCTTGTTTACCAAACCCGAGCTGCCACGCACGTCATCTAATGGGACATAAAGATCAATGTCTTCAGCTGATAGTGGCTCTGGGTCGAAAACTCGGTAGATTTTTTTAATATTATCAGCCATCCAAAGCACTCCATTTGATTTTAACGAATAATTATTGACTCCCCAAATCTAAATGTCAATCTTTATATGTAAAATAGACAATCAATAACCAGTTATATTATATCCATTATATATAATTAGCCATGTTGATTATAAAATGCAATGGTCAAATAATATTTATTTCGCCCTTTTTTAAAAGCTGATTATACAGCTTTTGATAAAATTCCACCGATTAAATCTTTGGATTTTCTGCCAACTTCTTTCCTTGTGCTCTTATGCACTTATGTGGTTAAGATTCCTGGTGCCAGAGACGTTAAACCAGGCGGACCTATTGGTATATATCTAACTAACACATTTCCTATATTTATCCCCCCTGCTTTTCTATTTATCTGGTAATTGTTTCACGTGAAACATTCGGCATACATATAAGCAAGACCACCTGCTAAGAATGAATCAACGTTTCCTATGGTTGCGGATTTTGTACGTGGTTAGTTATAGTAATCCTTTTTTGTTTTATGACTTAGCTGTCTAAAGGATAACAGGACATTGCCGACACTGCTCGTCATGGCAAAGGTCATGCCATAGCCAGGCAGATGTGCCGGCTAAACGTCGTTCCTCGTCTCTTCCATAATCCTGCTTCTGTCCTCTATTATCTGTATTCTGTTTATAATCTACCTGATCACCTGATTATCTGATCCCGCTACGGCTCGCGCCTTCGCCGAGACGAGTAACCTGCAACCTGATTTACTGATTACCTGATACCCTAATGAACACCCGCTCGCTGACGCTCGCGGCTCTGTTATCTATCGTCCCCGCCTTCGGCGGGCAAGCCTCGTCCATCATCCTTCATCCATCATTTAACTGCTTCATAGGCAGGAGTGGTCTTGTTTAAATTTGTGCCGAATGTTTCACGTGAAACATTTTCTTAAAAAACACAAATTTTAGCCCTATAAAACTATAGTATTTTCGGGGAAAATACCGAAATATCATTTATATAGTTGCTTGAACCTTCTTTCTCGTAGGGAATGGGCTTATCCTTGCGGACAGTACGTGTTTAGCCAGAGGAAAAACCCTCCCCAAAGCCTTCGGCCTTGGGAATGGCCTTCGATAATATGTGGCTAAACACCCACTGCGGACACGGAAGGCAAATTGACAAGAATAGTAATATAGGCTGATATTGCTCTGGAAATGTGCATAGCATTAGTAATATAGCGAATAGGGGTAATGTTAATATAGGAATTCTGTGGGAGTATTATTATGGAAGTCAAGAAACGAGAAAAGCCAAAGCACCTCGGCAGGGGATTGGAGTCGTTGTTAGGTCCTATAAAATACGATGTATTAGCAATAAAACAGCAAGCAACGGAACAGGAATCGGCTTCTAACTTTCCGCCTGACAAGGAGTTAAGTGAATCATTTAAGGAAATCAGTCTAAATGCTATATCGACGAATCCGTATCAGGCGCGGACTGTGTGGAATGAGCAGGAGCTTGCAGAATTGGCTGAATCTATAAAAGCCAACGGCGTAATTCAGCCCATCCTTGTCCGCCCTGCCGGGCCGGGATATGAGCTTATAGCTGGAGAGCGCCGATTCCGAGCAGCTCGAATGGCTTCGTTGGCAACCATACCAGCTCTGGTACGACAGGCAACCGATGAGCAAATGCTGGAGCTGGCGCTTGTGGAGAATATTCACAGGGTTGACCTTAATCCAATCGAACGCGCCAAGGCGTATCAGAATTATTTAAGCACTTTCTGCCTGACTCAGGCTGAATGTGCAGAGAGGCTCGGCGAAGACCGTTCTGTCATCGCTAACTACTTGCGATTACTTGACTTGCCGGATGAAATTAAACAAATGTTGACCGATGGCCGACTGAGCATGGGCCATGCTCGTGCCATACTTGCCTTGCCCACCGATGAGCTTAGGCGAAAGCTGGCCAATCGAGCGCTGGCAGGACGACTAAGCGTCCGCGAGATTGAGAGGCTGGTCCGGTTATACCTAATAAGCACTAATAAGACTGCTGCTGCCATCCGCTCAAAACCCCCACATATTCTGGATTTGGAAAATAAGCTCAGCAGGCAGCTCGGCACTAAAGTCAGTATTGAGACCCACAGAAACGGCCAAAGAGGCAGGATTATCATAGAATTCTACTCTCTGGATGAGTTTGACAGTATCGCTGAAAGAATCGGCATTGAAACCATAGAGCAAGTAGAAATGTAGAAAAATCAAATTTGCCTATTTTCACTAAAAGCAATAAAATATAGGTTTGTTGTTTGAAGCTGTTTGAAAAGCATAGATAGACATGCTGTAAATCTAAGGTAATCTTATACAGCTAAGAACATCCGTTGAGCATCACAAGGCATCTAAAGTTTTTTAAAGAAAGGTAGAAGTATGTTGTGTGGAAGGAAATCATATTGGATAGCGACCCTTATCATATTGGCAATAATGTTTCCCAATGTCACCCTTTGTGAGGCACAGAGTGACACAGGCAAGATTGATTATGTCGCTGAGCTTAATAAGCTGGGGATGGCAGGGCGTCCCGAAAGCGATAACGCGGCGCCTTTCTATCAAAAGGCCATCGAACTTTATGTAGAAAAACCCACAAACCTAAATATTTCAATAAGAACACAGCCAAAGGAATTACCTGCACAAGAACAGGCTATGCTAAGAAAATGGGTGCAGGATAATAATGCGGCTCTTGAGCAACTGCAACTCGGCAGCCAAAAACCATATTGCTGGTTCACACAAACTAGGCAGATATCGCAGGCCGACAAATCTCCCTCGGCATCAATAAGGAATTTAGCAATGGTTTTAGATGTCAGGGCGATGCTCCAGGCGGAAGAGGGCGGAGTCAGCGGTGCCATCAGCGATATAGAGACTCTGTATAAGTTCGGAGCACACAACGAGGCTGGGCCAAGACTCTTAGTGGAAAAACTTACAGGAATAGCCATAAAAAGCATGGCCGTGGTGGTTGCACTTAATATCCTCAGTGAAACAGCGGTTAATGTTGATTTAATGAAAGGTTTACAAGAGCAATTAGAGCAGCTTTCGGCAAATCAAAATAAGCCGTTCGATGTTCGCGGAGAAAAAATTTATATGCAGGGACAGATTGAGACAGACCCTAAATATATTGCTTTTAAGCCGTATTTTAAAAACGCCCTTGAATACTATGATACAATTGCAGCTAAAACCCCATGGCAGTTACATACTGAGCCGGCTCAAGCCGCGCCAAGTGACAATCCTTTGATGACTGATATGGCAAAGATAATAGAGGTTGAATATCGCAGCCGGGCAGATACACAGGCTTTAATAACAACGCTTGCCGTCCTTCGATACAAGAGTGACAAGGGCGGTTATCCTGCGGAGCTTGGGCAACTCGTTTCGGCTGGTTTTCTCAAAGAGCCTCCGATAGACCCTTTTAGTAACAAGCCTTTGGTTTATAAGCAGACAAAAGAGTCCTTTACACTCTACAGTTTTGGAGTAGATTACGATGATGACGGCGGCAAGTACAGCAGATGGGGCTCCGGTCAAGAGGGCGGTGATCAGGTTTTCTGGCCTGTTCAGGCAGCGGAAAGTGAAGGAAAGCAGCAGGCTGCTGAACAAAAACCCGAGAGAAAACTCCTGCCCGGCCCGGAGCAGGAAAAACTAAACGAATCGCTGCACCATGCTGTAATAGCAAGGGACATTGGCCTGATCGAATCGCTTATCTCTCAGGGTGCGGACGTTAATGCAAAGAACAGGCAAAGTTTTACAGCACTGCACACCGCTATAATGTACAGCAGCAGGGAGGTGGTGGAGCTGCTCATCTCCAAAGGAGCAGACGTCGGCGCGCAGGACAATCGCGGAAACACACCCTTGTACTTTGCCTGCATTAAAGGCGATCCGAATGCAGCAGGTTTGATTATTGCCAAAGGCGCTAATATAAATGCAAAGAATTCAGAGGGACAAACGCCTCTGTACGCTGCTGTGGACGCCGGCTTTAGAGATGTTGTAGAGCTGTTAATAACAAAAGGAGCCGATATAAACGCCCAGGTAGGGAATGATAACGCGTTGTCACTTGCGCAAAAGAAAGGAAATAGCGAAATTGCCGACCTGCTGCTTAAGAGCGGAGCTAAAGAGCCGGTAGCGGGATTGGCCGATGAGCGGCTTGGTCCTGTGGGCCAAACGCCCGGCTTGAGTCCTTACGTGGATTACCAGGGGCAATTGCAGGGCCAAAGCAGCGGCGCTGCGAGCTCAAGAGCCGCTGATGATATGCCGGCCGATCCTAATGAGATAAAGAATCGCATCAAGACTTATGAAGGCATGGAAAAAGCATTAGAGGAAATTGACGGCAAAAGCCGAACCGAGAAAGGAGCCTGGCTTCAGAGAAGGATTGATAACAGGACAGGTTTGAGTAGACTGGTGGAAGAGCAGGTTAAGCTGGAGATGGCTTTCGTGCGTAACATCGCGGTTGAAGAAAAAGCCGAGAAAACCACCAAGGCAATTGATGGTACTGTATCAGGCAGGGACAATCTTTGTGAGAGAGCACGCAAAGAGCTTCTGGTGCAGAGAAGGGATCAGCAGGATACACAGCGGTCGTCGGGCCGCAGCCAGGCCAGAACCAGCCGAGGCACGAGGGGCAGAGGCGATCAGGAAGGATACCAGACGGGGCAGCAGCCGGGACAGGAGCTGACCCGCCGCGAAGCTGGTCCCGATCGAAGCCGAGAGAGTAGATATGCACGCAGAGGCGAGCCTAATGAAGGCCAGCAATTGGATTCCGAGACCCAGAGCAAGATCAATCAGTGGCTGGAGGCGGATATTGATAACAAAGAGCCCCTGTTGAAATCTGTATATTCGGATGTTCAGGCGCAGTATGCTTTTATACGGGATGTTGCTGTTGAGGAGAATGCAAAGAAGACAACAGCGGCTATTGACGGATTGCTTCTGGGCAGACGGGGACGGCTTGAGGATACTGTTCGTAGGATTGCGGAGGTGGAAGCGAGAGAATCACAGCAGACGCAGGATGGGCGTGGCCGCGGCACAGGCAGAGGAGCCAGAGGCGGCCAGCAGTCGCAGTGGGGACAACCCGGCCAAGGCACTACAGGCCAGGAGCAGTACCCGGAACAGTCTCAAGGCAGGTCTCGGCGACGCTGAAAAATGAAAAGATGGAGATATAAGGCAGCCAGAATAAGCGGATGCCCCAAAGGGCGATTATTTTAATTAGTGCTTTGTCGCAGGTAATTTGAGAAGTTGTCATTGCGAGACCACCTTAGGTGGCCGTGGCAATCTCATAAATCAAATGTCAGAGATTGCTTCGCTTCCGCCTTCGCATAGGCTATGGCGGACAAGTCGCTCGCAATGACATATATCATTTAAGCTGCGACAGAATACTATATATAAGATTATATATCCTCCGATTCCGCTCTCCAAAAATCTTTTTGCGAGTTTCTGATGCTTTAAAAAAACATATTTTGCCCATTTGTATTTTGAATTTTCTTTGTAGAAAAGACTAATTGTCATTTCGACCGAAGCCCCGATTTATCGGGACGAAGTGGAGAAATCTACTATAATATTTTTACGAAAAAATACACACAGACCATAATTGACTTATCTATAAAAAACTTATATACTGTTTTATTATAGATAGTTATCGCAGGAGGAACTCTAATACTACAACGCTACTTATTCTGTAAAAATCAGCTTATATGTCCGGAAATCAAACATCAAAAATTAAAAAGCAAAATGACAAATAAAAATTCAAAAAGAGCTTTAAAATCTAAAAACCAGGTTTCGGCAAGATTAGGCCTTACACAGCTTAAAAAGAACCAGAAAACATTTTGCATTTTGCTATGTGATTTTGCTATTTGCATTTTGATATTAAATATAACGCGGTTATCTGCTTATATGTCGGTATCTTATAATCATTACTAAAACCATAGTTTAAGCTGTAATAATTTATGAAGGGGTGAAAAAATGAAAACGATGAAAATAATTGCCATATTCGTTTTTGTTGGTCTTATTGCAGCCGAAGCCAGTGCCTCGTCTCAAAGGTTTGAATGGACAGGGCGTGTCGAGAGAATATATGATGAATTGGATCGCCCTACGACAATACCTGGAATAGAGGTGGGTGACGTATTCTTAGGAACCATACTTTACGACACCGATAGATTTGGACCTGGAGTAGGTTCTGATAGTCACCGGGATTACGCTGCACCAAGCGGATTAACAATGACGCTTACATTTGAAGGTGAGTTTTGTTGTTCTCGAGTCATAACCGGCGTAAGTGTGGGCGGTGCTGTAACTTACGATCAGTGGAATTGGATGAGCGGTGGTTCTGTTTTTTTTCAAGCGAACGATTATTCAAACTCGTCATTTTTCCCACCGCCGATTCCGGCCTCGTTTAGCGAAATGCACACACTATTTGTCAATAATCTTTATAAATTCACTGCTGCCCCAAAATTTTCTATTAACTTTGGGGTTCCATCGAAACAATATCGAATTTATTTAGATCAACAGTTCTTTTCCTTTGGTGGACATGGTTTTCAAGGAATTCCCAATGTAGTGGGTATGACCCTGGATGAAGCAAGATTTGCGATTTCAGACGCCGGATTTGTAGTGTGGTCAATTACCTACGCTAATAGTAATACGGTCCCGCAGGGAAACGTGATAAGCCAGGACCCCGCAGCAGGAACAGAGGTTCTCCTTGGTACTAACGTGGACCTTGTTATCTCATCTGGTCCTTCCGGCGGACCAGGCGTTGGTGGATTGGTTGCGCACTATAAGTTAGATGAGAACACCGGCACAAACGCAGCAGATTCATCCAGCAATGGCAATAACGGCACCCTCTACGGCGGCCCTGTCTGGCAGCCAACCAGCGGAATGATCGACGGCGCACTGCAATTCGACGGCGTGAATGATTGTGTGGATCTCGGATACAAATCGGCATTCAACCCTACGGGCGGCTTCAGCATTGCGCTTTGGGCAAACATAGAAAACTGGTCGACAGATTGGCAGCACACCCTGATCGGCAATCGAAGCGACGGCGTGGGCTGGTGCCTGAGAAGACATGGCCCATGGTGGATAAATCTATACCCCAGTCGATACACGCAGCCGGTCAATGCCTTATGTTTCACCACAAGAGGGGTAGGCAACCTGGGCGATGGGGTGGAGGATAGCCCCAGCAATACCGTTCCGCCGTTTAACGAATGGGTACACATTGCTTGCATCTATGACAACGCCAAAAACATGAAATACATTTACTTTGATGGTGAGCAAAACGCCGCATGGGGTACCAATCCGGGGACAGTGACGCCAGCTACGCAAAAAGTGTACCTTGGAGCAAGATCTAATGAGGGTAATACGGCTGCGGAGGCATTCTTTAAGGGCATGCTCGACGACGTCCGCATCTACAGTCGGGCGCTGAGCTCGGGTGAGATCAGCCGGATTATCTCCTCTGATGCCGCCAGTTGTCTGGTTGGGTACTGGAAGCTGGATGAGACCATCGGCACCGTAGCCAATGATAGTGCCGGGACCAAACACGGAACCCTGTATGGGAGCCCCACCTGGCAGCCGACCGGCGGCAAGATAAATGGGGCGCTGAGGTTCGACGGCAGCAATGACTATGTAGCTCTGCCTATCGGCTCGCTCATTAGCTCTCTAACGAACTCCACATTTGCTACATGGGTGAACTGGTCCGGCACCGGCGGTCTCTGGCAGCGTGTCTTCGATTTCGGCAGCGGAATAAGTTACAACATGTTTCTTACACCCACCAATTTGGAAGGCCGGATGCGCTTCGCCATTACGACGGGGGGAGGAGGTGCTGAAGACCGGACGACCGCGATGGCGCCTTTGCCTACCGGGTGG
The DNA here is from genome assembly GCA_964601355.1 of uncultured Pirellulales bacterium. Lineage (GTDB taxonomy): Bacteria > Planctomycetota > Phycisphaerae > Sedimentisphaerales > Anaerobacaceae > CAZRNB01. The sequence goes on from CAZRNB010000015.1 coordinate 13,029, forward strand.
CATCATGTAGCCGTGACGATGGATGCGGTTAATAAAATCCACAAACTATACCTCGATGGTGCAGTTGTTGCTACGAAGACCTCTGCCAGATACACACCGAGCAGTCTCGGAAATACCACCCAAAACTGGCTCGGCAAATCGCAATATCAAGATCCGTACTTTAACGGCTCATTGGATGATTTCCGCATCTACGCCCGCGCTCTGAGTGCCTCGGAGGTAGTTCAGCTTGTTGGAGGAGGCGAAACAATCACTGCCGATATTGTGATAGGCGATTTTGAACAGAGCATGGAAGCCTGGGGGCCGACATGGGAGACACCAGCCCCAGCATTTAGTTATAGCACAACCGGAGTAACGTTGGGTCAGAGAAGTCTGGCCATAAAACCCAATAAAAACGGTTTTCAATGGTCGTTTATGTATACGGGTCTTGTGGACCTCGAGACCTACAAAAAACTTTCGGTTGACGTGACGTGGGTTGCTGCAGAGTGGGGTGCAACTCCCTGGTGCAACTTCAAGGAAGTCGTGATTAACAGCGATGGCCCGAGTGGTTGGAAACAGTATATCCCCAACGATACGGTCAATCCGGATTGGCCTGGTAGCTGGGATCCTGTCGGTTGGGGTAATCATACGAGAATCCTTACATGGGATTTTTCGGGCTATAATGCGACGGGTGCCACGTGGATGCAAATAATTTTCTCCACGAACTTTGGTGGCAGTACCCCAGGTAAGTATTACATCGACAATGTGCGTTTGATCAGTGAATAGCCTGAGCCGACACAAGATGGCCTTGTCGGCTGGTCGGGCATTAGCCCATATTTTTCACCGTCGATAGCGATGAGGTTTCCCAATTGGCTGCGCCCTGAGCGGCGTGGAGATTGTTCAAACCGTAAGAGAGCTGGTAACCATTCACTCTTTTAGGCAAAGATAGAAAAGACAAATGGTCAAGCCGTATGACTTGCCTCTTTTTTTAGAGAAACTATGGTCAGCCTCGAATGGCGGTTCCGGTTTTTACTTCTGTTTTCACCATTTGTTGACGCAGCGGCCATAACAGGTTATAATCTTGCATAATTTATAACAGGTGATAATTCTGTCCCTTCGACAGGCTCAGGGCAGGCTCTGAGCCGGGCGCGCCACGAGCCGGGTTGAGGGGTCGAATGATTTGAAAGGAGTACCTATGTTTAGAAATCTGTTAGTTTATGGTTTAGCTATTGATTGCCTTGTTGTGTTGATCACGCCGCTTGCAGGTTGTGCCGCTGAGCAAAAGGCAAAAACAGTCAAAGAGGGCGAAAAAGCTCAGTCCAGTTCCGGCACACTCCGCCGTGACGAGAAAGTTATATATCAGTACGTCGAAACAGAGACAGGCCGATGGCTTGTGCATGATATGAATCGACCGACCCCGCCGGTAGTCACGCCCGGCGCCGAGAGCACACAGGAAAAAGCCGGCAAAGCCCCTTCCGACGCGATAGTTTTATTCGACGGCAATGATATTTCGAGCTGGACCTCCAGTAAAGGCGGCCCCGCGAAATGGATTGTTCGGGACGGCTACATGGAAGTGGTTAAACGCTCCGGCTCTATCCAGACTAAGCAAGCCTTTGGCTCATGCCAGTTGCACATTGAGTTTGCAACTCCAGCAACGATCACGGGAAAAAGCCAGGGACAAGGCAACAGCGGCGTGTTTTTAATGTCAACCTACGAGGTCCAGATTCTCGATTCTTATGAAAATAAGACATATCCCGACGGCCAGTGTGCCGCTCTTTACGGCAGAGAGGTTCCTCTTGTCAACGCCTGCCGAAAGCCGGGCGAATGGCAGTCATACGATATCATTTTCCATCGTCCGGTTTTTAAAGGCAAAAAGGTCGCGAAAAAGGCAACCTTCACGGTTTTTCAAAATGGCGTGCTCGTCCACGACCACGTGGAACTACAGGGAGGCACCGGCTGGCTGGGCCCATACGCGGTTACTGACTATATGTCGCATGAGGACAAATTGCCGCTAATGCTACAGGACCATGATCATCCTGTTCGGTTCCGGAACATCTGGATTCGCCAGCTAAAAGACTGAGAAGCGCACTAAATAATGCTAACGCGATTTTTTGGTTGCTGTAGGCTGAAGGTCTAAATTAACGGTAATGGTGGTCACCAGGAGATGGCTTGGAATTCAATGGTACTTACTGGATAAGCACCTGTGTATCTCCATTTTGCTTTCCCATTTATGTGAATCGATCCCGGATGAAGGGATATCAATTGACCGCCACAATCTGCGCCAAAATCTCCGGATAAATTGTCGTACACTCATACGACCACCTCCGTGTCAAATGCTCGGATCGAGCATAAACCAAGAGTAGAATTATTGAAGACGATATGCAGCGAGAGGGGAACAAAAGTGCTTTTGCGGTCACATCCATGTGTGGTTTTTAACCTAACCATTTACCGGCCCTTACGCCTTGATTTCAGGAAACAATAAATATTTTAAAAGGATAAGTCAAGAAAATGAACCCTTTTTTCCACGAAAAAGAGGAAATTATAGGACAACATGTAATTCAACAGCCGGATAAGCAGCTCATTATACGGCCTCTTTTGTATGTGTTCCTGCCGCAAGCCATTATTTGTGCCTGTGGTGTTATAGACGATGTCCGGTGCAGTAAAGGTATGAACTTAACTTGCCTTAGCGTTCCAGCTCCGTCAATGTCTCTACTGCTTAATGCTTTGCGGAATGCCGTGAAGACATTTTGTGAGGAGCCATTTCCATTCCAGCTCTCGAATCCGGCTGGGAGTGATGTTTCTTACCCAACCCGGCTGCTCTCGCAGATAGTCTAATATAGTAGTAGCGGGGACAAACCATCCATCGCGATTCGACAGCGATTTCATTAAGCGAGCAAATTCAGCATCGATTTTTCCGTTATTGCAAAAACCAAAAGCGAAATGGGTATAAACGATGCACAATCCACCTTCCCGTTCCAGGGAATCTTGTTTTTTCTCCGACAGTAACTTACGAAAGGAACGGATAACGTCACCATCGGAGGACGCAAACCAGTAATTAACATAGGGTCGGGATGGGTCGTGATAAGGCATTTCCGGGCAGACTTTCAAGGTATTGGTTTCTCTATAAACAAAATTGCGAACATAACGGACGTGCTTCCGGCATAAATCTCCCCAGAAAAGCGGGTCATCCTCCACGTGTCCTTTAAAATGATTGTCCCTTCTGCGCAACGTCGCAAGCTGGTATATCATGCGTCGCACCCCTGTAAGACGGTATTTCCCCCAATAGATACTTTCCTTTTGGCCCGAATGAGCGCAATAAAGAAAGTCGTCATCTCCAAAAAATCTGTGAAAAATTTTGATTGCCCGTTCGGTATCTTCGCGGCTGGATGTATGGTCTGTAGCGCCGTGAAGTGCAATCTCAAAGCCTTGCTCTCTTAGGCCATACAGCCATTTCAGATATTCCTCGTCCTGACAGGTCATGCCGCCAAACTTTGCTTTTTGGCCTGGTGTTAAGGCCCATACAGTTTTTGTTGTCTTGAAGCCCGACTCCGCCAGGAAATCATAGACTGGTTTTACATTTTCAAGCGTGGCCATATCGGTATCATCCACAATAGTAAAAGCAAATTTCTTTTGATTTGGCCAGTTCATAAATAGTTCTCGCATTTCTATTAGGAAAACCACGAAAATATCTAAAAAATATATCGACAATTGAGCAAAGAACTTGAGAAGATTTGCAATTAGCATGATCCGATAATATTTGACTCGGCTAAAAAACGCTGTGGGAGATTATAATTGTACAGGTTTGTAAAACTACAGACGGCGTAAAATAACGCCAATTGTAACTGTTGTATGTGTTATATCGGTTATTTGGCTGGATTTGTTCTAATCTGAGTGAAGAATCTTTCTGTCGCGGAAAGCTCTCGCCGGCAGGAGAAAATTTTTGTTAGAAGCTGGAGGTTTTGTTTATGATGATTTATGGTTATAATCTGGCTGGATTTTTCAAGGGTTATCAAATGAGTAAGCGATTAGCAGGAGCACCTCGATGGTTATGATGTCGATTTGGTCAAACAGTCGTTTATTCTTGGGCCAGAACTGACATATGACTGCAAGCAGGAATGTTTTGTCGGAGCAAATGCCGAGAAGGCCAACCAATACATCAAGTGTTCTTACCGTGAGCCGTTTGTTATGCCTGAATCAGTATAACCAACTCACAATGTGGTTTTATAAATTCCCCATTATTTTTATTTAAGCCATATTAGATATTACTGTTTAAATAACATTCTCTGGTTAATCACACCAGGTCATTTCATGAAAAGGTTGAGGAAAGTCTTCTATGAGAGCCTCACGGTATCTAACAGTTTCCTTCGTGATAAATAAGCATTCAGATGTTTGGCAATAACCTAATGACATTTGTTCTAACACATCTCTGCCAAGGAGATTAGGATAATCAGGTACTCCTGTAAGCGGTAGTTTTTTCATTTTTTTCCGTGAAAAGAAATGTATATTTATACCATGCACTGGATAAGGCCTATTTAGTCTATCAGTAAATATTAAAGAGCATTTAGGCAAGCAACGGAAAAATACTGGGCCACCAATCGAGTCCATTTCGTAGGGACTCTCAATTAGTTCAGAATCTGGGATGCATAAAAGTTCCTCATATGCAGGAACCACTAATGTTTTCTCAGCACCGGTATCAACTACAAATTGCAATGTATATTCGTACTCAATAACTGGGTGGTGAATTACGGCCAATATCATTGGACGACTACGGTGTGTTTTATGAAACCAACCATGTGCACTCATCGTTTAATACATCAGTTCCAAACCAGGACTGTAACGCCAACCGAGAACTGCATGGGGGTTCTTACGGAGAATAATCATTGCATCTTTTTTTTCCGAGAAGAACTGAATCTCAGGTTTTGGCAGATACTTTTTACTGTTATTAAATTTTTCTAGGAATTCCCTTGCTGTATCTTTATCATAGGAAACAACTACGTAGTCTTTATTGGAAGCTAATTCTTGAGTGAAAATATTACTGTGTTGCATGGCTAAATATAAATGTAGACCATAGCTAACGCAGTTTAAGTTAGAAATCCTTTTCAGAACCTTTAGAGTCATACTGCCCGACACCTTAGCCATATTCCTCCTCCCCGGACAATACCCCTAACATATCTATATCTCCCAACGCTGATTAAATAGTAGCTGTCTGCGATACAAAAATCAAGAAAAAATTTTAGCTATACTAAAATAATTATCGGAAAAAACAAGTAAAATTCGTTAATTTATAGCATATTTTCTCTAAGCACATATATATGAAGTACTTAGAAACTACAAGCGTGACATATTTTACCACAATAATTCACCGTATATTACTAAAATCAACCGTAAAACCAAATAAAAAAGAGGTTGGGAAAATTTCTTTAGTTAGAATAAATAGGGACATCAATGAATAGCATTTCATTAAACAATAGAGTTTTTTCTCTTATAATAGGACGGTCATCCATTTTTTTAGAAAACGGGAGTTTTGTAAATTATGGTTTATAGTTATAATCCGGCTGGTTTTTTCAAGGGTTATCAAATGAGTAACCGATTAGATGGAAAAGTAGCGATAGTAACAGGAGCCAGCAGGGGCATCGGCAGAGCCATTAGTATCGCCTTGGCGCAGGAGGGAGCAATGGTGGTCCTGGCTGCAAGGTCGATTGGCAAATTGCGGGAAACTGCCCAGCAGGTGACACAAGCGGGTGGAAAAGCAGAAATCGTTGTCACTGACTTAGCCGAAGAAAAGGCCATCAAAAACCTGGTCAAGATCACCGGCAAAAAGTTCGGCAGACTCGATATATTGGTCAATAATGCCGGCATTACTCACTCGGCCGAACTGCAGGAGACCAAAACCAAAGACTGGGACAGATGCTTCCACGTTAATGCACGAGCGCCATTTCTCCTCTGCAGAGAAGCTCTGCCTCTATTGCAAAAGGCCGAGACGGCGTACATTGTAAATATCTCATCGGTCGTCGGCGTCAAAGGCTATCCGCTGCAAAGCGCTTATACGGCGTCCAAGCACGCGATTCGCGGCATGACAATCTCGTTAGCGGAAGAAATGAAAGGCACAAACGTACGCGTGCATCTATTGTGTCCCGGAGGCGTTGATACGGAGCTGATTCCGAGAGTCAGGCCAGACCTTAAAAGTGAAGACCTTATGCGGCCGGAAGAAATCGCAGAGCTGGTCATTTACCTCGTGACACATAAAGGCAAGGCAAGAATAGATGAGCTGCACGTCCGCCGGTCAACCTCATCGCCGTGGTTTTATTAGATCGTAACCCCGCAATAAATTGCGGGTACGTGTTTAGCCCGATATGAATTATACGGCCATCCCCAATCTCGGACCCCGCACTGCGGGCTCCTGAGCTTGAGGCTGCCACCCAATAAAACCGTTTGAGAACGCGTGGCAGCCTCAAAGCCGTAGGCTTTGGGGATGGTTTTTCCCTTGTCTAAACACGTACAATTGCGGGGCTAAACATTGTTAAATGATATGCGAGCAGTTGTACAGCGAGTTTTAGAAGCACAGGTTAGAATACAAGGCCAAACGGTTGGCAAGGTCGGCAATGGGCTGCTTGTTTATCTAAGTGTCGGTAATACAGACACCGAAAAAGATGCAGAATGGATTGCGGAAAAGATTGTGAACCTGCGGATATTTCAGGATGAAGCCGGCAAGATGAACCGCAGTATTCTTGATGTCGGCGGCAGTATCTTGCTGGTCAGCAACTTTACTCTTCACGGCGACTGCCGAAAGGGCCGCAGACCCAGTTTTGACGCCGCAGCGGAACCACAATTGGCGCAAAGGCTTTATGAAAAAGTTAAAGAGCTGATTACACAGCAGAGCGTCGCCGTCGAGAAGGGCGTCTTTGGCGAATATATGCAGGTAAGCAGCATTAACGATGGGCCGGTGACATTCCTGCTCGACAGCCCGTCTTAGGCACGATTACCTTGAGCATTTTAGACCGCTCCCTGACGGTCGCGGCTCAGATTTCTTATGTCTTTCGTCCATCGTCTTACCGCTCCCTAACGGTCGCGACTCAGATTGGTGTAACGTGCCCTTTCAACAGGCTGATGAAAACATCGGCGCTTAATTCGGTAAGGCTGTCAACGATTATATCCGCAGATTTTAGGTCCTGGCGTTTTCTTGTGGTTGTGATTGCTGCTACGGCCATGCCGGCCGCTTTGCCGGCCTGGATTCCCGGTATCGAGTCTTCAATTACCACACACCGCCCCGGCGGCAGCTTCAGCCTCTCAGCAGCCTTCAAAAATGTATCCGGCGCCGGCTTGCTGTTATTGACGTCTTCGCCGGTAACAAAAACATCAAAATATTCCCGTATATTGCTGCGAGACAGCACGGCATCCAGATTGGCTCGCGGAGCCGAAGAGCCGATCGCCAAAAGAAAGTCATTGCTTTTAAGATCTTGGATTAATGCTTTTGCTCCGTTCATCAATTCAATCTTGTCGGCGATAAGCTCGCGGTAGCGCCGCTCCTTCCATTCGGAGAGACGCGTAATTTCTTCCGCAGGCAGCTGCCGACCGCCTAATATTCGGATTATTGCGTAGTTCTGCATCCCAAACGTGCTGCGGAAAAGCTCATCTGATATATTAAAGCCTTCTCTACTGGCCACCTCAAACCAGGACTGTTTGTGGAATGGGCCGGTGTCGGCAAGCACGCCATCCATGTCAAAGATAATCCCAATTTCCTGTTGGCTGCGTTCATTTGCCAATTCATTCTTCATTAGTATCTCTTTAGCATTAAACCAAAAGAACCCCGCGGATTTCACTCGGGTTTCCTCTTCACCCAATAAGATACCAGTTTATTCTGCGGGAAAGAAGTCAGAAGTAAAAAAGCTGCCCAGTCAGAATGAAATTCCATGAGCGAACCGTACCACATTGTTAAGCGTAGAATATATTGCCCAGATTCATGGCAAAAGGGGCTGGGGCAAAATTTCACTTCTCTCCTCCGCAGGTCCCAGCCCTTTTTATTGCGCAAAAGTGCCTTGTTTCCTCTGCTCGGCCTTCCCAGCCTGCAATAAATCCTTATTTGAATTCGTCCTTTCCTTATTGTTGTTCTAATAGGGCAAAAGTTCAATATGATTTGAAAGGAAACAAAAATGTTTAAGAAAATTATGTTTGCTATTATTGCTGCGGTTGTATTATTAGCCGTAATTCGTAGCTTAACAGCCCAGCCCAATCCGGGCGGAAGGGGAAGAGGCTTCGGCGACAGGCTCGGCAGAGGTTTCTCATCTGCTCAGGAGCCGCCTTTACCGGCCAACGAAGAGGAAAAAAAGATTTTGAATGTGCTCGAGGAGATGAACGCCGGCCAGAGCGCAGGGATGATGAATGTCCCGCCGACAGACGGCAGGTTATTGCGGCTGTTCACAGAGGCGACCGGAGCTAAGCACGTTGTCGAGATCGGCACATCCAACGGATATTCGGGCATCTGGTTCTGCCTTGCCCTGCGGACCACAGGCGGCAAGCTGACCACGCACGAGATAGACGCCGACCGGGCCTCATTGGCACGTGAGAATTTCAAACGGGCCGGGGTCGATAAGCTTGTTACGCTTGTCGAAGGCGACGCCCACGAGACGGTCAAGAGCCTGAAAGAGCCGATTGACATCTTGTTTCTCGATGCAGATAAGCCGGGTTATATTGATTATCTGAATAAGCTCCTGCCGTTAGTTCGTCAGGGCGGTCTTGTCATTGCTCACAATGTGGATAGCACTGGGCAGGATTTTATTAAGGCTATTACAACGGATCCAAACTTGGAGACAATTTTTCAGGTGCAGGGGCTGAGCGTGACGCTTAAGAAACGGCAGAAATAAAAAGGTAGTTAAGAATTTAGAATGAAGAAGGTAGGGTGTGCAATGCACACCTTTAAAAAAATGGTGGGCGATGCCCACCCTACGTTCTTTAGGCACTTTAGTCACTCTAAATTTTAGGTACTTGATTAGAAAGGGATTCTTTATGCCTGTAACTCCCAAGAAGGAGCTGTCACTTTTCGATTCTACTTGCATCATTGTCGGCATCATCATCGGGGCCGGCATCTACCAGATGGCGCCGGCTATCGCAAGCGGCGCCGACGGCCCGTGGGGCGTTTTGGCAATATGGATAGTCGGAGGACTGATTTCGCTGTTCGGAGCGCTCGGCTACGCGGAGCTGGCCACCGCGTATCCTAAAGAGGGCGGCGATTACGTCTATCTCAGCCGCGCGTACGGCTCATGGGCGGGCTTCCTGTTCGGCTGGGGGCAGCTTGCGATTATCCGGCCAGGTGACATAGCCGTGATGGCGTTTGCTTTTGCAACATACGCGAGGACGATATTTGATCCGTTTGCTGCACACCCAGAATACAGCCAGCGAGCCTTTGCAGCCGCAGCAGTAGTCGTTCTAACAACGATAAACATCATAGGCGTAAAGGAGGGCAAATGGACCCAAAACCTTCTGACGACGGTCAAGGCGATGGGACTAATGGCAATCGTCTGTGTAGCAATTTTTGCGCCGCGGGGAGCATCTTCGGCTGCCTCCGGGACGGTACAGACGATTCCCCTGAGCCTTGCACTGATTTTCGTCCTGTTCACATACGGCGGATGGAATGAAATGGCCTACGTTGCCGCTGAGGTCAAAAATTCCGGTCGTAATATTGTTCGTGCGCTGGTGCTTGGTGCCGTTGTGGTAACGGTGCTTTATTTATTGGTCAACGGAGCTTTTCTTTACACATTAGGTTATGCCGGCTTGGCTAACTCCAAAGCGGTCGCTGCCGACGCCGTCTCGGGCGTTTTTCCGAAAATTGGCGGACGACTTATCAGCGCTCTTGTTTGCGTTTCTGCGCTGGGGGCTGTAAGCGGCTTGATTTTCACCGGCGCTCGTATTTCTTATGCCCTCGGCGCCGAGCACCGTGCCTTTCGGCTGGTAGGTAAATGGCACGAGCGAACGGGAACTCCCGTCTGGGCGCTTTTAGTGCAGGGCGTTATCGCAGTCGGACTGATAGCGATATTAGGCTCATTTGTAGATACCCTTCTTTACACCGCGGCGCCGGTTTACACGTTTTATCTCGCTACCAGTCTATCGGTTATGGTCCTGCGGCGTAAAGAGCCGAATGTCGAGCGTCCTTATCGCGTGACGGGTTATCCTCTTACGACGCTTATCTTCTGTGCCGTCTGTGCATTTCTAATCTATAGCGCTGTCTCTTATGCCTGGAACTTCAAAATAAAGAGCCTGTGCTTATTAGAGGGTGTCCTTTTAGCAGGAATGATTATCTACTGCATAACCGACGTGCGCGACTTGATGCTGGCCCGAAAGGAAAAGTAGGGTGTGCTTAGCACACCAATTAAGTAATGATGGGCATTGCCCACCCTACCAATCAATACCCATCATTCTTTTTGCACCGACACCGGTCAGAAATATTGACACATACACTCCAGTTAATATAATGTGATATAAGCAGGATGAAAAGTGCCTAAAGTGAGTAGTGCCTAAAGTGAGCTAAAGTTAGAAAATAATCCTTCACTTTTGGCACTTATAACTTTTGTTCACTTTAGATCACTCTTTATGATTACGTGTTCCTCACTAATATGGATGCACTAATACTGGAAAACGTGAGCAAGTCTTTCGGCGAAGTCCGTGCGGTGGATAAGCTCAGCGTCTGTGTGCCGGCCGGCAGCGTCTATGGCTTTTTAGGACCAAACGGCGCCGGCAAGACAACCACTATCCGTATGATTATGGACATTATCAGGCCGGATAGCGGCAGCATAAAAATATTTAGCAATGGAGCGGGGGGACAAATTAAATCCAGGATCGGCTATATGCCGGAGGAACGCGGCCTATATCGTAAGATGAAAGTCGCCAAAGTATTAGCATATTTTGGCGCAATCAAAGGCATGACGACAAGCGAGCTTAACCAGGCTGTGCCGCAGTGGCTCCGGCGTGTTGATCTGGCCGATTGGGCGAACAAAAAGGTGGAGGAGCTTTCTCGGGGAATGCACCAGAAATTGCAGTTTGCAGTTACAGCAATCAACGAGCCTGACCTTCTAATCCTCGATGAGCCATTTTCCGGCCTGGACCCGGTGAACCAGGACATGTTCAGGGACATTATCTGCCGAATGCGTGATGAGGGCAGGACCGTCATCTTCTCCACGCACGTTATGCACGAGGCAGAGCAGCTTTGTGATTTTATTCTTCTTATAAATAAGGGAAAGCCGGTTCTGAACGGCCGACTGGATGAGATTCGCTCCGGCTACAGCTCACATGCGCTTTCTGTCGAGATCGAAGGTGACGCGAGCTTCATCAGGCAGCTTCCCATTGTTAAGGCCGTTGTATCTCAGGGCCGGCGTATTGAAATCAGCCTCGAAGCTGCCGCTGATCCGCAGGATTTGCTAAAAGAGCTTGTGGGCCGGGTAAAGGTAAAGGCCTTCGAGGTGAAAGTGCCTTCATTGCATGAGCTTTTTGTTCGTTTGGTTGGAGGAGATCATGCGGAAGATTCTTAAGATTGCCCAGCGCGAATATCTTGATGTCGTCCGGACGAAGACGTTTATACTGAGCATCCTGATGACGCCGGCGATAATCGGAATAGTGTTTTTCATCAATAGCCGAACCAGGCGCAGTTTCACCGGGCCGCGTCCGCCCAGAGAAGTTGTTGTAGCCGACCTGACTAATGAACTGGCAGATGAGATTAAGGCCTCATTTGACCAGCACAACAAATCAAGTCCGCAGCGGCAGATAGTCCTGCAAGATTTTGCCGCCGACAGCAGTTTAGATGAGTCGGCCAAAAAGAAAGTTCGCGCTGGTAAATTGGATGCGTATTTTGTATTAGACAAAGATTGTGTCAAAGGAAAAGGCAAAATCCATTCTTTTACTCGCGGTGCCAACATAGATGAGCTTGAGCTGCTTTCAACTGTTGAGGATGCGCTCAATAGCGCCGTTGTTAATCGTCGCTGCAGGTTGCGTAACGTTCCGCAGGAGCTTATGTCCGAGCTTCAGCGGCGAGTGCCGCGCGAGCGCGTGGACATCGGCTCGGCTTCGCAGCAGAAACGCCTCAGAGAAGGTGAGCAGGTCGCCAAGATGATGATTCCTTTTTTCTTTATGTTCCTGATGTTCATGGGCATCTTCGGCATGGGCCAGCATATACTGACTAGTGTCATTGAGGAGAAAAATTCACGGGTGATGGAGGTGCTGCTTTCAGCGGTAAGTCCGTTTGAGCTTATGGCCGGCAAGATTATAGGCCTGGCCGGCATCAGTTTAACCGTGATGGGTTTGTGGACCGCTGCTGCGGTTGGCACGGCTTATTATGGAGCCGCTCGCTGGTGGAATATAAGTTTAGAGATTCCAACGGAGATACTTCCATATTTTATAATTTACTTTGTTCTGGGTTTTTTGCTTTTCAGCTCGATCCTCGCCGGGGTTGGTGCGATTTGTAATACACTAAAAGAGGCACAAAGTCTTATGATGCCGATTAGCTTTATTTTTATTTTGCCGATGCTGCTCTGGTTCAATCTTGTTATGCACCCCAATAGTTTGTTAGCGAGGGTTTTGTCGTTTTTGCCGCCGTTGACGCCGATGATAATGACGCTTCGGCTGGCCTCGGCTCAGCGGCCGCCTTTACTTGAGATCATCGCTTCGATCCTTTTGCTTGCGGCGTTTGTGCCGGCTACGGTGTGGGTGGCTGCGAAGGTCTTTCGAATCGGCGTCCTCATGTACGGCAAACGACCGGGACTGCGGGAAATCCTGCGCTGGGTGATGCAAAGTTAAAAACGAACCCCACGTAAAACGTGAACCCCGTGTAAAACACGGGGCTAAATATTTTTTACATTTTTTTATTTAGCCCCCAGTTTTACTGGGGGTTTTTTATATTCAAACCTTATTGCAAGACAAGCATGAATCTGGTATAAATACTCCGCCAGTATAAAGTCTGTGTCAGTCAGTATATAGTCAGTGTTCGTCAGTGTTATGGAAGCAGCAGAATTAAAAACAGCGTTAGCAGGGCTTAAGAGCCGCGTTGAAGAAATTCGGGATTGTTTAGACTTGGCCGACAAACAATCTCAGCTAAAACGGCTCGAGGACAAAGTGGCCAAGGCAGGTTTCTGGGATAATCCGGATGCCGCACAGCGGGTAGTCTCACAATTAAGCGCACTTAAATCGGTAGTTGAGCCGGTGGTGGAATTGCAGCGCGAAATTAAAGACCTGCAGGAGCTATACGAATTGACCTCTGTTGCTGACCCTGATGAGCTGTCGCAGCTAACGGCGGATTTGACGGCGGCTGAAAAGAAATGTGAGCGGCTCGAGCTGGCGGGACTTCTGTCTCGGCCGCAGGATATGAAAAACTGCTTCTTCAGCATCCACGCGGGCGCAGGCGGCACGGAAAGCTGCGACTGGGTAAGTATGCTGCTTAGGATGTACAGCCGATTCTTTGACAGGTGCAAATACAAATTTAGAGAGCTCGACATTACTGCCGGCGAGGAAGCAGGTATAAGATCGATAACGCTGGGCGTCAGCGGGCCTTTTGCGTATGGAAAGCTATCGTGTGAGGTGGGTGTGCATCGGCTGGTACGGATAAGCCCCTTTGATGCAAACAAACGCAGGCACACCAGCTTCGCCGCGGTGGACTGCGTGCCGGAATTTGATGAAGACATTGACGTCGAAATAAAAGAGGACGACATTGAGATAGATTTTTACCGCTCAAGCGGTGCCGGCGGACAGCATGTAAATAAGGTAAGCTCAGCAGTGCGGATAAAGCATAAGCCGACCGGCATCGTAGTGCAATGTCAGAATGAAAGAAGCCAGCACAAAAACAAAGCTGAAGCAATGAAAATGCTCAAAGCGAAACTCTATATGTTGGAGCAGCAAAAACGAGACGCCGAAACGGCAAAATTATATAGTGAAAAAGGTGAGATCGCCTGGGGCAATCAGATACGCAGCTACGTGCTGCAGCCTTATCAGATGGTTAAAGACCATCGAACGGGCTGCCAGACAGGTAACGTTCAGGCGGTGCTGGACGGAGAAATAGAAGAGTTTATTGAAGTTTATCTGCGGCACAGAGCCAGGGAAGAAATTCAAAAATCAAAATGCAAATAGTTATGAGTTCGTAGTTCACAGTTCATCGACGAACAACGAACTATGAACAAAGAACATTTTTGATATTTGGTTTTCCTATAGCGGAAGGTCAAAAAAATGAAAGAGATTATAAAGATCGATGTAAAAACACGGACGGCGGATTTCGGCAAATGTAAAACCGATGTGCTTGCCGTGGGACACTTTTCCAATGACAAAGGCCCACAAGGTCCGGCTGGACAGTTGAATAACAAGCTGGATGGTGCTATTGAACGGTCGATGAAATTGGGCGATTTCAAGGGCACTCTGGGAACCAGTGCCGTTGTCTATGGTAATGGAAAGATCGGGGCGAAGAGGGTTTTGCTCGTCGGCCTGGGTGAGAAGAAAAAGGCGGAGCTGGATATAGTCCGCAAGGCTGCCGCAGCCGCTGCTAAAAAGTCCGTCGAAATGAAAGCAGAAACTCTGGCTCTGACCCTGCATCAACCGTTTGAAAAACAGCTTGACACCGTGGCGGTGGGCAGAGCCTTGGCTGAGGGGACATACCTCGGCGGCTATCGTTATGATGAGTATGTTACCGGCAATGGAAACGGCCGGTTGAAACGGCTCAAAGTGGAGGTGATAGATTCCACTCCGGCTAAAACAAAAAAGCTGGCCAAAGGTCTGGCCTGCGGTGTTATTATCGGCAGAGCGCATAACTACGCACGAACGCTGGCGAATCGTCCGGCCAATCTAATCCATCCCGCTGAACTTGCCGCTGCCGCGAAGGAGCTGGCCGGCAGCAACAAAAAGCTGAGCTGCACGGTCTTCGATGAAAAGCAGATGGCGACAAAAGGCATGGGCGGGGTTCTTGCCGTTGGAAGCGGCTCACAAAATAAGCCGAGATTTATTATCTTGAAATATAAACCGGCCGGTCAAGCCGCGAGAAAGCTGCCCACGGTGGCCCTGGTTGGTAAGGCAATAACCTTCGATTCCGGCGGATTGAGTATTAAGCCGGCGGATAGAATGGATGAGATGAAGCTGGATAAGACCGGCGGCATCGCGGTCATGGCTGCAATGAAAGCCGCGGCGGAGCTGCAGTTGCCGTTAAACGTTTTAGGCCTGATTCCATCAGCGGAGAATCTGCCGAGCGGCTCAAGCTATCGGCCGGGGGACATCATTACCACGTTCAGCGGCAAAACGGTGGAGGTTCTCAATACCGATGCCGAGGGCAGAATGATTCTTTGTGATGCACTGGCCTTCGCCACGAGGCAAAAGTGCAATATTATCATAGATGTAGCGACGTTGACCGGTGCCTGCATGGTGGCCCTTGGAAAGTTCAAGGCGGGTTTATTTGGCAACGACGAAAATCTTATAAAGCATCTGCAAACGGCGGCAGAGCAGAGCGGTGAAGCGGTCTGGCCTATGCCCAGCGGCGATGAGTATGCAGAAGAGATGAAAAGTAAGATTGCCGACCTTAAAAATAGCGGCGGCAAGTGGGGCGGCGCCTGCACGGCAGCGGCGTTTCTTAGGCAGTTTGTGGGCAACGCAAAATGGGCGCATCTTGATATCGCCGGCGTAGATATTTTTTCCAAGCCGACCGAGTTTAGTGCCGAAGGCTCCACCGGATTCGGTGTGCGACTGCTTGTCACTTATCTTATGAACCTGGCAGATAGTTCATAGTTCATGGTTCATCGATAAACAACGAACAACGAACTTTGGTGATTGGTGAGTGGTGAGTGGTTAATTAACCAATTAACAAATTAACCAATTAACTAAAAGAAACGAGACTTGAATGAAAAGATTTGTCGCTTTGTTGGTGATTTTAATATCAACGGATGTCTGGGCGGCTTCGGAGAATTTCTGGCCAGCCTGGCGGGGACCAGACGGCACAGGTGCGGCCAGGAGCGGCAATCCACCCATTACGTGGAGCGAGACGGAAAACATTAAGTGGAAGGTCAAAGTGCCTGGGGACAGTTTATCAACCCCCGTTATCTGGGCAGATAAGGTTTTCTTCCTGACTGCGATTGAAACTGATAAGAAAGTCGAGCCGGCCGCCGATGCCAATTCGCAAACTGCCCCTGGCAGGATGAGCAAGCCTCCAACGGCCGTGTACAAATTTGACGTTGTCTGTATGGACAGGAAAACCGGCAATATCATCTGGCAGAAAACCGCACGGGAAGAAATGCCACACGAGGGGCATCATCTGCAAAATGGCAGTTTTGCCGCCTATTCGCCGGTGACCGATGGGAAGCACATCTGGGCTGGTTTCGGCTCACACGGGGTATATTGTTATGACTTTGATGGAAATCTCAAGTGGAGCAGAGACCTCGGCAGGATGAAAATACGCATGACTTTCGGCGAGGGCAGCTCGCCTGTGCCGGCAGGCAACGCCATAATCGTTGTTATGGACAATGAAGGTGAATCCTTCATTTATGCTCTCAACAAGGAAACGGGCGATACGCTTTGGCAAAAGGCTCGCGATGAGACCACTTCCTGGTCAAGTCCGATTGCCGTTGAGGTAAATGGAATAATGCAGGTTGTTACTAACGCGACCAGCTTTGTACGCTGCTATGACGTCAAGACAGGCGAGATTCTTTGGCAATGCAGTGGCCAGACAGCCGGTGTAATTCCTTCGCCCGTCAGCGGTTTTGGCAAGGTATTTTGCACAAGCGGATTCAAAGGAAACGCCCTGCAGGCAATTGAGCTTGGTCATACCGGCGATATTTCCGATTCCAACGCCATAAGCTGGCAGGTGAAAAAGGCAACTCCTTATGTCCCGTCGCCGCTGTTGTTTGGCGATAAGCTTTACGTTTGCTCAGCGAACAAAGCGGTAATTTCCTGTTATCGGGCTTCTACCGGCAAGGCCTATTATGTGGAACAGCCGCTTGAGGAAATGGGAGAGATTTTTGCTTCTCCGGTCGGTGCCGCCGACAGGGTCTATTTTGTCGGACGTGACGGCGTGACAAAGGTAATTAAGAATACCGATGACTTTGCTGTTTTGGCGACAAACAAGCTCGATGACAGGTTCGATGCTTCGCCTGCCATTGTCGGCAATGAGCTTTTCCTGAAGGGGAAGGCCAATTTTTATTGCATTGCCAAGCCTTAAGGAAGAATGTTTATTATTACAGAGCCGCGACCGTTAGGGAGCGGTAGGATGAAGGATGATGGACGACGAACGACAGGAAACAGAGCCGCGACCGTAAGGGAGCGGTAAATAAAATGAAGAAGGAAAATAACAAGGTTGATACCGAAAGAATAAGAAATGCTGTTAAGGAGATACTTTTAGCGGTAGGCGAGGACATTGACCGTGAGGGGCTGCGGAAGACGCCGGAGCGTGTCGCTAGGATGTATGCCGAGCTGTTGGCGGGCATGTACGAAGACCCTAAAGAGCATCTTCGCGGCGTTTTTACCGAAAACTATGACGAGATTGTTTTGCTGCGTGATATACCTTTTTACAGTATTTGCGAGCACCATTTGCTGCCCTTTATCGGCTCGGCTCACATTGCGTATTTGCCAAAGGGCAAGGTATTAGGCGTCAGCAAATTAGCTCGTATTGTAGATACTTTTGCCCGTCGGCTTCAGTCTCAGGAAAGGCTCACTTATCAGATAGCGGATTTTATAATGGATAGTCTTAAGCCGCAGGGTACTGCGGTTGTGCTGGAGGCTTCGCATAGCTGTATGACTATTCGCGGCATAAAAAAGCCGGGCTCAGTTATGGTGACATCAGCGCTTCGTGGGATATTTAGGAAAGACCCAAGAACCCGAAGCGAGGTACTAAGCCTGATGCATAAATAGGAAACCCCCAGTAAAACTGGGGGCTAAATATTTAGCCCCCCAATTTATTGGGGGGTTATCATGCAAGGTTTTTTATGCACAAGCTGGGCAGGCGCGTACGGTTCTCGGTTAATCCGTTCTTATCGCAGTCCACAGGACGCCTTACGGTGGATAGTATCGGCTATAATTCGTATTGCTCTAAGCCGTCGGGTGAGGGACTATCAATATTCCTCGAATTATCCGTGGAGCTGGCCGGGCCGGTTGAGCCGAGCACGGGATTTATCGTCAATGTCAGCGATATTGACCGCAGCGTTCGGCAGTTTGTGGTGCCGGTCTTTTCTGAACGTATTAAAGGGGACTTTAAGCAGGCCGAACACATCGGCCTTTTCACCATTGCGGGGCTTTTAAGGTCGGCCTGGACGCAATTAGCGGATAGGTTCGGCGACGTTAAATTGAGCAGGTTAAGTTTGAAACTGAATCCTTTCAGAGAGGTGGCAATGGATTCGTATGATGCCGGCCTAATTTATTTTAGCGAGAAATTTGAATTTGCAGCGATGCACAAGCTGTGGAACGATAGTTTTACTGAGCAGCGCAATTTCGAGATTTTCGGCAGGTGTGCAAATCCGACCGGTCATGGGCACAACTACATTGTTGAAGTTACGATAAAAAAGCCTGCGGCGGACGAGGACTTTTCCATAGCTGATTTTGAAAAGGTTGTTGATGAGGAGCTTATAAAGGTGGTGGATCATAGGAATTTGAATGAAGATGTTCCGGAGTTTGCCAAGGCCGACCCCGTTAGGAATCCTTTAAAATCCGATAATACAGAACAACAAGACATATTTTCTAACGGGGTCAATCCTACCGTTGAGAATATTGCTGTTTTTGCGTGGAATAGGCTTGTCGGCAAATTCAGCCCGGCGTCTCTGTACTGTATCACGGTCTGGGAAACCGACAGGACTTACTGCGCGTACTACGGATAAAAGAATATTTCCATAATCTTCGACTGCAGGATTGACGTTTGCCAGTCCGATAGTTACAATCTTGCGGTTTTTGATTAAATATTAAAGAAATGCGGTTTTTAATTTAATGCAGGGCAATAAAACTATGCCTACACCTCTGGAAAAATGGGTCCAGCAGCAGGCAAAACTTACTAAGCCGGATAAAATCTTCTGGTGCGACGGCTCAGAAGAAGAGGCCCACAAGCTCATCGAAATCGGAATGAAAAAGGAGAAAATAGCCGAGCATAACGTTTTTTATGCGCTCAATCATAAAACCTGGCCGAAAGCATATCTGCACCGCAGCCACCCTACGGATGTAGCCAGAACCGAGCAGTTGACCTTCGTTTGTCATTCCGACAAGGAAACCGCAGGTCCCAACAACAACTGGATGGAGCCAAACGAGGCAAAACAACGGCTTACAAAGCTGTCCGACGGCTGTATGAAAGGCAAAACGATGTACGTTATGCCTTATATGATGGGGCATCCTGATTCGCCTTACGCGAAAGCCTGCGTACAGATTACAGATGTAAGCTACGTCGCGGTCAGCATGAGAATAATGACCAGAATGGGTAAAATGGTCACCGAAAAAATAGGAACCCGTTCCGACTTTGTAAGGGGGCTCCATTCTGTTGGAGATTTTGACCAAAACAAGCGTTTTATCATGCACTTTCCCGATGAAGATTTTGTCTGGAGCATAGGTTCAGGTTATGGCGGAAACGCTTTATTAGGCAAAAAATGCTTCTCGCTGAGGATCGCCTCCTGGCTTGGGTTTCAGGAAAGCTGGCTGGCCGAGCACATGGTCGTCTTAGGCGTAGAGGACCCGAAAGGTAACATTACGTATATCACTGTTGCAATGCCCTCCGCGTGCGGCAAGACCAACCTTGCAATGCTCGAATCAGCGCTGCCGGGCTACAAAGTCTGGACTATAGGTGACGATATTGCATGGTTAAACATCGGCCCTGACGGCAGATTATATGCAATAAATCCCGAAATGGGTCTTTTTGGGGTTGCGCCGGGGACTTCTATGAAGACCAACCCCAACATGATCAAGACGCTGAAGGCAGCAAAATTTTACCCGACTCTCTTTACAAACACCGCTCTTGATGTTGACACTAATCAGCCGTGGTGGGAAGGTTTAGATGGTTCTGTACCCGAAAACATAGTCGATTGGCAGGGCAAAGCCTGGGATAAGTCGCAAGATACGAAGGCTGCGCATCCCAATTCCCGCTTCACGGTATCGATATATAACTCGCCCACGCTCTCGAAAGAATTCGACAACCCTGCGGGTGTCCCTATCTCAGCAATACTCTTTGGAGGCAGAAGAACACAACTGGTGCCTTTAATCACCGAGGCCTTCAACTGGCAGCACGGCGTATTTTTAGGCGCGAGAGGCCGCTCAGAGACGACCGCAGCAGCAGCTCATCAGGTCGGCATGCTGCGAAACGACCCGATGGCCATGATTCCTTTCTGCGGCTACAATATGGGCGATTACTTCGGCCATTGGCTTTCCATCGGTAAAAAACTTTCCTCTCCGCCAAAGATTTTTACGGTCAACTGGTTCAGGGTGGATGATAATGGCAAGTTTATCTGGCCTGGCTTCGGCGATAATATCAGGGCCTTGAAATGGATTATAGAGCGGGTAAATAATCGCGTGGGAGCAAAGGAAACGCCAATCGGCCTGGTGCCGCATCCAAAGGATTTGAACCTCGAAGGACTAAACATATCGAAGGAAAATTTGGATAAATTATTCGAGGTTAATCATCAAGCCTGGCAGGCGGAGCTGCAGGACGTGGAGAAATTTCTCGGCCAGTTCGGCAGCCGTATGCCTGATGCAATAAGAAAGGAATATGAATCATTAACCAAAAAACTGCGGTGAAAACGCCGAAAAGAAGACCCCCAGTGGAACCGGGGGCTAAATATTTAGCCCCGCGTTTTACGCGGGGTTTTTATCTAAAACATTGAAGATCGAAATCATCAAAAAGGACACGGTAAATGAAAAAAAAGACTATTCGGACCGGTATTATCGGGGCGGGCTTTGCTGCCACGTTTCACTTCGAATGTATCAGAAAAGTACACGGCACAAATGTCGAGATTGAAGGCGTATTCGCGATCGACGGCAAACAGGCTGCATCGTATGCAGCCGAGCGGGGTATCCGCTCCTTTGAGAGTCTGGAATCGCTGCTGGATAAAGTAGATGTCATTCACGTCTGCACGCCGCCGGTTGTTCACGAGCAGATAGCAGTTGCAGCTCTTAAGCAGGACAAGTTCGCCATTGTTGAAAAACCGCTGACAGGCTACTTTGGTGACGGCTCCAAGGATTTCAACGGCGACACGTTTCCAAAGCAGGTCGCGCTCGACCAGGCTTTGGCCGGCGTCACGCGGATGCTCGATGCTGAGAAAAAAAGCAAAGGCAGGATACTCTATGCGGAGAACTGGGTCTATGCCCCTTCGATTCAAAAGGAGCGCGAGATAATCGAAAAAACAGGCGCCCAGATTCTCTGGATTCACGGCGAAGAGGCACACTCAGGCTCGCACGCGGAAACTTATGCCTTCTGGAAATTTTCAGGTGGAGGAGTAATGATAGGCAAAGGTTGTCACCCGCTGACCGCGGCGCTTTATCTAAAACGCGTGGAAGGCAACGCCAAAAACAATAAACCCATTCGGCCCAAAGCGGTCACGGCTCGCACGCATGCGCTAACACGGCGGGCTTCATTTGAAGATAAGGGACACATTCGAGCGGATTACCACGACATCGATGATTTTTCCGTAATGCACGTAGTTTTTGAGGACGGCACGATTGCAGACATATTCGCCTCCGATATTATCCTCGGCGGCATTCATAACTGGCTTGAAGTCGCCGCGAACAACCACCGTTCCATCTGCAATATAAATCCCAACACCGCGATGCAGACCTATAATCCGGTGGAAGATTATTTCAGGGACATTTACGTCGTGGAAAAAATCGGCACCAAGCAGGGCTGGTCGAATCCGCTGCCGGACGAGGACTGGTTCACGGGTTATCCGCAGGAGATGGAGGCCTTCTACCGAACCATTGCATACAACGAGCCGGTCCAAAGTGACAGCAGCCTCGCGGCTGACTGTATCGCGACAATATATAGCGCATACGTCTCCGCCGAAAAAAAGGGAACCGAGGTCGCTATCCCACTACACAAAATTTGATAAGCAGTACGGTTCATATAATAAATGTCGCGTTAAATTCACCTTAAACAGAAACTATATGACCTGCAATATCTGTCACTTTGCACACCCCTCGCCATTCGTGTGTGACTAATTTTCCTGGTAGTATATAACAACTTCCTGACAAGATGTTATCCGTCGTTGTCATTGCGAGGGAGCGAAGCGACCGAAGCAATCTTATCTATCCAAAGGTTTAAAGGTTTAGATTGCCACGCCCACCTTCGGCGGGCTCGCAATGACAATTGACTGAGAGGGACAGCCACGAATGGCGGTTTGTTAAGCAGCATATCTCCTTCTCCACTGCTC
>CAZRNB010000016.1:0-19341 GCA_964601355.1 uncultured Pirellulales bacterium
TTTGATGTGCATTTTCAGGCATGGCTCACACCGCATAGCTACCGAAAAGTAGTAAGCAGTATTTAGTCGTTGGTATTTAGAGCCTATCCGAATAACCAGTTCTATTGCGGCCGGCTGCAAAGTTTGATGCCTGCGTTGTCGGCCAAAAATGTCCTCACCGTGGCGTCAACCACGCCTCCGGGCATTTTTGGCCTGCCGCCTTGTCCTCGAACTTTTCGCTCGGCCTCATAATGACCCGGTTATTCGGATATGCTCTTAGTATTTAGCTAATGACCAGCGACTAACGACCAGCGACTATCGACTACGGACACGGAAGATATCGCTTTCAGTCTGCTCCTCACGGTTCAGATAATTCTTTAGAGACAGTCTCGGCGGGTTTGACAGCATCAGCACAGCAGCGAACTTCCAAGGGTCTGTGGTCAGGGGTCAGGGGTCAGGGATTTTGGGTGAAGGTATTTTGCGGGTGCCGGTTGTTCGGATGTGAACAAGACCGCTGCCTTTCCCGCTCCGGCTCCGGCCTTCGCCGAGACGAGTCCTAAGAACCTTGCCGATAATTGTAGCGGAGGAAACATTTTCGCTATGCAGGGCTTTCAAGAATTTCTCGGCCTTATTTTCTGAAATCGCGATAAGCAGTCCTCCAGAAGTCTGAGCATCGTAACATATATCGATCATTTCCTGCGGGAGTGAATTGTCCACGACTATCCGCTCGCCACAGGATTCCTTGTTTCGCTCGATAGCTCCTGGTAATATCCCTGCCGCTGCGTATTCAAGCACACCGGCAAGCAGGGGGACGTCATCCCAGACTATCTCGAACTCGACGCCGCTGGATAAAGCCATCTCCGCCAGGTGGCCGCACAGAGCAAAACCTGTCACGTCAGTACAAGCGTGTGCGCCGAAACGTACCATTAATTGCGACGCAGCTTTATTGAGCGTGGTCATTGACTGCTCTGCCTCTTTGACACTTTGTTTTGAAGCTCGATCAATTTGTGCGGCAAAAGCGATTATTCCTGTGCCGAGCGGCTTGGTCAGAATAAGCACATCGCCTGGGCGTGCGGCGGCGTTGGTGACAATTTTGTCCTTATCTATTAAGCCGGTGACGGCAAAGCCGGCTTTGATTTCTGGGTCGTTGATGCTGTGGCCGCCGATAATAGCCACACCTGCTTCATTCATCTTATCTATGCCGCCACGCAGGATTTCGCTCATTACATTATCAGGAACCTTGCGAGCAGGGAATCCGATTACCGAAAGGGCTGTCATTGGTGTTCCACCCATAGCATAGATGTCACTTACGGAGTTTGCTGCTGCAACCTGACCAAACGTATAGGGATCATCCACTGAAGGCGTAAAGACATCCACCGTCTGTACAAGGGCTTGACCATCACCCATATCATATATGCCGGCATCGTCACCTGCCGGTACGCCAACCAGCACGCGAGGGTCGTCAATAGAGGGCAAATTTTTTAAGACCTGCTTGAGAAATGCCTGGTCTATCTTTGAGGCGCAGCCGGCTTTTTCCACCAGTTTTGTTAGCCGTACCGGCCCGGTCGGGGCTTCGAGCCGTTCACCGGCGCACAGACAAATATCCTTTTCTTTGAAAAGGTTGCATGGGCAGGGCTTCTTAGGGTCACAGATACAATGTCCGAGCCTGATAGAACGCTGCATCACCCGTTTTCGTCTTTCTGCATTTATCATTTTGGATACCTCTTAACAACCGCTTGCTTTTATCTGCATATAATGTAGAATAACATATTGTTTCCCAAAAGGCCAGAAGCCGATGAATAAGCGTGTGTTTTGGATATCACATTCTTGATTTTTATGGATAAGCAAAATGAACGATTGCTGCGGAAATTGCCTTCGGTAGATGCACTCTTGAAGGAGCCGGAGCTGCAAAGTTACCAGGCCAATATTGGCTGGAAGGCCGTCGTTGATTCTGTTCGCCGAGCGGTTGACAAGACTCGGGAACTTATTATTAAAACGACGGATGAAGGACGAGGGACGAAGGACGAGGGACTAGGCTTGCCGCATAGCATGGTACTAAATACAATGGATGAGGAATCAATTCGTCAAAAAATCATAGCTGACACTAAACTCCGACTCAATGCTATCTTGAGACCGTACTACAGTAAGGCTGTAAATGCCACGGGCATAATTTTGCACACCGGGCTTGGCCGAGCGGTGCTGCCGGCAAAGGCACTACGCCAAATTCAAGATGAACTGTCAGGATATTCGCTATTGCAGTTGGATATTGAGACAGGCAAGCGATCAAGAAGAGATGAATGTATCGAGCAGCTTTTGCAATTACTAACGGGTGCCGAGGCTGCTACAGTTGTCAATAATAATGCCGCTGCAACTTATATTGTTTTAAATACCGTTGCCAAAGGTAAAGAGGTTATCGTTTCGCGAGGCCAACTGGTTGAAATCGGCGGCTCATTCCGTCTGCCGGAAGTCATGGCGGCTTCCGGCGCTAAACTCGTCGAGGTCGGCACTACCAATAAGACCCACCCGCACGACTACGTCAATGCAATTACCGAAAATACCGCAGCGATTTTACGTGTGCATCCGAGCAATTATAAGATTCAGGGTTTTGCTTCGGAAGTGCCGCTTGATGAGCTTGTTGAAATCGCCCATAAACGCAACCTCATTATGATTGATGATGTGGGTGCAGGTGCTCTCATTGATTTTTCGCAGTTTGGATTTGAGCCTGAGCCAACCCTGCCCGAATCGATAAGTAAAGGAGCCGACGTTGTTACCTCAAGCGCCGATAAGCTGATAGGCGCCTCACAGGCAGGAATCATTCTCGGGAAAACTGCGTTGATAAACGCGATACGGAAGAACCAGTTTGCTCGTATCGTTCGTGTCGGAAAGCTTACCCTGGCGGCATTGGAAGCTACCTTAAAACTTTTTCTTGATGAGTCTGTTGCTCTTCGGGAAGTCCCCACCTTGCAGATGCTAAAATGCAGCCTGCCGGAGATTACAAAACAGGCTAAACGCATAGTGTCACAGTTGAGCAAGAGTATTTCCACTGCTGCTGTTACAACGATCTCCGGTTTTTCGCAAATGGGAAGCGGCTCATTGCCTGCCCAAAATCTGGCAACAATGCTGGTGGCTGTTCAGCCGAAGAATATTAGTGCAGAGTCACTTGCTCAGCGGCTTCGACTGCACAGCACGCCGATTTTTACCAGGATTCAAAATGATCAGGTTCTTATTGATCCGAGAACTCTTCGCGAGGGAGATGATAGGATAATTATTGACGCATTGACCGTAATTTTTAAAAACCAACGTAAAACGTTGGAAACCCCCAGCAGAGCTGGGGGCTAAAATTTGGTTATGGGCACATCGCAAATCAACATCACACTCGGCACAGCAGGCCATATTGACCACGGCAAAACTGCCCTTGTAAAATTGCTGACGGGCTGCGATACGGACCATCTAAAGATTGAAAAAGAACGCGGGATGTCTATCGAGCTTGGATTTGCACCATGCACAATCGCGGATTTGGAGATCGGTATAGTTGATGTACCAGGCCATGAAAACTTTATAAAGACAATGGTAGCAGGCGCAACCGGCATCGACGGTGTGATTTTCGTTGTCGCTGCCGACGACGGCGTGATGCCGCAAACTCGCGAGCATCTCGACATTCTTACGTTGCTCGGAGTCAAACACGGCATTATTGCCCTGACGAAAGCAGATTGTGTCACGCCGGAACGATTGGAAATCGTTACTTCAGAAGTTAAAGAGTTTCTTACGGGGACATTTCTGCAAGATGCACCGATCCTTCCTATATCCAATATAACCGGCCAGGGCTTCGATGATTTTTACCAAGCTCTTAAGAAGCTTGTAAGCTCTATTGAGCCGAAGGAAACCAACGGCGTATTTCGGCTGCCGGTCGAAAGGGCGTTTTCGCTCAAAGGCTACGGCACGGTTGTTACCGGCATACCGGTTTCAGGCTCTATCAAAGTCGGCGATGAGGCAGTGCTTTTACCACACGGCTGCACGAGTCGCATAAAGGCGATACAGGTTTATAAGCGTAACAGTGACATCGCCATGGTTGGCCAGTGTGCCGCGATTAATGTTCCCCAGTTGGACTACAAGACTATCGAACGCGGCAACGTTGTCACGGTCGGGGATTATTTTTCGCCGCAACAGTGGTATTTATGTGAGCTTCAGGCTCTTGAGC
Organism: uncultured Pirellulales bacterium; assembly: GCA_964601355.1. Classification (GTDB taxonomy): domain Bacteria; phylum Planctomycetota; class Phycisphaerae; order Sedimentisphaerales; family Anaerobacaceae; genus CAZRNB01. The sequence continues at coordinate 4,178 of CAZRNB010000016.1, forward strand.
ATACTAAATTCCCGCTTAAAAACGGCAGCAGCGTTAAATTTCACACAGGTACTTCCGAGGTTGTCGCCGCGGTATATTTCCTGGAAGGACGAAGTCTCACAGCTGGTCAGCGTTGTCTTATTCAAGTCAGGCTGAATGTTCCCATTGTGGCTGGGCCGCGTGATAGTTTTATATTGCGGACCCTTTCGCCCGTCCGGACAATCGGCGGCGGAATGATTGTCGAAGCGATTCCAAACAAAATGAGGGCTAATCGCACCGAAGTATTGGAAGATGTTCGTTCCAGAGCAAAAGCAATAATCAAGGAAAATGATTTTGTTGAGTATTGTATAAAAACTGCCGAAGCTTTTGCCGTGAGCGAAAGTGAAATATCACGCCGAGCAAAAATCCTGCCGGCGAGGCTAAAAGAAATACTTGTCAAACTGACGGGCGAAGGCAGTGTGCTTGATTTGGATTCGAGAGTATATATCCATAGGGACACAATTGATAGTCTTCAGCAGCGATTGCTTAAAATTGTCGAGGACTTTCACCATGCTCAACATGAAAGTCCTGGGATAACGGCTGAGCAATTTTTGCAGGCGTCAAAATTGCCAAAGATTGTTTTCGATGGACTCCTTAACCGGATGTTATCAAGCGGCAGGCTCATGGAAAGAAAACATCGAATAGCTTTGCCGGAACATCGCGAAGCCTATAGCAAAGATGAAGAAAATCTGCTTACAAGCGTCGAATTGCTTTATAAGACTCGGTTTTTTAATCCGCCGATAGTCCAGGAAGTCATTGAAATCGTAGGGTGTGCATTGCACACCGACGAAAAAATGGTGGGCAGTGCCCACCCTACCTTTTTATCCGAGAAAGTTGAGAAAATTCTGAAGATACTGATTGAGCAGGAACGGCTCGTACGGGTAGAGAATGATTTGTTTTTTCACGTTAAGGCTATCCAGAAGGCACAACAGATTTTGATTGAATTTATCAGTAAAGAAGGCAGGCTGGAAAGCGTGAAGTTTAAGTATCTGCTTGATACCACACGAAAATTTGCGATACCGTTACTCGATTATTTTGACAAAGTTGGGGTGATACGACGAGTAGGGAATACACGCTATTTGAAAATCAATAATTGAATTGAAAATTTACGAGGACGAAAAATGCGTTACGGCAAAATATCTGCGATTCTGCTCAGTATTTCTATCGTCACTATCTTTGCTTCGGCTGTTCTTCGCCCTGGGTGAGGCAGTCCTCTTGCAATCCTTGGAGGATTGCTGATAGTGCTTACATTTCCTTTAGCTTTGGTATTAGGCATAGTGGGAATTGTTCGAGATAACCGCAAGTCTCTTGCGATTATAACTACTGTTATTGCAGGTGCCTTTGTTCTCTTATATCTGTATGCAATTGGAATTAGCATTATGTGTAGATAGTTTCTGTTGCGGATACCGGTTTTTGTCATTCCCGCGCAGTGCCTGCCCTGAGCGATAGCCGAATGGGCGGGAATCCATTTTTTCGACATGGATACCTGCTTTTGCAGGTATGACATTTTCGTTTTTATTCTTTCCGCAACAGGAGCTAACTAAAAATTGCTATTTACAGTATATCCAGAGTATTTGAAACATTATAAAAGATTTGTACCATAATTTCCAAAATAATTTTACCCCGTTGGAATGCCCCTTGGCTTTCCGTTGGGATGAAAATATTTAATTCCTTTATGGTGAACACGGTGTATAATGCCCCGCGTGAGTTCTGTTAGAAGGTTGAAGGGTTTCTAACGGGGTTTACGAATGCACAAACAATCTTTGTAGGTTATTATAATTGAACGAACTGATAGTTCAGTTTTTTTCTTAAAGTCTAAACATGAACGATTCAAGAAAGTTTGCGGTAATTTGTCGTGTGATTTTTCTCGTGGCTTTTGCTGCTGGAGCAGGCTGCCACTCTACGAAAGTCCGTCAAATACCTCAGCTTCTTGAGCTTAGGGGAGATTTAAGAGTACATGACCCGGTCGTAATAATGGAGGGAGACACGTTCTATGTGTTCTGTACAGGCGGCCGGCCTGGCTCGGGCATTATACCCATCCGATGCTCGAAGGACTTATACAACTGGACTCTTCTCGGGTACGTATTCGATAAGCTTCCCGAATGGGCCGACAAAGAAATACCTGGCGCCAGGGGGGCGTGGGCTCCTGATATATCCTTCTACAACGGTAAATATCATCTTTATTATTCTATCTCAACCTTTGGCAGGAATAATTCCGCCATTGGCCTGGCAACCAACCAGACACTCGATCCTAACAGCTCTGATTATAGGTGGGTTGATCAGGGTTTGGTTGTCAGGTCTTATGAGGGAAAAGACGATTGGAACGCCATCGACGGCAATATTGTTATTGAGAATCCCCGCCGTTTTGCTTCGCAACAACGAAGCAGCGGGGGCAATACCTGGCTATGCTGGGGCAGCTTCTGGGGCGGAATTAAGATGAGGCGAATTGATCCTGAGACTGGAAAGCTTTCTATCAGTGACACGAAACTATATTCTCTGGCTAGTCGTCCTCGAACAGACTCTCAACAAACTCCACCGGAAGAGGGTGCTGTTGAGGCGCCGTTCATCATCCGGCATGATGGCTATTGGTATCTGTTTGTGTCTTTCGATTTTTGCTGTCGTGGGGCGAAAAGCACATACAACGTTGTGGTCGGCCGTTCCCGGCACGTCACAGGCCCGTATGTGGATAGAAGCGGCAAGCCAATGACCGAAGGCGGCGGAACGCTGGTGATTGAGGCAACTACACCAAACTGGCGTGGTCCCGGGCATCAGGCCGTGCTCCAAACCCCCGGCGGGGACTACTTAGTGTTTCACGCCTACCACGGCCAAACGGGCAGGTCTGAATTAAAGATTTCCACCATAGTGTGGGATGACGGCTGGCCTCGAGTTGGCCAATTGCCATAGTTAGCCAGGGCGTGCATTGCACATCTTGCCATTTGTAAGGAGAATTAGCTATGAATTTAAAAAGGATGACGGTTTTAATACTCGCAATTATCAGCGTGTTTATTGAGGATTCTCTCTCGCAATCCCTGCCCGTCCGGCAGGCGGGGCTTTCGAGCGGTGTCATTTCGGCCAGTCCGGAAGCCCGGATAAAAATCGATATCGACCGGACAATCGGTGAAATCGATAAAAACTTATACGGCAACTTCGTCGAGCATCTGGGACGATGCGTTTATGGCGGAATTTATGAGCCGGATTCTGCGCAGGCTGATCAGAAGGGCTTCCGTAAGGACGTGCTCGAAGCAATCAAGGGCTTGAATGTTTCTATTGTCCGTTATCCGGGCGGAAATTTTGTCTCCAACTATCACTGGCTGGATGGAGTGGGACCCGAAAGAATTCCGCGGATGGAGCTTGCCTGGGCCAGGTTGGAGACGAACCAATTTGGAACAAACGAATTCATTGAATTTGCCAGAGAGATTGGAACCGAACCTTATTTTGCCGTGAACATGGGCACCGGCACAATTGAAGAAGCACAACGCTGGGTCGAATACTGCAACGTTAAGGAAGGGCCATACTTTGCAGAACTGCGGTGCCGACACGGATATCCTGAACCACATAATATCAAGTACTGGAGTCTTGGAAATGAAATGGACGGATTTTGGCAGATGGGTCACCTTAATGCTGAAGACTACAGTAAGAAAGCCCGTGAAGCTGGGAAACTAATGAGGCTTACTTCTCCCGGCATCAAATTGATCGCCGCAGGTTCTTCAAACTATCGTACCGGTGCAGATCCAGATTATTGGAACAGCACAATATTACACGAATTGCGTGACGTAGTGGATTACATAGCCCTTCATATTTACGTGGGTAATCCTGATAATAATTACTATAACTTTCTGGCGACGCCCCTTGTTTTGGAAGAACGTACCAAAGTAGTAAAGGGAATGATTGATAGAGAAATGGTTCATGCCAATCGTGGCGACCGTAATCCTATATTTATTGCATGGGATGAGTACAACGTATGGTATCGCGCAAGAACCGACAAGGCCAGGAAAGGAACTTACGCTCTGGAGGAGCGCTACAATCTTGAAGACGCATTGGTAATTGCAGGATTCTTAAATGCTTTTATTCGCAACGCAGACATTGTGAAAATGGCAAATATGGCTCAGCTTGTTAATGTAATTGCTCCAATTTTCACAAATGAAAAAACGCTTTTCAAACAGACTATCTATTATCCTCTGCAGCTCTTCTCCCATAATGTTTATGGTACTTCACTGGATGTATTTGTAGATTGCAACACTTATGATACAGAGAAATTCTTTCTTGGATTAGGGGAGACGATGACCATTCAAAAGAATGTTCCCTACCTTGACGTATCGGCTGCGTATAATAATGGAGAGCTGGCGGTTTGTGTTGTCAATCGACATAAGGATAAAGCCATTACGACGGAAATAATCTCTCAGGAAGGCCGGTTTTCAGACAAATTTAAGGTCTATGAAGTAAATGGGCCGGATATTAAAGCCGGCAATGATTTCGGCAATGAGACGGTAAAAACCATACAAAAATCCGATATAAATGCTTCAGGCAAAAGCTTTATTTATTTATTTCCGCCGCATTCCTTCACCCTTATTAAAGGAACGATCGGTCGGTAACCATCTCGATGCTCGATGCATGATACTTGATACTCGACGAGTATCGAGCATCAAAGCAGTTCGTTTTTTCATGAAGATAACAAATTCTTGGTAAAATTTGACTTTTTGCAACATCTTATATAATATAGAAATATTGTATGTTAGCCCTTTAATACCGATTTAATGTACTTTTTTGTGGAGGGGTACAAAATGAAGAGACAGACAATCTTTTGGAGGAGCTTTGCTGCGGAGACGTCTTTATTGCTTTGCTTATTGTTATTAAACGCTGCTTTCGGTGCTGAAAATAAGCCAAACGAAGGCAAACAGGACCAGCAGCAGGTAAAACAACTCGAATTCGAGTTCAAAGAGGTTTCAGTTTTCGAGTTGGGGGAAGAAATAAGTAGATATTTTGTCAGAGGCCAAGATGCTCAATGCCAGGAGCAACGCTTCGGTGAGGTCAAGATATATCCTACATTTCAATCGAGTAAGCCTCTATACGGCTTGGCACACTTTTCTGGTAAACCGGCAGGAAATATAAACGAGTTCTATTTTGCTATTGATGAGTCTGTCGGCGCAGGAAAGGGATATGACACGCTGTATTTTGACCAGAATGGCGATCATGACCTGACCAACGACACAAAACTTGTGTCTGATCGAAATCTTCCTAATGGTGCATTACGCCGGGATTCGTCTGCCAAACAACAGGTCTGTTTCGAGAAACTTAATATAAAATTTGCGTTTGGGCCTGATGGCGAACAAACTATTGAGATTGTTCCGCGATTGATAATTTTTGAAGAAAATAACCGTCAATTTACTTTTTTCCCTTCGAAACTACGCAAGGGCGAAATTGAGATCGGTGGAAACAAGTATGATGCGTTTCTCGGATACACCCATTCCGTTGGTGTGCCGTTTGATCAGCCTGGTGCTGGTTTTTATGTAGTACCGAAAGGCGAGCCAAAGAATCCTCCAAGATGGTGGGGCGGCGATAGCTTAATGGCTATGCACGTTATCGGCGGAAAATACTATCGCTTTTCTACTACGCCGATCGGCGATAAATTGTTTGTAAAACCTTACGATGGTGCGCTGGGTACTTTCGAGATTGGCACTGACGGCCGTGACGTCAAGCAGTTTTCAATGTATGGCTCGCTACGCTCCGAAGATACGGCAGCAGCCGTTGGGGGTGAATTACAAAAGGGCTGGCCCAAACCAGCTCAGACGTGCCAGGTGCCCCTTGGGGACTATTTGCCCAGCTATTTAAGGATAACCTTCGGTCGGCTGAGCATTTTCCTTTCAGATAATTATCATTCCGATGGACGGCCCGGCGGTCGAACTGGTAAGAAAATTTATGGGATTAAGATTCAAAAGGATCAACCTTACGTTTTTGATTTATCCAATAAGCCGGAGGTGTTATTTGCTTCTCCGGCTAAGGACAAGCGCATAAAACTGGGCGAACAGTTGCTGGTAAAGGCCGTTTTGATAGACCCCAATCTGGACATCATGATTCGTGGTCTCGATGATATTACACGAAAGCAGCGGAAGACCGCATCGCTTGATCCAAAGGTTGTTATCAAGCGAGCTAACGGCGAAAAGGTTGCCGATGGCGTCATGCCCTTTGGCTGAGACGGCACGTGCGGGTACTCGTGGCGAGTGCCAAAAGACCTAAAACTTGCAGGAAAACAAGAGACCTTCAATATTGAGGTGCAATACAATACGCTGGAGCTTTACGGCAAAGTGACCGCAAGCAGGCAGGTTGTAATTTACCGGGACTAATTGAGCATGGCGGGTGGACGAATTATTAAATATGCTTTCGCTTGCTTATGTGCAGGTGTTTTGTTTTCCTGGACGACAAGGGTTTGTCTCTGCCAGAGCCGGCAAACGACAGAGCAAGTTTTGTCTCTTGGTGAGCTGAAGCTCGAGGGGAGTCATATCCAGAGGCTTATCCTGCGGCGAAAGGACGGCAAGAAAGAAAAGTTTGATCAGCCAGCCGAAATTATAAAATTACCTGCGGGCGAATATCGATTGATGGAATCTCACTTGAAGGGGGGCTATATCTGCTATTCCGGCGCATCTGATAAGGATTGGATAACGATAACGCCGGATAAGCAGGCAGTTTTAAAAGTAGGTGCACCACTAACGAAGACACTGGACGTAAGACGGCAGGGTCGGGTACTACAGTTGAATTATAAACTTCTTGGTATCGGCGGGGAAAGCTACACCAATACTGACAGGAGCAAACCACCGACGTTCACCGTCTATAAGGGGGATAAAGAGATTGCCTCGGGCAAGTTTGAGTTTGGCTGAGGCGGCGTCTGCCGGTATTCGTGGCGAGTACCTTTAACTACTTATGGCCAATTAAAGATTGTCCCTTCAGCCGATGTTGGCAGCCTGGGTACGAAAGAAAGCTCAGCAGCGGTCTATGATTGGAAGTGGTACTATAACGTTTCTGCCCTTGGATTATGGTTACTTTTAGTGCTTTCGATTGTACTTGTAAAAACCAACCGCAAACCTCAGTCGCTGCTTATCCTTGTGCCTTTATTGATCGTGAGCTTTTTGTGGTCTATCTTCAAAAGAGCTATGAGTATGCCATCCTCACAGACAGAAACGTTTGATATGCTATTTTTTTCGCTGACGGTTGGTATTGCGATTCTGTGGCTATTATCTCACAAGCTCGGCAATCGAAATCGTATTGTTACATTTTTTCTGGCTTTGATTATAATGGCAGTGGTTGGTCTTGCGGGTGCTGTATCTTATGCTGGGCTGGAATTTACTCAGCAGGCCGCAGGGGCTTTGATATTATTTGGTATTTTGATATTAGCGATGCTGCTTGCTTTTGTCCTGACTGCCTGGCGATGCCGAAAGCGTTACAGCAATTTACGATTTATGTTATATCTTGCCGTCTGGACTGTAGCTGCCTGTCTTGGAATCACGATATTGTTTTACTCGATTGTATTTATCGTCGCATGGGCACATATTTCGATTTCTACAGCGTTACTTATGGTTTCGGTAATAGGGCTGGTGCTTAGCGTGTTTTTGTACGTTATTATTTTTCCATTTATGATTTTGGCATTACGCAGCTCTTTCTTCCGCGAGCGATTCTTTGCGTGCCTGCGTTTGAAACCGTTACCTGTAGCAAGCGGGGATGAAAATAGCCGTCCTGATGAAATATCTGTAACTTAATTGTGGATAATAACTATTAGAAGTTATTGAAGTATTCCGGCTTGCCGTCGTCGCTGTCGTAACGGGTTGTGTCTTCGCCGTCGGCACTAATCTTGATCCGCTCGATCCGCTCAGCTTTTTTTGTGTTGCTGTCAATGGTGACAAGGATCGTATCCATCTTCACATTGCCGGTCGCTATCTCAAACGGGTACGGCATCTGAGTTCTAAACGACTTCAGGACGCTCTCGACCACTCGGCCGAGCACCGAATCATTTGAGCCGGTCATACCAACGTCGGTAATATAGGCGGTACCTTTTGGAAGGATTTTTTCATCGGCGGTTACGACGTGGGTGTGGGTGCCGAAGCACAGGCTCACTCGCCCGTCTAAATGATAGCCCATCGCGATTTTTTCGCTGGTTGCCTCAGCGTGAAAGTCAACGATTATGATGTCGGCTTGCTGCTGCAGCTTAGGCAGAATTTTATCGACGGTATTATAGGGACAATCCGCCGGCTTCATAAAAAGTCGGCCAAGTAAAGATACCACTGCTACGGTTGGCCCCTTACTGGTTTTATAGATGGCAAAACCTTTGCCGGCCGCGTGCTCCGAGAGATTGGCCGGTCGGGCGATATTATCAGCTTTCTCTAAGGTTTCGATTATTTCTCGTTTGCGGAACGTATGGTCGCCGAGTGTCACTAAGTTTATGCCGTATCGCAGCAGTTTTTCGTAGATTTGCGGCGTTAGTCCGGAACCGCCCGCGGCATTTTCAGCGTTTGCTATAACGCAGTCGATTGCGCGCTCTTTAATCAGCGGCTTTAACTTATCGGCAATAATCCGCCTGCCGGGCCGGCCTACTATATCACCAATGCACAGAATGTTTAATTTCATATATGTATTGTGCAAAATCCTAAAGCTGATTTCAAAAAATAAGCCAAGTGACTAAAGTGAGCTAAAATGTCTAAAGTGAGCTAAAAATTAAATTTCATAATTTTAGGCACTTTAGTTACTTCAAACTTTAGTAACTTTTGCAACGGTCTATTTAGCATATTCAATGCAGCGGGTCTCACGCAAAAGCGTAACCAGTATTTCGCCGGGATAGGTCATTTCTGTTTCGACCTTATTTGCGATATCGCGGGCGATTTTCATAGCGGATTCATCATCAACCTGCGACGCATCAACAATCACGCGGATTTCCCGACCCGCCTGGATTGCGTAAGCATTTTCAACGCCTTTAAAGCTGTTGGCAATTTCCTCAAGTTTTTCCAGCCGCTTGATGTATCTCTCTAATGTTTCCCTTCTTGCACCCGGTCTGGAAGCGCTGATGGCATCGGCGGCGGCAACTAACGGAGTATAAGGATTTTCTGCCGGGATATCGCCGTGATGTCCTGCGACGGCGTTCAGCACAACAGCCGATTCGTTGAATCGCTTTAGATAATTTGCTCCTATGGTCGGATGGTTGCCTTCAACTTCATGATCGATGGCTTTACCGATGTCATGCAATAGTCCCGCCCGTCTTGCTATAGAGCCGTCCAGGCCAAGCTCATCGGCCATAACCTGGGTTAAAAAGGCGACCTCCACACTATGGCGAAGCACATTTTGGCCGTAACTTGTTCTAAAGTTCAAAGCCCCCAGCATACTTAGCACCTTGTTATTGAGACCACGAACATTGGTCTCGACGGCAACATCTTTACCGAGCTGGAGCAGCTTAATATTGACGTCCTTTTTGGTTTGAGTAACAAGCTCTTCTATTCGGGTAGGATGTATTCGGCCATCCTGTATCAGTCGTTCCATCGAAAGCCTTGCCACCTCACGCCTGACGGGATTGAAGCCGCTTACAACAATCGTTCCCGGTGTATCATCGACAATGACGTCAACGCCGGTAGCCTTTTCAAATGCACGAATATTGCGGCCTTCTCTTCCGATGATTCTGCCCTTCATATCATCATTCGGTATATCAACGGTCGAAATGGTTACTTCACAGGTCTGCTCAGCGGCATAACGCTGAATAGCGGAGCTGATTATTTCCCTGCTTTTATCATAAGCGATTTCATTGGCTTCTTCGACTTTACGGGCAATCAAAGATGACATTTCATGCTCACATTCATCTTCAAGGCGTTGTAACAGCAGGTTTTTTGCCTCGTCAATGCTCATAGTGGTGATTTTAAGCAGTTGATTTTTCTGCTGTGCCATCAAGGCGGATAGCTCTTTATCCTTTAGGTCAATCTTATGCAGTCTTTTATCGAGCTCTTGCTCCTGCTGATTTATGGTATTTTCCCGTCGCTGAAGCAGCTCGGCCTGTCTTTCAAGCACATCTTCTCGTTTTGATAATCTTATTTCATTTTCATGCAGTTCGGCGCGAGTTTTGTTAGCCTCGGCTGCAAATTCCTCTTTTTTCTTGATGGTTTCTGCTGCTGCATCAATCTGAGCAGATTTGATTATGTTTTCTGCCTCTTTTTTTGCCCCCTCGATTTGGCGCTGCATGTCCTCCTTGAAAGTCTTGGCTTTTGCTCTGGTGATTATCTGCTGAATAATTGCCACGAGGCAAATTCCCAGTACAAAAGCGATGACCGGTGCAGCAACAACCGATAGATTAAGACTTTGCATCAAAATAGTCATCATAGTTTATGCCTTTCCCTCATAATTATCATGGAATAATCCCTCTGCGAAAGGCATTACGGAATCCCGATACATCGGGACGGCAGACAAGCTCTAAAGGATGCGGCTGTGAATTGTGAAATCCTTTTCGTTGGTGCGTACAATCAGCTTTTTAAGGCAAGGTCAACCTATATCGAGCCATTTTAGCCTTAAAAGGTTTGCTTTTTTTCATATATTTGACTTATTTTATGCTTAATAACGATGATTTATCGCTCATAAGCAAACGCAATTTCCAAACGTTTCCGGATCTCGTTTCACATTGGCTTCACTTTTATTCGCTTTTTATAGATGCAGTTTATATTTTTCCTGCTTCTAAAGCCAGCGATTAAAAGCATCTTTGTAACTTAACTACCGTGAAATAAAGCATTAACAGCTTCTTTCTCTGTCCCGCACGTCCTTTCACAAAGTAAATAATGAACTAAATCTAAAATACACGGGACACCAATTGTTGTTTATCATCGGTTGTTTTCGGTATGATGTTAGAAGATATTTTGTAATCGGTCAAGAAAAAAACACGAAAATCTCAAGTTTTAGCATCTAATTGATGAAAATTACCAGCTTATATGGGGTCTTTAGTGATTCAATTGCTGTTCGTATTAGGGGGAATCTTCTTGATTTTAAGCTGCAAAAATTGTATAATTTTTTATATAGATTAGGATTTAAACCGATGATGGGTGGGTAAAAAAGCGATTTATGTTCCTGTTGATTTTTATGGCCTGCTGAGAGGTACACTGGGCATAAAATCCGTCTTTGGTAATATTTAATTTCATTAATCAAGTGGAAGGGCAATCTTAAAACTATGAAGATTTTTCTGTTAGTTGTAGTGATTTTTTTTGCAGCCGGCCTATACCCTTGTGGTTTAATTTTTGCTGGGCAGATTATTGCCTGGGGCTGCAATGACAGTGGTCAGTGTAATGTGCCGGATGGTAACGATTTTGTGGCTGTTTCTGCTGGTTTTTGTCATGGTTTGGCACTGAGGTCTAACGGTTCAATTGCGGCATGGGGCAGTAACGAGTACGGTCAGTGCAATGTACCGGATGGTAATGATTTCGTGGCTATAGCAGCAGGCAGCTTCCATAATCTTGCGCTTCGGTCCGATAATTCGTTAGTGGCATGGGGATCGAACAAAGGCAATGTGCTTGATGTGCCGGAAGGAGCTTATAAGGCTATTTCTGCCGGTGTTTATCATAATTTGGCCATAAGGACCGACGGTTCACTGGCTGGCTGGGGTGCAAATTCTGTCGGCGAGATTGATGTGCCTGACGGTAATGACTTTATAGCAATAGCTGCTGGTCGGTTTTTTAGTCTTGCTTTGAGGTCTAACGGCTCGATTGTTGGCTGGGGAAGTAATGATGCCCATCAGCTCGATGTTCCTGATGGAGACTATATCGCTGTCGTTGCGGGCGGCAAACATGCTATAGCTTTGGGGGCTGATAAGTCGGTTATAAGCTGGGGTGCTTTTGACACTATGGTAGTTCGACCTCCCGGCCAGGATTTTAAAGCTATAGCTGCCGGCAGCGATCATTGCCTTGCAATTCAATCCAATGGCTCTGTTGTTGGCTGGGGTTTTAGCGATGATAGCCAAATCGATATCCCGTTTTATGTCAAGGATAATCGCGCTGATTGTATTGCTATTGCAGCAGGGGATAGGTTTAGCCTGGGTATCTGCAATAATCTGCGACGTATAGAAAACCAGTGGTATGTTTCAGTCAGCGGTTCACCTTATGGTGATGGCTCTGCTGAGAGCCCATGGGATCTTACGACAGCCTTATGCAGTTCATTAGTTGAACCTGGTCATACGGTCTGGATTGCTGAGGGTACATATCAGGGGCCGTTCGCAAAGCCCGCAATTCCCTCTGGAATTGAAGGTAAACCCATAATATATCGCTCTATACCTGGCCAGAGAGTAATCCTTACAGCAGATAAGATGGAAAGGATTGTGCTCAAAAATTATGCGAGTTTCGTTTGGTTTTGGGGTTTAGAGGTAACAGTGGAGGGCACCGAGGAGCTTGGTCTATGGGGAAACGCAGTTAAGCAGGAGGTGGGCAGGGGGGCGAAATATATCAATATGGTCGTCCATGATTGTCCCAATAGAAGCGGTTTTTATGTAGCCGGCATCGGTGCTGAGTTCTATGGATGTCTGTCCTACCGTAACGGACGCTGGGCCAATGGCCTCGCACACGGCCTATACTGTCAAAATAGGCCAATCGATATCAGCGGTTCGGAAGACCTGCCCTGGATGAATTTCTTCAATTGTGTCGCTTTTGATAATTTCGGCTGGGGCATTCACAGCTATGCAGAGTATGATAATTTGGCAAATATGTTTTACGATGGCGTTGTCGCTTATGGCAATACAATTGGTGATTTTATAAGTGGCGGTAATGGTTATGACGATAATTTCGTCGTTCGCAATTGCTTAACATATTTTCCCTATAACAAAAGAACAACCACTGAGTTTGGATATAACTCGGAATTTAACGGTAAGCTTGTAGTTGAGAACAGCGTATTTGCTGGCGGGGAAAGTGCCGTTTCACTGCATAATTGGCAGGATTTGACCTTTAAAAATAACACTTGTTACACTCAAAACGGATTGCTGATGAGCATAACTAAGCCGATTGACGTGTTTCAGTACAGCTTCGACAATAATAGATATTATATGGATACTAACTACTTAGCGAGATTAAACGGCCGTGATTTTCGTACACTTGAACTCTGGCAGCAGGAGACAGAGTGGGACTTAAATAGTATAAATGATGTTAGTGAGCCGAACCATGTCTGGGTGTTTTTCCGTCCAAATAAGTATGAGCCTGACCGCGCCTTTCTTATTATTTATAACTGGCCGGGGAACACGACGGTTTCCATAGCACTATCAAAGCTATGGGGCATGAAAAAATCCCAGCAGTATCAATATAGGATTGTTAGTGTTGATGATATCTGGGGTGAGCCGGTTGCAGAAGGGATAATAGATGACAAAAACATTAAGCTGGAGATGACCGGCCCGTATGCTCCACAGTTTGCCTGTTTTCTTGTTACGCGCAGCATTCCTTAAACATATCTGGTTGACGCGTCGCCGTCCTTCTCCGTATTAGTACTACGAAGGATGAATGCCGGCGACTCCTAAACAGTTGGCATTTTAAACCAACCTCCAAAATAGTATTCTGAAAAAAAATTACTTGCATAAACAAAAGAGGTATAATATCTAAATGTGTCGTTAACCGGTTGTGGTTGCTGATGATTTCGTCAGTCGGTTTCGGTTGCGCAGCTCGTTACGTCTATTGTCTGACGATAAACGTAACCGTAACGAGCAGCGAAACCGTTAAACGTAAGACGAAGGTTAGGAGCATATATGTCAGGTCATTCTCACTGGGCGGGAATAAAGCATAAAAAGGCCGCTATTGATGCCAAACGCGGCAAAGTATGGAGCAAGATAGCTCGGATGATAATAGTTGCCGCCAAAGCCGGCGGCGGCGACCCGTCTGCGAATCTGTCTTTGCGGTATGCCATTGACAAGGCCAAGTCGGCGAATATGCCGAAAGATACCATCGAAAAGGCGGTCAAAAAAGGGACCGGCGAGACGGGAGGTGCTTCTTTTGAGCATATACTCTATGAAGGTTATGGGCCGGGTGGAGTAGCTATAATGGTGGATGTGCTGACGGACAACCGTCACCGAACGGCGCCGGAAATAAGGAGAATTTTTGAAAAGCATGGCAGCTCGCTGGGTGCAGCAGGCTGTGTCAACTGGATGTTCAGCAAAAAAGGGCTTATCACAGTAAGTGCCGATAAGGCTGATGAAGACCAGCTTATGGAGCTTGCCATGTCGGCGGGTGCCGATAATATGGAAAACACGGGTAAAGTTTATGAAATAACCTGTGAGCCGGCCGCTTACGACGAATTAAAAAAGACGCTGAAAGAAAAGCAAATACCTATGGAATTGGCTGAAATTTCGATGGTGCCGCAAAATACAATTCCAATCGACAACGCAGTTACAGCGAAGAAAATAATCTCTTTGATGGAGGCTCTGGAAGATGACGACGATGTTCAAAACACATTTTCAAACTTTGACATACCGGAAGATATAATAGCGAGCATCTCGTGAAATAACATATCGTTGGGACAAGCTACATATTTTTATTGGAAAGTTCCTTCATCCTTTGAATTGCAAATTGATATTTCTCCTCACCGAGTCGGCTCACAATATCCTTCCTTTCCGGATACATCATCTTAAACTGTCGTCGGAAACCATCTTCAATCTCAATTGTCTTTTTGTATTGCTCAAGGGCGACATCGGTTTTGCCTGACTTTTCAGCTATTTGGGCCAGCTTAAAATGCAGCCGGTCCGAGCAGGGATATAGTTGTATTGCCTTCAGGCACCAGTCATAAGCCTTTTGGTTTTGGCCAAGCAGCTCATAAACGTCACTTAGTTTCTCGTAATTTTTGAAATCAGCTTTATTGCAGATAATCGCCTGCAGAAAACACTGCTCAGCCTTCTCAAGCAGCTCTCTGCCGGAAGCAGATTTTTCTTCATTCTGGTTATATTCCTGCAGATAAAGCCGGCCGTTCATATTCAAAGCCGTTGGGTCCAGCCGGTCATATTCGCTGGCTTTGGCTAAAAGAGCGTGGGCTTTCTGGAATTGGCCTGCTGACAGAGCTTTGTTTGCCTCCTGGATATTAGTGGTGCTCATACATACCGGCCACCATACATAGTGAACAAAAACTATCAATATTAAAACGCCTGTCGCAAAGGATATTACTTTTGCAAAAGGAGC
>CAZRNB010000016.1:19441-34708 GCA_964601355.1 uncultured Pirellulales bacterium
AAACTATCAATATTAAAACGCCTGTCGCAAAGGATATTACTTTTGCAAAAGGAGCGGGGCAATAAACGAGCGACGAGCGACGAGCGACGAGCGACGAGGATGTCGCAATAAGACAGGCGATAATCACCCAAAAAGCAGTATATACACCCGGCTCGAAAATAGCATAGTCGATCAGATTATTCAGAAGCACACCAAGGATTGTACAAAAAAGAATAGCATTGGTTTTCGTCCCTCGTCCCTCATCCCTCATCTCTCGTTTTGTTTGTAAAGT
The DNA here is from genome assembly GCA_964601355.1 of uncultured Pirellulales bacterium. Taxonomy (GTDB): domain Bacteria; phylum Planctomycetota; class Phycisphaerae; order Sedimentisphaerales; family Anaerobacaceae; genus CAZRNB01. The sequence continues at coordinate 19,713 of CAZRNB010000016.1, forward strand.
GGCGCTCAAAAGTAAAAATCCAACAATGAATGCCAGGACCGGCGCAACATACATAGTCAATATCACAAAAATCATTAGCTCAAAAGTATCCACAGATGTTTCAGACAAAATCATCGGCCTGATAAGCAGTAGTGCAGCGGATATGATGATAAGAAAGATTATGGCCGGCACTCGTCGCTCGTCTTTAGTCTCTCGTCTCTCGTCTTTTATGAGGACAGGAAAGATTGCTCTCCACAGCGGGATGAAAATCATAGCTAAGAATCCGGCAAGACCGATGGGACCATATTGAGTCAGGATGCTAAGCAAAAAATTGTGCGGATCTGCAACAGATTCGAGGGATTCGGCTGGTTTGTAATGCGGATAAAAGTGCTTGAAATTACCCGGGCCGACGCCGGTAAAGGGATGGTCGGCGTACATCTTCGCTGATGCATGCCAATACTGCCATCTGACTAACATACCTACCCCGCCAGGCAGCCGGTTATGCTTCAAGCCGTACGAGATTACCAGCCAAAAACCTGTAATGAATAATAGCAGGCAAACGATCAATGTGGCTTTTTTGTGTGCTTTTAGCTTTGTTCCAAAGTAGTAATATACAATGAGCAGGACTGCGGCGAAGAATAATCCGATGAGGGAACCTTTACTGCGTGTGAGGATAAGACCTAATATGACAATAGTAAGCGCGCCGCCGGCAGGGAGAAATATATTTGAATATTTAGCCCCCAGTTTCACTGGGGGTTCGTCTTTACGAATTTTGAATTTATTGATAAATAAAGCAAAGGCTGCGAAAGCTGCCATCAATGCAAAGCAGCCGGCTGAGTTACGGGTCGTAAAAAAGCCGCGAACGCCTTCGGTATAGAGCCTGTGCTCAAAGAGAAATTGCTGGAAGCTGCCCGGCTCTATTCCAAGCGGTTCAAGCAAGCTCTTTGGGTACTGCTCATATTGTTCGATAGTTGCCTGATTCGTGACTAAAAGCTGGTAGCCGCTCTCACAGGTGGTTACTATGCCTAACGCTCCAATGACACACAATACAAGCTTAATTTTTGGTTCTGAGTCTAATATTTGAGCTAACAAAATCGCCATAAGCGGCGGGGCGAGAAGCATGGCGATGTTGGTTATGGCCAATCGTTTATCTGCTGCCGCAAAACCGGAAACGGCAGAAGCTGCACAGAGCAGAAATATGCCGGCCTCGATGCCGGTGACACGGTACGAAAAACTTTTTCTGCTGAAAGTCCATAAGAACCAGAAAATACAGGAAAATATCAATACCGCAGATACAGATAAGCTGTAAGCCGCGTCACTGAGGTTGCCTGGCAGAGATGGTGACAGTGCACCAGGAGCTTCAGTGAACGTAGTACGGAGCGAAAGCACGCAAAGGCATAAGGCGAGCAAAGCGTATTCGACAATTATTTTTCCTTTTGATAAGATAGAGCTATTCTGCGTTTCAATCATTTCCGGTTGTGGTTTCAAAGACAGCGATAATGGCTAAGACCATAATAGTTTGAATAAAAATTAAAATTGCGCCGACCAGATTAACCTGGTAGAGAAAAGTTGCGCTAAGGCCCGTGCAGAGAGTAGCCAAATATAACGTCATAGCAGTCTGCATATCAGATAGGCCTCGTTTTTTGAGCCGATGCGAGAAGTGCTGTGTATCGCCGACGAAGGGGCTTTTGCCCGCTCTTATGCGCAATAGTGTCACGCTGATAAAATCGTACAACGGCACCGCCATAACGACCAGCGGCATAAAGACCGAGTACCAGTGACCGCTGTGTGCTTCGTGATAATAAGTGGTGCGCAAAGTAAGCAATGCCACGAAAAAGCCCACTACCAGCGAGCCGGCGTCGCCCATGAAGATTTTGGCCGGCGGGAAATTAAAGACCAAAAAGCCGAGCAGTGTCCCTATAAATACGAGCGCAAGACCTCCTACAAAGACCTGGCCGCTCGATGCTGCGGCGTAAAATAGAAGCCCGCCTGCAATGGCCGCTATGCCGGCTGAAGCGCCATCCATATTGTCGAGAAAATTAAAGGCATTGACGATTAACACTATCCAGAAGGCTGATATCGCTACTGCAAATATTTTATTTTCAATGAAAAGCTCGACCCTTATCTCGCCCCAGATAGCGGCTGTTATCGCAGTTGCAAACTGAACAGCTAACTTAACAAAAGGGCCGAGCCGTTTTTTATCGTCCCAAAGGCCGAGCGCAAATAGAGCAGATAGACATAGCAGTACCGTTGAAAGCTGCCTGATTTTACCCAAAAAATCTAAAGGATTGATATTGGCGGTCTGTGCCAGCGAATCAAGCCGGCTGCCTGCGAATTTCATCGCCGCTGAAGCAGCCAGCATGAAGATTAAAAGCGTGGCAAAGATTGCAATTCCGCCTCCCAGCGGGATAATATTGCGGTGGTACCTGTCGGCTGTGGGATGTGCAGCAAAACCGAGCCGGTTGGCTAAATTTTTAACAATGGCTGTTAAGAAAACCGAAAGGGCGAATGAACATATAAGTAAAGTTATTGCTAATGTAATCAACATCGCAATTCCAAAAACCCCCGGTAAAACCGGGGGCTAAATATTTAGCGGGGTTTCTTTTTTTGTTTTAACTGCTCCAGTAGTCGATTTCTAACTTTTTCAAAAAACTCAAAATAACACTGCTGCCGGTAGTCCGGATATGTATAGGCAAAAGGTTGCCAGCAGCCTTTATCGAAGATAAGCGTCACCTCGGCATATATGTTTTTGCCGATATATATACGATGCGAATAGTTTTTTGTTGTGGCCAAAACGAGCTTTGATGGCTCAATTAAGCCGGGGTCAAGATTGATGGGCCGCGGCAACGGAGGATGGACGATGGACGATAGACGATGGACGAGTTTTTGTTCGAGCTTGTTTGTCTTGAGTTTGATTTCGGCCAATTTGACGGGATCAATCAAGCGGTCTGTGCTGACGAATTGTCTTAAGATATTTGGGCCGGTCTGGTCTTTATAATAATCGGTTTGGTTGAATGGCCAGACGTCACTTTTTAGATCGATCCTGTCGAGTTTATCTTCTATCATTTCTATCGCGGCTGACAGCGCCTTTTGGTCGGCTGCCAAGATGCCGATGATAAGTTTTACCGGTTTTGGTTCCTTCAAATTCCACATTTGATAGTGTAGGGTGGGGCTTGCCCCACCATTATTTTTATACGTCGCAAATCCGCACGGCATCGGCAAGGGATTGCAGCGGATCTTTCTTCGGCGTGAACTCATGCGCAACAAAACCTGTGAATCCGGTCTCGGCGACGGCCCGCATAATAGCGGGGTAATACAGCTCCTGTGTATCGTCAATTTCGTTTCGACCGGGATTGCCGCCGGTGTGGTAGTGGCCGATGTAATCCTTATACGTGCGGATTGTGCGGATGATGTCACCTTCCATAATCTGGGCGTGGTAAATGTCGTATAAAATCTTGATGCGTTCCGAGCCGACGGCCTTACAGACCTCCACGCCCCATTTCATATTGTCAAACATATAGTCCTTGTGGTTGACCTTGCTGTTGAGATATTCGAGGCATATTGTCACTTTCTTTTCCTCTGCGTAACCGACAATCTGCTTTAAGGCCGTGACACTGTTTTTGACGCCTTCCTCATCGGACATTCCGGCTCGGTTGCCAGGGAAGGTGATTACGTTAGGAAATCCGTATTCGCCAGCGGCGTCAATGGCAGAGCGAATCTTAGCAAGGCATTCAGCATGATTCTCCGGCCTATTGAGTCCCTTAGTCAGGCCGTGCGTTTCTATCATTGAACAGACCAGCTCATGTTTTTTAAGTGTTGGTAAATCTTTTAGTCCAAGCAAGTCGATGCCTTTAATGCCCATCTTTTTACAGGCCTCGCAAAGCTCATCGAGTGACAGTTTACTGTAGCACCATCTGCTGACCGCCTGATTGATTCTGCCATTTTTTACCACGCGTTCCACCTCCGCGATGCCCAGAGCCGGGGCCTTGTCAGCCAGAGCACCGGCTATTGTACACGCAGCTATAAGCGAAGAATTGCGTAGAAAAGCGCGCCTGGGGAGTTTATTATCCATAAAATTTCTCCTTATGCCTTTAATTGCCCTGTCAGTAAATTGACCAGCTCTATTACTTTATCCGGGGCTTTTTCAACCTTGACTGTTTGACTTTTGGATTCCGTCCGCAGCTTGATTTCGAAATTTCCCTCGGCAAGAGACTTTTGGCCGACGGTTACTCTCACTGGTATGCCGATAAGGTCTGCGTCCTTAAACTTTATTCCTCCTCGTAAAGATCGATCATCCAGCAAGACGTCGATGCCTTTATCGAGCAATTGCTGGTAAATCTTTTCGGCTGTGTGAGCGACGTGCAGGTCTTCCTGATTGGCTGAGGTTATTATTACCTCGAACGGCGCGATACTTATTGGCCAGATAATGCCGTTTTCATCGTTTCCCAACTCGATGGCCGATGCGAGGATTCGGTTGATGCCGATGCCGTAGCAACCCATGATGCAGGACTTTTCCTGGCCTGTTTCATCGAGGAACGTAGCGCCGAGCTTGGTGCTGTATTTAGTGCCGAGCTTAAAAACCTGGCCGACCTCGATACCCTTTTTGAATAGAAGTTTTTTGCCATTGTGTGTGTCACCCTCTACGGCAAGCCGAATATCCTCCACGGTGACATTTCTGCCTTCGAGCGGGAAATCTCTGCCTGGCACAACGTTTTTGACGTGGTAATCGGTTTTATTTGCGCCGGTGACGCCGACTGCCATTGCTGCAACGGCGTGGTCGATAATCATCATATGGGGTTCCTCCGCCAGTCCAACTGGGCCTGCAAACCCAACTTCAGCACCTGTAACAGATTTTATTTCTTCTGGCTCAGCCAATTCTACGGACTCTCCAACAGCGATTCTTAGCTTTTCGTGATTAACTTCGTGGTCGCCGCGAACAAGAACTGCTATAGTGTGGTAGCTTACTGGTTCACCATCTATTATATAACGCCCATCTCGCTTAGCTTCCTCCCAACTTATACTTTTCTTGGACTCTGCTAATACTCCCGGGCTTGTATATATGAGCGTCTTTATCATGTCTTTCGGCTGTGTTTTCAAAAAAGCACAGACGACTTCAATGCTGCCGATGTTGGGAGTATGAACTTCCTGCATCGGCGGAATTTCGACCGGCACAACAGGTGTGCCGGCTAAACATCGACCATTGCCTTTCGGCAGTGGATCGACTGCTGCTCGTTCGAGATTTGCTGCGTAGGAATTATCTTCAGTATAGACGATAGTATCTTCGCCGGACTCGCATGGAATAGTAAACTGGTGTGAGCCGGAGCCGCCCATCTCGCCGACCTCGGCCTCGACGATAACATACTGGAGCCCGCAGCGTTTGAAAATCCTGCAATATGCATCGTACATTGCTCTATATGATTTATCGAGGCCCTGTGCATCGGCATCGAAGCTATAGGCATCTTTCATTATAAATTCTCTGGAGCGAATCGGGCCAAAACGCGGGCGAAATTCATCACGAAACTTTGCACTTATCTGGTATAGATTAATCGGTAGCTGTTTGTAGGATTTTATCTCGCCTGCAGCGATGTATGTAACGACCTCTTCAGCGGTGGGGCTAAGCACATTTCCTTTGCCGTGTCGGTCATTGAGCTGGAATATTGTCGGCCCATAGTCAACGCTGCGTCCGGTTTTTTGCCAGAGCTCCAGCGGCTGCATTGAGGGCACGAGAATCTCCTGTGCACCGGCTTTGTTTATCTCCTCGCGGACGATTCCTATGATTTTGAGCAGGCTGCGCCAGCCTAAAGGCAGATAAGTATATGTACCGCTGGCGACCTTGCGGATAAACCCTGCCCGGATTAATAATTGATGGCTGATTATTTCCGCATCTGCGGGCACTTCCTTGGTCGTTGGTATCAGCATCTGGCTGTATCGCATGTTTCGTATCTCACTTTCCATTCTCACCGTATTTCAACACTCTGACATCATCAGCGAACATACTGACGCCCCGTTGGGAATCTCTCAGTGACAGATAATCCGTAAATTATTTCATGAGATTCTACTCGAATAATCGCGACGGAACTCTTCATAAACGATGCGCAATACTTTCTGCCTGTCTTCTGGTTCATCAAAATTGGCCGCCATATTCAGAACATCCTCTTTGCTGATCGACTGAATCTTAATGTCAATAAGGTATTGTTTGACCTCTCTGGAAATGTCGTCGATTACCAAAATCACATTACCGTCCTGCAGTCGTTCCTTGTCGAAGTTCAATTTCAATTCGGCGTAAATGCGCTCCGCCTCAGATTCCGTATGAATACGTAGTTTTTTGACTTGGTAGACAACACCGAAGTTGGTGGAAAGATCTACGCCCTTGTCATGTGCTGAGGTTCGTGTGTCCCTATAGATTTTGCAGGCGAATTTCTCTAAATGCACTTTTATGACCGCAAAACTGAAAATCTCAAAATTGGCTGGCGTCTTGCTGATTTGCTCCCGAATGAGGGTCAAGAATCGATGCTGGTCCTGGGCGAGAGCTGTTCGTTCGGTTGGCTCGTGCAGGAGCGGTACTATACCCAGTCGCTTGTCGATGTGTTCTTTGATGCGATGCGGAATCCAGTCGCAAAGGAATTTCGCATGTTCCGTATAGGGAGCGAGCAGCCGATACTTAAGATGTCCGAATGGTTCGAGAACTCCGTAACGAGACATGCGGGAGCCATACGCATCGTAGTATTTGGCACCAATGTGCATATCGTGAGTCAGGAATTCCTTCATGTACTTGACGGTGGCCTCGTAAGCTTTTTGGATTTCCGAGTCCGAGAACACAGTCTTTTTAGATGCGGCATACTCACGCAGAAGACCCAAGGTCACAACCGGAACAATGACTTTGGTCTGCGAATTCTTCAACATCCGGTCCACTTCAGATTGGCAGTTATCTACCGACTTCATAGCACGCCTTATATTCAGACGACAATTTCTTCTAGTCCAGCTACAAGTTGGTTAATGAATGTCTCGATTGGTTGACCTTGGCCCAAGTGAATGCTGGCTGGAGCTTGCAGACGTTCCGTGTAAACCACTCTTTCCAAAAATAGATTGTAGTATCGACCCACAGGGTTGGACGGGCGTAAATCGTAAATCAACCATGCGATATCAGCCTTATGCTTTTCGACTTCCTGTAAGGGAGGAAGCGCCTCGAATAACCCCTTGTTGAGAGCCACTGCGGTTTTATGGCCCCACGCATCCAGTATTCCGCCTTTGAATATCAACTGAGGTGCTAATCGCTTACGTGAGGAAGACAAATAATCTGGGTTTGGATAGTTTGGTTGTCCTGACCAGTCGAATTTATGACCAATAGCAGGATTATTAATAAAAGCCTCAAAGGGATTACGGACATTACCCGATATGTAAACAGCCTGAACTTCTAACGCGCCAAAATCCATTACTTTGCCGTTGTCATCATAGGAGACCAGTACAACATCTATATTGCCAGCGGACTTGCCAAGTTTATCTTTCAACCTTACCTCGGTGAGCGTCGTCCACTTATTATCTGGCTTGAAGAAAAATGATGCTGCATCCTCAGCAATAATCCAGGCCTCACGAAATCTTACCGGACAGGTGATAACCACAGAGCTGTTATCGTATATACTGCATACGCCGAGGGGGTTGTTGGCTTTATCTTTTGTGCAATTTGGCACACGATTGCCGAAGGGACAGAGTCGATTTCTGCGGTAGCGGATAGCTTCATTCGATGAGTTATCGATCGGAAATCCGAAAACCTCAGCTAAAGGTTGTTTTGTGTAGTCTGTCGATTTTTCTGGCCTTTTTTTCATTTTTATTCAGCCGAATTTCAGCGATCAGCAAACAGCATATTAAATTTGCTCATTAACTTTATAGCTCAAAATTGGGATTCTTGCAAGCGATTGTTTTTTAGCCCATCAATTTATCGAAGGGTTCAAGCCGCCAAAAATAAAATTTGCCGCAATTATTCTTGGCAGTTTCCCTTATGTGGGGTAAAATTTGCCAAATTAACACCGTATTTAGCCCCGCAATTTATTGCGGGGTTTTTCTTCTTGGCAGTAAAGTGAGGAATCGGCATGGCACATAAATTCATAAATAAGATCGAGGCGGGAGAAACAATTGACGATATTTATATGGTCAAGGAACCTGTCCTGCGAAGCACCACCAACGGCGCTTTGTATATAGCAATGTTCCTTTGCGACCGCACCGGGCAGCTCAACAGCCGAATGTGGCAGGCGACCGAGACGGTTTATAAGGTCCTGCCCAAGCCAGGCCTTATCCATATCCAGGGTCGAAGCGAGCTTTACCAAAACAACATGCAAATTGTCGTCAATCACGTCAGCGTTGTCGATGCGAGCAAGGTCAATCTTGAAGATTTTCTGGCTCGGACAAATAAAGACATAAAGCAGCTCTTCGAGGAAGTAAAAAAAATCATCGGCCAAATAACAAATCCACAGTTAAAAGTTCTGGTCGGGGAGTTTTTTGCCGACGCTGAGCTTATGGAAAAGTTCCGTAAGGCCCCGGCAGCGGTGAAGATTCACCACGATTATTTGGGCGGCCTTTTGGAGCATACGCACAATATGCTTCGCGTAGCAGCAGCGATATTGCCGTTTTATCCGCAGGTGCAGGCGGATTTGGTCCTGGCGGGGATCTTTCTTCACGATATGGGTAAGACCGAGGAGCTTTCTTATGAGTTGGCCTTTGCTTATACCGACTCAGGCCAATTGATCGGGCATATCGCCCAGACGCTGCTTATGGTGAACAAAAAGGCCGCGGCTCTGGCGGCTAAAGGCACGCCTATCGACAAGAATGTTTTAGATGCGCTCGGCCATATTATCCTGTCGCATCACGGCGAGTATGAATTCGGCTCGCCGAAACTGCCGGCGACACCCGAAGCCTTTATGGTCTATTACATAGATGATTTGGACGCCAAGGTGTGCCAGGTCACATCGGCTATCGAGAATGAGCCGGGCGAATCGGACTGGACGGCCTGGAAAAGCGCCCTGCAGACCCGGCTTTACAGAAAACGCATCGAATAAAACGGGTAAAATGAGTTATGAGTTTAGAGTTCGTTGTTCATCGATGAACTATGATCTACGAACAATGAACATAAATTTGCTCTGTAGAAAAGACATAGTGTTATTTGTACGCGTTTAGACAGAGGAAAACCATCCCCAAAGCCTTCGGCTTCGAGGCTGCAAAACAGATCAGTAAAGATGAACAAAGCGTGGCAGCCTCAAGCGATGGACTGACGCTTCGCGGCAGTCCAAGTTTGGGGATGGCCACCTACGTCTATATATGGCTAAACACATACGTTATTTTGCTCGACAAGGTTTTAAAAAGCAGCCCAGCCGGGCTGCCCCCCCAAAAGTATCTGCCCGGCCGGGTTAGTATTCCCCCCCATGGCTTCGGTTCTCCCGCTTCATTGAAAATGTAGTATATTATGTAGGTCTTCTCCAAATTTTTTTCTGTGGTATGACAACCTTATGTCACACCTCGTGAAGATTGAACTGGATACTTGATACTTGTCGAGTAAGCCAAAGTGAACTAAAGTGCCTAAAATGAGCTTAATCCGCCTTCGGCGGATAAAGTTAAGGTTCATAACTTTAGGCATTTTAATTTCGAGCATCGAGAATTGATGGAGAGTCAACTTTGAATTATAATTGGCTGTCAAAATTGGTGAGCTGATAATAGGGTTATTCCGTTAAAATGCAAAACAATGTGAAAATATATACGGTCAGCGAAGTCAATTTGCTGATAAAGGCAGTTCTTGAAAGGAATCTCCCGACAAGGCTTACAATCACCGGCCAGATAACGGACTGGAAGCTTCACCATAGCGGGCACTGCTACTTTTCGCTAAAGGACGAAGACTCAGTACTACCCTGTGTTATGTGGAAAAGCAATTTCAGCAAGGTCAAATTCAGGCCTGAAAACGGACTTTCAGTAATTGCCAATGGATTCATCGATGTCTATCCTCCACAGGGTAAATATCAGTTTTATGTTGAGTCAATGATTCCGGCCGGAATCGGTGCTTTGCAGTTGGCCTTTGAGCAAATGGTTAAGAAACTCCAGGCGCAGGGTCTTTTCGATGAAGCACACAAAAAGCCGATACCGCCTTATCCGGAAAGAATCGGCATATTAACCAGCGAATCTGGTGCGGCGCTGCAAGACATAAAGAGTAGTATTTTTGGCCGATGGCCTTGCGTGAGATTGTTTCTGTATCCGGTGCCTGTGCAGGGCGAAGGGGCGGCAGAAGAAATCGCAGCGGCAATAAGAGATATAAACAGGCGAAATAAAAATCTAAAGATCGATGTTTTAATTGTCGGAAGAGGCGGAGGTTCGCTGGAGGATTTGTGGGCCTTCAATGAAGAAGTGCTGGCATGGGCTATTTTTGAATCTAAAATACCAATTATAAGCGCTGTTGGCCACGAGGTGGACACAACAATTGCAGATTTAGTTGCTGATAAACGGGCTGCGACACCGACTAAGGCAGGTGTAGAAGCGGTGCCTGATATGCGAGACGTACTGAAGGAGCTTTCCAATAGACAGCGAATATTAACTAACGATATAAAACGCAGGCTGGAATCCGCCAGAGCGTACCTGCGAACTGTTTTGGCAAGTGCTGTGTTTAAAAATCCGCTTTTACCTATCCGCAATAGAGAGCAACAGTTCGACGAGCTGGCAAATTATCTTATGGAGGCTATAAAGGAATTTCTAACAGTAGCTCGTGAGAGTCTGCACGATGCTTATGAGCAGATAGTAAAGATTGAGCCTCACCGGTTGCTGGCCAAGAAGATAGTCGAGCTAAATGACCTGCGCAGCCGAGCAATTGCCGCAGAGGTCGCTATCGTTGGCAGCAGACAGATGCGGTTGATAGCTCAGGAAAATCGGTTAGCGGGCTTAAATCCCAAATCGGTTCTACAGCGTGGATATAGTATTACTACTGTTAAAAAAACGGGTTTATTGGTGAGGAGTGTGGCAGATATCGAGGTGGAAGATTTGCTGATCACAGAGCTTGATAAGGAAAATTTGATTGAAAGTCGAGTGACGAAAAAGTAAAAAATAGAAAAATAAAGAGGCAAAAGTATGGCCGGGAACAAAATGCAGAATGATTTAAGCAAGCTCAGCTTTGAGCAGGCGATCAATGAGCTAACAGCCATTGTGGAAAAGATTGAGCAGGGCAAGATTCCATTGCAGGATAGTCTCCAGCAGTATGAAAAGGGGATGGCCTTGATTAAGCACTGCCGAACAATATTACGAAAGGCAGAGCAGCGGATTGAGAAAATATCCGCAGAAGAAAAGTCAGAAGACAGAGGACAGAAGACGAAGGACGGACGAGGGACGATGGAAGAAAAACAATAATTAGCCCCACCCCGCTACGGCTTCGGCCTTCGCCGAGACGAGCGTTTTACGTGGGGTTTAACAATGATATACGCAATACGATATTGCGAGCGTGGCGGAATTGGCAGACGCGCAAGGCTTAGGACCTTGTGTCCGTAAGGACGTGGAGGTTCAAATCCTCTCGCTCGCAGTTGTTTACTTATCTTGTTTCGTGACATACTTGCATTTGCAGTTTTTACGAATAGTTGAGAATTCCCTCTGTTTCCCAAGAGCGTCACAACAAACAAATCTTTTTAACTGTCTTTGTTAATAGAGAGAGGGGGAAGGCGCGAAAGGATTAATGAATAAATGCCGATGCTGCTATGACTGACGATATAGCTTTTGCGATTTGATAATGGCAAAGATAGTAAACCCCTGCGAAAACAAGGATAGCCAATATCTGCCCCCCGATACGAAACATTTTCATTTTGATTGTTCTTATTCCCCACAGGGACAATCCCAGCAATAAAAGAAAAAGCACCCAGGAGGATATTACGATTAATAAAGCAAACAAAGAAGGCTCTAAGAAAATTACAAGTATAGGTATTGATACGTACAGGCAAAAGAAGACATCTGAAATGTTCCAACCATTGAAAGCTGGCAAGATAATGCTGGAAGCAGCTACCATACACATAGCTGATAAAAAGGCGTGAAAAAGGGCTTTCAGGAAATTATTCCTTGTTTTCCTTTGAAAACCAATTACGGCGATAAGCCCTAATGAAAGCAAAAAAGATAATGATAGGTACTCTCCAAGAGTACGGAATGGATTGTGTCACCCAGGTGCATTTCGAAAAATAAGGCCTGTGATTCCAATCAAAATGGAAATTCCAAACAGAATCCAATTTATCTTTCTGGAGAGAAACCACAATTTCCTTTTTTCTGGAGGCTTTTCCCATTCCATATTCGGATTATGCTCCGATTTTCATAATTAAGCAACAATATTTTCTGAGTTTTTATTTAATATCCGAGGGATAGATTATGGTTCTCTATAAGGCCGATTATGTTAGAAGTTTCAGAAGCGTAGCTAATATAAATTCAGGTTGCTCTGTAGAAAACAATGTATCTTGTCATTTCCACCGAGAGGTGTCCCGTGGAGAGCGAACCGAAGGTGAGTCGAGAAATCTGCTATTAGTAGATTTCTCCACTTCGCCCCCGTTTCTGTCTTCGCCTGCCTCTGCGTCTCTCGACGCAAGTCGAGGCAGCAGGACAGAAGACACGGGGGCTCCGGTCGAAATGACAGTGAGTCTTTTCTACAAAGCAAATTCAGGTAAAATCTGGTGGAAGTTTACAATAAAGTATGATAATTTTTGGGATATTATGGTATATTTACCCCCACTAACAGTGTTAAAAAGCTGGACGCAAGAGTTATGGCGAGGCTTAGGTCAAGTTGGGAATAGGAGCTTCTGGGGATTCGACTCCTCTCGCTCGCATTGTTAATTTTTCTAAAAATTGCAAGGATGCATAATGATTGCTAAATATTTTCAGCTCAAGGGAAAAAATACAAACATCCGGATTGAATTCGTAGCAGGCCTTACGACATTTCTAACAATGGCTTATATAATCTTCGTCAATCCTTCTATTCTTAGTGCAGCCGGTATGGATAAGCAGGCCTTGATAATCGTCACCTGCATAGTATCCGCAGTAATGACAATTATCACTGGGTTATCTGCCAACGCCCCAATAGCAATGGCCCCGGGAATGGGGCTTAATGCCTTTCTCGCTTACACTCTGGTCCTCGGTGGCAAGATTACCTGGCAAGCAGGCCTGGGCGTCGTATTCCTTTCAGGCTTGTTGTGCTGGGTGCTGACATTGTTGGGGCTGCGCAGGCGGCTGGTTGAGGCGATCCCAGCGAGCCTGGTTTCGGCAATCTCGGTGGGTATCGGATTGTACATTACCTTCATCGGGCTCCAGGATATGGGCTTGATCGTGAACAACGAGAAGACGTTGGTTTCCGCTGGACCCTTGACGGGGCAGGTCTTGATAGGTCTTTGTGGATTGCTGCTCATGGTGTTCCTGGTGATTAAGAGGGTGAAAGGGGCCCTATTAATTGGGATGATTTTCTCGACCATACTGGCCGTCGCAGCCGGTTTTGTTGACAGACCAGTTCACATCGTGTCACTTGATTTTGACATCAGTGCCGTGGCGTTGAAGCTGGATATCCTAGGAGCGCTGAAATGGAGTCTTTTTGGCAATATCTTTGCACTGATGTTCATCGATATGTTCGACAGCATTGGGACGCTGGTGGCTTGCTGCCACGAGGCGAAGATGGTGGATGAAAATGGGACCATCAAAGGATTGGACCGTCTGCTGCAGATCGATGCTGCGGCAAGCATGTTAGGTGCTGCCCTGGGAACCTCGTCGATTGCCTCATACATTGAATCGGCGTCCGGTATCGAAGAGGGCGGAAGAACCGGCCTGACGTCTGTGGTCACGGGGGTGTGCTTTTTGGTGGCGATGCTGTTCGTACCCCTTGTTGGAATCGTGCCCAAGTACGCAACGGCGCCGGCACTTGTGATGGTGGGCCTATTTATGATGAAGGAAATTAAACGAATAGATTTTGCGAACTTCGTAGAGGCCTTTCCAGCCTTTATCATAATGGTGATGACCGCTTTGAGTTACAGTATCAGCATAGGTTTGGCGTTTGGATTTATCTCATTTTCACTTATAAAGACCATTTCGGGCAGTGTCAAAGACGTAAAGCCGACTATGTGGGTTATTGCAATATTGTCTGTGTTCTTTTTGATCTTAGACCGGCTGCCAAATTTGATCACATACATAAGAGAACTAATCTGATTAATGATTCGTGCTACGCGGCGCTTCGCAGAGAAGCAATTGGAACAAAAATTGAAATGCAGAGTACAAAGTACAATGTCTCATGAATATCTTTGGGAACAACTAATTGGTCTTGATGGATTCAAAACTGCTCAAAGGGCTAAGTGTCAATATATCAGCAATCCTGCGCGTTATATTGTTAGTCTTCTGAACAATGAGTATGTAGTTGCTCTGGCGGATAAGCAGATTTTTTCTGTTCGAGACTCTTTAAAGGTAAAAGACGCTGATTTTCTGCAGCAGCTTTGTATCCTGTCGTATCTAATAAACTCCACAGAATTGCCGCTGGCAAATAAGCTTGTCGGGGTAGAGAGACTGCCGGGCGGACAATTTTTCTTCCGGGGTATTCATAAAGTTCCTACCGAAAAATTGGTAAAAACTTTTGGCTCACGTCCGGAAATTTTGCACCATATTGCTGGTCAATTTAACGCCAGAATTTGCGAATTTGGCGATGCTTCAATTGAATTTTACGTCCTGCCTCGCATCCCGCTGACGATAGTAGTTTGGAAAGACAATGAGGAGTTTGAGGCACGGGCATCGGTATTATTCGATCAAACCGCTGCTAATCATTTACCTTTAGACGCCTTGTGGGCGGCTGTGAATCTGTCTATTGATGCGTTGGTAAAGGCTGCCGAATCCGGCAGCTAAAGGCTTGGCCTTTAAATCTGCAAAAGGCGAAATAAAATAAAGCTGGTTCATCGAGCTTTCTTAATGGAATTGAACCTGTCTTATACTACTACAGCGCAAATAACTATAAATAATCAGGTGCACATGACCTCAATCTTTCGATGTTTATC
>CAZRNB010000017.1:0-34338 GCA_964601355.1 uncultured Pirellulales bacterium
CCAACTATTACCCAGTCAATGCCAGTAAGCTCTAAATCAGGCAAAGAGCCAAGCAATGGTTCCAATGATAGAAATCTAACAGCCGCATCAACTATTCTAAGATCATCAGCCCGACTCACATAATTATTATTTTCAATAGTGACCCCAATCCATATATTTTCCGACCAATCCAGAGACGGCGCAAGCTCTCGAAGGCGTTCGGACCTTTTTGTCAGAATTTGAAAAGTATGCTGCTTGTTCTTGTTCATTACCACAAAAACTTCTTGTATAAACTCCAGCGGTATTTCTTCATGGAATAAGTCGCTCATAGAATTGACGAATACGATTCTGGGTCTTTTCCACGTGTATGGTTCTTCCAGAGCTTTAGGATGCAGCGTGACTTTGAAGCCATTTCTGTATCGCCGTTGCCCTATAGCCTTCAGCCGCCTTGCCATTCGTTCAGCGTAGCAGTTCATGCAGCCGGCACTAATTTTCGTACAGCCGGTGACAGGATTCCAAGTTGATTCCGTCCATTCTATTGCCGTTTGTGCGTTCATTGTATGGTGCCCTCGAGATGGGAGTTAGGTGATTCCTCAGTCGGGTTGGTTCTTCTTGCCCTCATTACAATCGAAGCAAAGTGTTTGCAAGTTGTCCAACTCAGAAGTGCCACCCTTCGAATCAGGCACGATGTGATCGACATGCAAGGTAATTGACGGATCTTTTTTCGGACTGGCTCCGCACTTAACGCAGCGATATCCATCCCTCTTCAAGACGGCCATTCTGTCTTTGAGGGAGATACTATGCCTTTTCTTCTTATGCTCCATTCTCTGATATAGTACCGCCTCAGGCAATCGGCCCCCCTCAACCGCCTCGACAAGTTGAGCGAGCCTACCCAAACCGCCAAAGAAATCGTTATAAGTGCTCACTCGAAACGGGAAGTTGTGGCGACTGAGATAGTCCTTCAGTTGGCTCCGGGAAGGAACCGATTGCTGTTCTCGCCAGCACTGTTTGAAAGCACCAACTATCTCTTTCGGATCAAGTTTGCAACCTTGTGCCCTAAAACCAGCCGCGTGCAATGCCTTCCCCCAAGAACCGAAGTAGTTACGAATCGTTCCAGAGCAGACGATTCTCTTGGGCCACTTATCGTACTCCACCATCCCGAAAGTCGTTACACCATATTGCTCTCCATATTTTTTGAGCGACGCAATAATCTCTGCCTTCGAGTGTTTAGTATTGATTCGATCTACTTTGAAGTGGAATTTCTCAGGCATTCACGACCACCTAACTACTGAACATGTTGTTTCCAAATAAAAATCCTTTGTTTTCTCGACTGTCCGCATAAGATGACGATACATTAACTGCTATCATAACCAAGATATCGACCTCGTTCAAGATAGTTTTGCACACAGTCTTTTATGGCGTCTTCGAGGGAGTTTATTTGTTTTTTGTAGCCGGTTTTGCGGAGTTTGCTTATATCTGCCTGGGTGAAATATTGGTATTGATTGCGGATTGATTCCGGCATATCAATGTATTCAATGCTCGGCTTTTTGGCCACAGCGGCAAAAACCGCTTTTACAAGGTCGTTCCACGAGCGGGCCTTTCCGGAGCCGATATTAAAAAGGCCGGCTGTTTTGGGATTATCCAGAAAGAACAAGGTCATATCCACAGCATCTTTGACGTAAAGAAAATCCCGTAACTGTTCGCCGTCGGCGTACTCGGACTTATATGATTTGAACAGGCGCACCTTGCCGGTGGCGTTTATCTGCTCGAAGGCTTTTAGCACAAAGCTTCGCATATCGCCTTTGTGGTATTCATTTGGCCCGAAGACATTGAAATATTTCAGGCCCACAATTTTTTTCAATAGTCCCGTTCTGCGTGCCCAGAGGTCAAATAAGTGCTTGGAATAGCCGTACATATTAAGTGGCCTTAGCTTCTCAATTTTTTCCTCATTGTCGCTAAAGCCATTTGAGCCGTCGCCATAAGTGGCGGCGCTGGAAGCGTAGATAAAGCGGATTTTATTATCGGCAGCCCACTGTGCTAAAATCTTCGAGTATTCATAATTGTTTTTTATGAGGTACGAGGCGTTTGTTTCGGTAGTGCTGCTGCAGGCGCCGAGATGAAAGACATCTTCAATTTGAGTTTTGAGTTTTGAGTTTTGAGTTATGAGTTTTAAGAAATCGTCTTTCTCTACATAGTCAGCAAATGATAAATTCCGCAAATTTTTCCATTTATCGTCGTTCCCCAGCTCATCGACTACAAGTATATCGTTAATTTGTCTTCTATTCAGCCCTGCAATTAGTGCCGAGCCGATAAAGCCGGCTCCGCCGGTAACAATAATCATCGTTTAAATCCTTACTATATGTCAATTATGGCTTGCCAATCTGGCTACGGCTTGGCGCCTACGCCAAGACGAGTCAAAACCTGCGGTAAAACCGCAGGCTAAATATTTAGCCCCACGTTTCACGTAGGATTTCAATTAACATAATTTGCGTTTTTAAATATGTCAAATGTTTAACGTCCTTCATGCGCATAAAAAAAACCGCCCAAAATGAGCGGCTTATAAAAAATCAAGGATCGAAGGAATCTCAACACAGAGCAAGATAACTCATAATAGCCAAAAACAAAATCCGCTTTTTGTTCAGCGTGAACGGAATCCAAAATTGAAAATAAAAGTTCTTCATCACCCGTTTGTGATCATTGTATAATACGTTGTTTGGTTTCTTTCACCGATATTTTAACCTAAAAGGATACTAAATAGCAATGAAAATCGTCTTATTATGGAGATAACTCTTTACTTGCAAAGCACTTATGTTATGAAAAATTGAAGAAATTTTTAACTATGTTGTCTATCAGAATTATCCAGACATCCACAAAAGAAAACAAACGTGACAGATGATTTGTAATTGGTGATTGGTCCATTAAAAGTGAGTTTAACCAGTTACCAATTACCATCGTTGACATGGTAGTTTAAACCGTTTTATAATAGCACTATAAAGAAAATGCAAATCTAATCTTAGAACACTAAAAGGAGACTGAAATGAGCGATTATACGCGGTATTTAATGGTGTGGACGCCCCAGGGATTGGACTGGCTGTGGATTCTTTTAGTTGTCCTGGTGATATTCGGCCGGCGTCTGCCGGATGTTGCCCGAAGCCTCGGCAGAAGCCTGACCGAATTCAAAAAAGGTGTTCATGAAGCACAGGAAACGAAAGATGAACTGGTGAATGACGTAAAAAAAGTCAAAGATGACGCAGTAAAGCAGGCCACGGACGCTGCGGGGCTAAACAAACTCGACCAAAACGACTAACAACCTCTGTTCGTAGTTCATGGTTCAGAGTTCATAGTCTATGAACTATCAACTACGAACTATGAACTCAATTTAGAAATGGGCGATGACAAAAAGAAGAAAAAAGAAAAAGACCCTCTCGATGCTATCATGAGCCTGGGCGACCATCTTGAGGAGCTGCGCGCTCGGCTTATTCTTGCTCTGCTGGGTCTTGTTATAGCTCTTATTATATGCTTATGCTTCGGCAGAGGCATAATAGCATTCATCGAAAAACCCTATATACAAGTGATGGGAACTGAGGCGCGCCTGCAGAGTTTAGCTCCAACCGATGGTTTTATCAGCTTTATGGAAATAGCCATGATTTCAGGTGTGCTTTTATCCTCACCGTGGATTTTATATCAGTTGTGGCTTTTCGCCGCCAGCGGGCTTTACCCGCATGAGAAACGATATGTTTATCTGGCGGTACCTTTCTCAGCGGTATTGTTTATCACAGGTGCTTTATTCTTTATTCTTGTTATCGCGCCGCTTACCCTGCGTTATCTTATATGGTTCAATGAAAAATTTCTCGGTGTCACGTCCAATTTTGCCTTCCCAAAGTACGTGTCTTTCATAGGTACAATGATGCTGGTGTTCGGCATTGCTTTTCAGACGCCGATTGCTATTTTCTTTTTGCACAAGACCGGAATCATATCAATCAGCAGCTTCAGGATGGCCAGGAAGTATGTTTTGCTGGGTATAGTGGTAGTGGCCTCTGCGGCAATACCCGGAAGCGACCCGCTTTCCTTATTCGCTTTGGTTGTTCCTATGTATATGCTATATGAGTTAGGAATATTGCTGTGTCACTTAACGGGCCGTAGAACGATGGACGAGAGATGAGTGGACGATGGACGATTAAAGATTTTCTCTATTCCATCATCTCTCGTCTATCTTCCATCGGTCAGTCGAGTGTAAATTCATCTTGATAAGCGGGAACCGACACCTTCCAGCCGGTTTGCCGGCTAACGCTCTCGGCGAAATGCTGTGAGCTTTCCGGCTCGCCATGCACAACAAATAATCTTTTAGGCGGTTTTTTGAATCCCATGAGCCATTTCAAAAGCTCATCTCTATCCGCATGGGCGGAAAAACCGCTGACCTGTACCACTCTGGCTTTGACCGGATAGTTTTGACCGAGTATCCTGACTTGCTTTTCGCCATTAACGATTTGTCTGCCCAAGGTGCCGTTTGCCTGATAACCTACAAACATTATGGAAGACTGTGGTTTTGAGATATTGCTTATCAGATGATGTTTTATTCTGCCGCCGGTGCACATGCCAGAGCCGGCTATGACCATCACGGTTCCTTTGATATGGTTAATTGCCTTTGATTCCTTTGTTGTCTCGGTCGTTTTCAATCCGGGAAAGTCAAAGGGCGACTCATCTCTGCGAATAAGCTCGGTCATCTCTTCGTCAAAAAGCTCGCTATGCCGTTTGAAGACTTTAGTAATTTTTGAAGCCATCGGGCTATCTAAAAAAACAGTAATATGAGGGATAGCATTTTTAAGCAGCAGCTCATTTATGTAATATAAAACCTCCTGTGAGCGTTCCAGTGCGAAGCTGGGGACAATAATATTACCGCCGGCTTTTTTCGTAGAGTTGATCACTTCGGCAATGGCCTTTTTTGTATCTTCACGTCCCTGATGTATTCTATCGCCATAAGTTGACTCGATCAGCAGATAATCCGTCTGGTCAAATGAAGCTGGGTTACGAACAATGGGTCTATCGGGCCTACCCATGTCGCCCGTGAACAAAATATTTCTTTGTTGTCCATTTTGCTGAACCTTAACTTTTATTATCGAGGAGCCGAGGACATGACCGGCGTCATATAATGTTACCTCAACGCCTTCGCCAAGTTTTAGAGTCTGTTTGTACTCCACAGGTTGAAAGAGCGGCAGGCAAGCCTCAGTATCGGCTATCGTATAAAGCGGAATTTCCGGGTAAGGGCTTTTTCTACCTTCTCGCTGGTGTCTTTTACGTTTAAATTCGGCATCTTCTTCCTGCAATTTAGCTGAATCCAGCAGGATGATTTGCGCAATTTCCGAGGTGGCAGCGGTACAGTATATCTTGCCTTTAAATCCTTCCTTGACCAGCTTAGGTAATAGGCCGCAATGATCCAGATGTGCATGAGTTAAAAGAACCGCGTCTATGGTTCTGGGCTCTATTGGGAATGGATCCCAGTTTCTTGCTCTCAAATGCCGTTCCTGGTAAAGCCCGCAATCTATCAGAAGCTGGGTATCGTTAGCCTGCAGAAGGAATCGGGAGCCTGTAACATTTTGAGCGGCGCCAAGAAAGCTTAGTTTTATTTGCATATCTGACCTCATAGCATCCACCAAAATATTTATTTGCGAATCGTATAATCTCTTGGCAGCAATGTCAAAAAAGAAGTTCTATAACTGCCCGGATAGGGTGCATGTCATAATTGCTCGACTTGCCGTCTACTTTTAGCCCCCAGCTTTGTGCTGGGGGTAATTGGCTTTGGATTGGCTTTGTTTTTTCATGCCCCGGAAGCGGCAAATTTCTCATATTCTTTTTATATCAAAGAGCTTACGTAAATTTAAGCCAGATTTAAAATGTCTTTGTTTGGGTTTGTTTTGGCTTTGGTTTTCTCCGGCAAAAAGCCGTAATATTTTCATATATCCTTGTCAAAAAAGACTTTACATACATTTGACCATTTTCAAAATTGGCTTTGTTTTGCAAAAAAAGTCCAATTTGTCGAACATTCTCTACAATTGTCGGATAATGTGGATTTGCATAATGTGGGCAATGCTCGTGCTTCGTAGCGATACTTCGCAGAGTATTATAGGCAAACAAGTTCATTGAGGAAAAGTTACCCATGCCACCACCTGAATCTTGATTTTTGAATTGTGGTTTTTCGTTTTGCATTTTGACTTTTGATTTGCGTCTGCTATCCGCTATCCCCCATGCTAAATACTATATACTATATGCTAAATTCGATGTTACATTATACCCAAAACGGCTTAATTTTCAAGCAAAATTTCAGGAATAAATAGCGGCGATTGTCCTGTCAGTTTGCTATTTCTCCACCCCAGACTTCGGTGATTCTGTACTTTATCTTCTGCTTAAAGAATCCAATGAGTTTTTTGCTTTCCTGGCGTAAGCCATCCTGGCAATTTTGACAATGGGCTTGGCCATCTCTTAGCTTTCCGTAAGGGTCCATAGGACTGCCGCAGGTACGGGATTGCGCCAAAACTATATAAGTATATGCGTATATACTTATTGACTGCTTTAAGGATCAAGGATTTTAGAGAAATCCAGATTTGATGAAATCGCACCGGCTCAATAATCCACTTTCGTTGTAAAGGAAGGATTTATAAAAATAATACCTAAGATACTTAGGCATTGTGCTGTCATCAATCCATTAGAAAATCAGAGCGTTTAATTTAGATGCTCTATAGAATACCTAAGATACTTAGGTATTGTGCTGACACCAATCCAAAAAAAGTTTTGGTGGGGTGTGCATTGCACGCTATATGCGACTACGTAACTTTCGGCTAACGCCATAGGCTATGGCCGACGGCGTCTGCGAAGGCAGGTAAAATCGGTAAAAGCCCCTGATTTCCTCTGATTTTCTGATTTCGCTTTGATTTCGTTCTATTATTGCATAGATTTAAGATATAAAAATGTGTCTTCGGATTTCGAGATTTCAGGAAGAAATTAATCTATATAAGTATATGCGTATATACTTATGTACTACTTTAGGAATCATATTTTTTATAACGAGGTTTTGAGAATCGAGGTTTTTGAAAGATAATTTTTTTCAGTAGATGGTAATACCACCTAGTGGAAGAAAAACGCACTGCGAATCAAAGATGTAAGATGATGTTATATAAATTTACCAGGATTATGAGATTTCTGTGCTAGGTGGCAATACCACATAGTGGACATAAAGTGATTTTGTATTTGTTTTGGTAGGGTGGGCTGTGCCCACCAACTTCTAAATGGTGTGTGGAACATACCCTACATTCTTTCACCTGCTGGTAAAAAGAAATATGTATGGTGTCCCGAATGGCGTTTCCTTAAGCAGCATATTTCTGTCTCCATTCGGCACGGGTGACTCTGAGAGCAGGGTAATGTTTATGTTCTCGCCTGACTGCGCGAGGTTCATTTCGACCCGCTCGTTCGGGAACAACGTGGCAAGCGATTTCAAAGAGCATTGCCTCATAGATTTGGGGCAACGCAAAAATGGGCTCACACGCCAGAGCTGGTGAGAACATGAGAACCGCCCGGACGGCATACGCGAAACTGATATGCATCGGATCAACTGTATAACGATTTGCAGATTCAAGCATAATTGAGTGGACTATGTTGAGCGCAATGAACCGCGCTGCCAGTTCTTTGTGAATTCCTTCGGGATTGTGGCTGCGCAACACATCGGCCGAGAGCCGAATCTTCAGTTGTTCAAACAAGCTCTCGATTCTCCAACGTCGGCCATAAAGCCCTACGATCTCGACCGCCGGATACTGCTGGGCATCCAACAGTGATGTTACCAACCAGATCACCCGTCGTTTGCCGCGGATGCGAACCGTGGTCTGGATTAAGCGCACCAGAACCTTTGCGGCAAGACCAGGATCATTCTTGCGGTGGTTCTTGTTAACAGTGAGCCAACCGAGAAAGTCGTGGCGACTGTATGCGTGTACACGCTTGATGCCAGATATCTTCAAACGCTGGTTGGCACGGGTGAGAAACTCCAAGCCCAAAGCCCTGTAATTACAATACAGGTTAGCACCAGCGAAACGCCGATCTGCGACCAATAAATCCCCTTGCCGCAGCATCTTCAAGACAGACATGGCCAGCGCAGATTCGCCTTGCTTGTATCTACCGACGATATAGTGGATGACTGTCATGGTATTGGCCAGGCATACGGTCACGATGCGGGCCAAGGGATATCGTCCTCTGCCATGATCGCCTGTGTTTGTGCCGAATGCCTCGAACAATGCGGGCTCAGCCGTCATGGAAACGCAGGTTCCATCGAGCAGCACCACGCGATGCCCTCTCCAATAAGCAAAGACCTCTGCCAACGCCTGGCTCTTCTGGCAGAGGTGTACAAATAGCCTATCCCAAAATGTCAGCGGCAATCGCCTTCGGGCCTTCGAAATGCTCCCTCGCGAAGGGGACTGACCCTGGAGCTTGGGAAATCGTCCCGCCACAGCAGTCCACAGCACTTGCCAACCGGCGTTAAAGGATTCTTCCGGCCACAAGGCCGCCAGAATCATATGCAGCACTACCACTGCCGGGTTTAATATCCGATCCCGATAGGTATACCCAACCTCATTGCAGGTTTGTCTGATTTTGCTTTCCGGCAGCAATTTTTGGATCGTATTGAGGGTGGTTGCCACAATTTTTTCCGAAATCGCTGGAGAATCTTGCCGCCGATTGCCGAAAGAATTCTTGGATATCATGTGTGGTCTCCTTTCCAATAGATTGCATCTGTTTTTGTTTTCTATCGGCTTAGGAGACCTCTTTTCATAAATCCTTAAGGAAACGCCATTCTATGGTGTCCCCAGATTTCTATGGTGTCCCCAGATTTCTACCGTGTCCCCAGATTTCTACCCAGATTTCTACAGATTTCTGGATTAATATAAATTGACATTTTAATAACTAAATTACTATAATTGGTTGCAGAGGAAAGAACTTAAAATGTTTTCAGTACTCAATATAAATTTAGCCTCTTTTACTAACATGAGATTCGGACCGTCCGTGACCGCGGTTGGTATTACTGGTTCGGGACGCTCTGCTCAAACTTCATTTTCACCAGGCGAGCTTAGTATTCCGTGGCAGGATGTGCAAGAAAAGCCTGATGTTTTTTCTCTATTAAGCTGGCACACAAGGCTATCAGATTTCAAAGGACGCGATGTTGAAATGGCTGAGCTGCAACAATGGGTGAGAAGTGAACAGGCTATCTCAATTAAATTTGTTACTGCCGAGGGTGGCGTCGGCAAAAGCCGTCTTGCAGCAGAATTCGCAAAGGAGCTGCGGCAACAAGATTGGGCGGCAGGATTTGTGAACCTGCGAAAGCCCGAATCTTTCACAATGAACAAAGAAGGAACACTTCTTGTCATTGATTACCCGGAAGAGCATCGAGATGGAATTGCGGAATTGCTAAGTGATTTGGCACATCTTGAGCCTAAATTACGCTTGCGAGTCCTATTCCTCACGCGTCAGCAAATAGAACAATGGCAAGGGTTTATTCGGGATTGCAATGCCCTTAATCTTCTCGATATACGCCCTATTGAGCTATTCAGGCTTAAAAAAAACGATGCGTACGAGATATTCAATACAGTTCAAGAACGTGCAGCAGAGATCAAGCAAACTACGCCGTTACCTATTTCTAAAGAGGACTTCCTCGAATGGTTATATAAGTTCCCTGAAAACGAAAGGCCTTTATTTATTGTAGCAAGTTCCGTAAAGACTGCACTTGACCCGGATGAACCTGTTTTCGGATACAAAGGTCGTGAAATCATCGAATCACTCGCCGAGCGAGAGCTGTCCCATCTATGCCAAAGAGCAGCTAATAAAAATATTAAGGATAAATACGCATTCGCTCGAATTCTTGCTATGGCCGCTATTGCAGATATCCTGCCTGTAGATTACGTTAGCCAGCTTTGCGAAAACGATGAGCTTA
The DNA here is from genome assembly GCA_964601355.1 of uncultured Pirellulales bacterium. Taxonomy (GTDB): domain Bacteria; phylum Planctomycetota; class Phycisphaerae; order Sedimentisphaerales; family Anaerobacaceae; genus CAZRNB01. The sequence continues at coordinate 9,944 of CAZRNB010000017.1, forward strand.
AATTTGGATTTCCTTCGGATTGTCATGTGGGCGATGAGCTGGAAGCTGCGGGTATTGTATCGAAAGACGCTATTCACGCACCAAAACCTGATATTTTAGCTGCCGCATTTGTTGTTAAAACGCTGGCCAATAATCCTAAAACAGCTCCAGAAATTATTTGGGCTTGTCTGAGTCAGGATATCACCGGCGGACTTGAGCGGCTTGGTCGTCTTAGTTTTGATGCGGAAATAACTCTTCAAATGCTCAAATACCGGCTTGGTGATTGGCTTTCAAAGTCAATTATGGATAATGTTGACCGCTGTACTTCACTTTGGCCGTTAGTATATGAAATTGCTCCTGTTGGATTGTGTAACGCAGCAATAACAGTTTGTCGAACTTTGTTAAAAAAATGTGAAAACGAAGAAGAAAAAGCATTGCTACTGAATAATTTATCAGTCTACCTTAGTGACGTTGGCGATACCACCGGTGCGTTGGAGGCTATAAAAGAGGCGGTAGAAATTTACCGCAAGATAAGTGAGGTAAGTCCGCAGCGATACCTTCCATACGTGGCTATGAGCTTGAATAACATGTCAAACCGCCTTAGCGCTATTGGCAATATCGCTGGAGCGTTGGAGGCTATAAAAGAGGCGTTAGAAATCAGACGCAAGCTAAGTGAGGTAAATCCGCAGCGATACCTCCCTGATTTGGCCACGAGCCTGAATAACCTGTCAAACCACCTTAGTGACGTTGGCGATACCACCGGTGCGTTGGAGGCTATAAAAAAAGCGATAGAAATTTACCGCAAGCTAAGTGAGGTAAGTCCGCAGCGATATCTTCCATATCTGGCCATGAGCTTGAATGGCCTGTCAAGCTGCCTTAGCGCTATTGGCGACACAACTGGAGCGTTGGAGGCGATAAAAGAGGCGGTAGAAATCAGACGCAAGCTAAGTGAGGCAAGTCCGCAGCGATACCTTCCTGATTTGTCCATGAGCCTGAATAACCTGTCAAACTGCCTTAGCGATATTGGCGATAATGCTTCCGCGTTGGATGCGATAAAAGAGGCGGTAGAAATTTACCGCAAGCTAAGTGAGGCAATTTCTCAGCGATACCTTCCTGATTTGGCCACCAGCCTGAATAACCTGTCAAACCGTCTTAGCGCCGTTGGCGATACCGCCGGTGCTTTGGATGCGGTAAAAGAGGCAGTAGAAATCAGCCGCAAGCTAAGTGAGGCAAGTCCTCAGCGATACCTTCCTGATTTGGCCGGCAGCCTGAATAACCTGTCAAACCGTCTTAGCGACGTTGGCGATACCGCAGGTGCTTTGGAGGCGATAAAAGAGGCGGTAGAAGTCTATCGCAAGCTAAGTGAGGCAAGTCCGCAGCGTTACCTTCCTGATTTGGCCAGCAGCCTGAATAACCTGTCAAGCAGTCTTAGCGACGTTGGCGATACCGGCGGTGCCTTGGAGGCGATAAAAGAGGCGGTAGAAATTTATCGCAAGCTAAGTGAGGCAAGTCCGCAGCGATACCTTCCTGATTTGGCCAGGAGTTTAGGAGTTTTAGGGACGATTTTTCTTAAACTTAAGGAATATCGTAAGGCTGAAGAAGCTTTTTCGGAAGGTGTGGATTTAATTCGGCCTTTTGCCGAGCGTCTCCCTAAAAGCCCGTTTGAGAAACTAAAAATTTCACTCGAATCAAATCTTGAGCGTATTAGGAAAGCATTTTGACAGATCAAAAACCGCTTGATTTGCTTTAGATGAATTGATGGGATGGAATCCACCCAGCCGACTAAACTGTTGTCGAGTGGATTGGCTTGACACTTCGAATACGAGCAGTCCACACGATGCCTTACGACAGGACAGGCAGGCTCACCGTTTCTGTGAAAAACAGGCATTGAATCAAAGCTCCAAAAATGTTATGATAGCTTACGTCAATCTTATTTTTATTTTGAAGACCTATAATCAACAACCTAAGCATATAGGAGGTAAGGATACAAAAAATGTTTGCTTTGACAAGAATTTCAATGCTTTGCTTGATAATGACGGTGTCTATAATCGGCTTTTCTGATCTCGCCTTATCTGCTGATAACCAGCATCAAGGGAGTATTCCTTTCCGTCAAGGCTCGGCTTCTCCGTTAGCGGAATCGCTTTCATTACGTGCCTTGCCGAGACTGATAGTAATTAACGAGCTGATGGCTTCTAATAACAGCACTATTGAGGACCCGCAAGGCCAGTATGACGATTGGATAGAAATCTATAACACAGGACAAAATCCTATAAATGTCGGCAACATGTACCTTACAGATGATCTATCTGTGCCCACCAAATGGCAGTTCCCAAATAATTCTCCCTCTGCGACTACTATCAATGCACACGGGTATCTGCTGATATGGGCTGATGCTGATAATGATGCTGCTGATTCTGGTCTGCACACGAGCTTCAACCTTAGTGCAACAGGAGATGAAGTTGGTTTGTTCGATAGTAACGGCATCTCTTTAATTGATAGTATAGTGTTTGGGGAGCAGACTGCTGATATTTCGTATGGTCGTTACCCAGACGCCAACAATAACATGCAGTTAATGGCTTCTCCTACGCCGGGCAGTGCAAACCATGTAGGATATATAGATGTTGTAGCAGATCTTGAATTTAGCCGCCGGCGTGGTTTTTATGATGCACCATTTTATGTTACTCTTACTACTGAAACTGAAGGCGCAATAATACGTTATACGCTTGATGGCAGTGAGCCATACAACTATCAAGCTGCTTTACCAATGGGCATGGTCTATAGCGGACCTATTTCCATTAGTACTACCATGTGTTTGCGAGCTATGGCACTTAAAACAGGCTGGAAGCCGACAAATATAACTACTCACACTTACATATTCTTGGAGGATGTATGTCGGCAGGCCACCGACCCTGCTACCGGACGCCAGGTGACTCCACCCGGTTATCCTGCTTCATGGGGAACGGCTGCCGGCGATTATCAGGTTGACCCGGATGTGGTCGATCAGAACGGCAAGGATAAATTTGGAGGTCTGTACGCTCGTACGATTAAAGATGACCTTAAATCCGTCCCAACTATTTCTATGGTAATGGACAAGGACAACTGGTTCGGCCCTACCGGGATATATATTAATGAATCTCAGGATGGTACTGAGCGTGTGTGCTCAATGGAATGGATTGATCCCAACGGGCAGGGGGGATTCCAGATCAATTGCGCGATTGCCATGCAGGGAGGGGCCGACCGTACTAATCCTGGCAGCGGTACGAGCCTGGACAGATGGAAAACATTCAAACTCTCGATGCGCCCGAGATTCAAAACCACGACCGATGACGGAAAGCCCACCGGTGGTCCTACGCAGTTGGATTATCGTGTCTTTCCCGATTCGCCGATCGAGCACTTCGACACTTTCGTGTTAGATGAGGTACTGGCCAATGCCTGGAACCACAGTGGACAGCATACGCACACAATATACACACAAGACCAATATGTCGCCGACCTTCATAATGCGATGGGCGGGTACTCGCCGCACGGGCTTTTCGCCCACCTCTATATCAATGGTTTGTACTGGGGGATGTACTATATCCACGATCGGCCTGACCATTCATGGGCTGCGCAGATGTTCGGCGGCGAAAAGGAAGAGTACGATGTGTTAAAACACAATACGAGTACGGTCGTTAATAATGGCATTGGCGGCAATGCCACTACTAATTTCAATGCTATGGTCAGTGCAGCTAATGCCATAGCAGCCGATCCCACCAACCAAGCCCAATATGATCTTCTCTGCCAAAAGCTGGATATAGATAATTTTATCACGGACCTTTTGGCGCACTGGTTTGCGCTGAACTGGGATTGGCCGGGCAAGAATTGGTATGCTACACATCGTAACACACCGGACGGCCGATGGCGATTTCACGTCTGGGATGCGGAGCACGCGATTGAATACTGGGATTCGCAGAACGTCCTCGGCCAAAGTGTTTCCGGGATTCACGACAAGCTCAAGGCAAACGCGGAATATCGTATGCATTTTGCCGACCTTGTACATAAGTTCTTTTTCAACAGCGGTGTGCTGACATATCCCCACACCGCCGACATGTTCCATGCGCGGATGGCAGAAATCGACCGTGCCATTGTCGGTGAGTCCGCCCGCTGGGGTGATACGCGGTCTGCAACGCCCCACACGCGACAGGATTGGGTGGTAATCCAGGATGGCATCCTTTCCAAGTTTATTCAACCTCGCTCCGAATTTGTTCTGAATTGGCTCAAAAACGCCGGGCTGTACCCGGCTGTTGGTGCCCCGGTCTTTTACATTAATGGCTCGTATCGACACGGCGGCCAAATTGCCATAAACAGCCAGCTATCGATGACCAAACCAAGCGGCACAATATGGTACACCGTTGATAATTCTGATCCAAGAGTGCCCAGCAGTGGGAGTGGAAATGTGAGCAATATTACTCTCGTGCCCGAAAATGCCTCCAAGCGGGTGCTCGTTCCTGCTGCTGCGGTCAGCGACGCCTGGAGAGGCGGCCAGGCATTTAATGATTCATCCTGGACAGCCGGTAGCGGCGGCGTTGGATACGAAACACAGACAGGCTACCAATCTTATTTCACCATCAATGTCCAGCAACAAATGTATAACAAAAACGCAACTTGTTACATACGAATTCCTTTCACAATATCCGGCACACAACTGGCCGCGATAAAGAGCCTGACACTCAATGTACGGTACGATGATGGTTTTATTGCTTATGTCAATGGCGTCGAAGTCCAGAGGGCACAATTTACCGGAACACCGCTATGGAACTCGCAGGCCGGCAGCACCCACGATGATACTCTTGCTGTTAGCTTCGAGAGCTTCGATATATCAGGTTATATTAGCTCTCTGCGCCAAGGTGATAATATTCTCGCCATACATGGTCTTAATTCCCCTGCTACGAGTACAGATTTTCTTATTTCCGTTGAGTTAGTAGCCGGTCAGGGCGCTACTTCCACAATCCCAGCCGGAGTCTCGCCGACTGCAATAGAGTATAAAGGGCCAATCACTCTGGCTAAAAGCACTCACATCAAATCAAGAGTACTTAGTAGTGGTACCTGGAGCGCCCTGAACGAAGCAACCTTTGCGGTCGGCCCAGTGGCAGAAAAACTTCGTGTCACCGAGATTATGTGCAGGCCGCTGGAAAGCTATGATCCTAATGAAGAATACATCGAGTTAAAGAACATCGGCACAGAGGCTGTAAATCTGAATCTGGTAAGATTCACCAACGGAATCAACTTTACATTCCCCGACATTGACCTTGCGGGGGGTCAATATATAGTAGTAGTGAAAGATACAGTTGCATTTACCGCACGCTATGGCACTACAGTCAGTATAGCGGGTCAATATTCTGGTAGTCTGTCTGATGGGGGCGAAAGAATCAGAGTAGAAGACGCTGTTGGTCAGACGATACTTGACTTCCAGTATAGAGACGGCTGGCGAAACATTACCGATGGTGGAGGATTTTCTCTGACTATAATAGATCAAGCCAACTCGGATCCTAATAGCTGGTCTCGGAAGGATTCCTGGCGAGCCAGCGCGTTTTCCGGAGGCTCACCCGGCAGAGACGACGCCGGCATTATTCCAAATCCCGGCTCGGTAGTGATAAATGAGCTTTTAGCTAATTCGCCCGCAGGTGCTGCGGACTGGATAGAGCTGTACAACACGACCGGTGGTTCTATCAGCATTGGCGGCTGGTTTTTAAGTGACAGCGGTTCCAATCTAACAAAATACCGGATTGCTGACGGAATTACTATTGCCCCGCATGGCTATATTGTTTTCTATGAAGACCTGCATTTTAGTAATACAAGAGATGCCGGCTGTCGAACACCTTTTGCCTTGAGCGGTAACGGCGAGACAGTGTATTTAACCTCCGGACAGAATGGAATATTAACCGGCTATCAGGAGACAGAAGATTTTGGTGCTTCACAGAGAGGCGTATCTTTTGGTCGGTACTATAAAAACAGCACGGACAGCTTTAATTTTGTGGCGATGAGAGAGAATACTCCAGGCCGTGTCAATGCTGCACCTTTGGTCGGTCCTATCGTTATAAGCGAGATTATGTATAATCCTTTGTCCGGCAGTCAGAGTGAGGAATATGTAGAATTGCGAAATATAAGTTCGGATGCGGTCATTTTGTATGATTATAGTAAGGATGCAACGTGGAGGTTCACTAATGGTATAGATTATACTTTCCCAGTGGAACCGGCTGTGACGATACCTGCTGGGGGATGTTTATTGGTCGTTAAAGAACCGGCAGCTTTTAATTTGGCGTATGATGTTATTGCTGCTGGAGTGGAGGTTTTGGGTCCTTATAATGGCCAGTTAAGCAACAATGGCGAGAGTATTGAGCTTAGTATGCCTGGTGAGGTGGATGGTCTTGGGGGCAGATTTTACATTCGGATGGACTTGGTAAATTACAGTGATGGTTTGCATCCCGAGAATTGTCCCGGCGGAGTGGACTTATGGCCTACTGAGGCCGATGGCGGTGGATTGTCACTTAGTCGCAGGGTAGTTACGGGATATGGCAATGACGTTGCCAATTGGCAGGCTGCTTTGCCCTCTCCAGGCCGATAGATTGTACTGATTTCTTTCAATCTAGGCAAGGCACGTAATGAAAGCGATTCCGCTAACGGAGAAGCCAAGCCTTGACGGAGATGCGGTTTTCTGGGCTGGGTTGTTTATTCTTCATTCATGTATTCATAGAGTTTTATAAGAGCGTCACGTCGAATCTGGCGAATTCGCTCACGGGTCAGGCCGAGCTTTTTGCCAATTTCCCGTAGCGCCATCGGCGTGCCTGCTCCCCGTGGACCAAGACCATAATGTAGTCTCAAAATCTCGGCTTCCCTCGGCTCAAGGCGGTTTAAAAGGCGTAAGGCCTTTGCTTTCTCCTCATCCACCTCCAGTGCATCTTCCGGCTTGCCGATATTATTATCCTCCAAAGTTGCATCTAACATTTGGCTTTCGTCTGAATCTTCGTCACTTGAGGCATCTCTCACACAGCTTAGAACGTCCACAATCCGATGAATGACATTAGCCTTGCGCAGCGGCAGCTTCATAATATCGGCCATCTCCTCCACATTCGGGGTTCTGCCTAAGCTGCTTTCCACCTCCGCTGCGGCGTGACGCCACTGATTTATCAGCACGACCATGTATGTGGGAACGTGGATCGGCTGAATATTTTCCAAAAGAGCGCGCTTGATGCTTTGCTTAATCCACCATGCAGCATAAGTGCTGAAACGGACACCGCGAGAGGGGTCAAAGTAATCCACCGCTTTAATAAGGCCGAGATTGCCCTCCTCGATCAGGTCCCCCAGACTCATTCCCCGATAGGAGTATTTTTTGGCGATATTGACCACCAGTCTCAGATTGCTTCGCACGAACTGTTCTCTGGCCCATGGGTCGTTTTCTTCGACTATCAGCTTTCCTAACGATTGCTCCTGCTTTTCTGTAAGCAGCGGTGCCTCATCGATCTCTTTGAGATATTCTTTTATGGTGACATCGAAAATTATAGCTTACCCTCCGCCCCCGGCTCAATCCACCAGTTCGGATCGGCCTAAAGGGCAAATTGAGTTATTCCAAACCTCATCTTATAGGATGATTGGTTGATAATCAGTAATATGGTACATTTGTGGTATCGGCTAAATTCGCCTCTTGGTTTACCTTATTGGAAATTTTCCTTTTGATGCCGAAGTGGTGATATTGGTTGTGCTGATTATAGCGTTTGTACCGCAGACATGTGGAACCGGCTTCGGTGTATCAGTCTCGGCAAGGCACGTAATGAAAGCGATTCCGCTAACGGAGAAGCCGAGCCTTGACGGATTGTAAGCAGATTGTCACTCGTTTTCTTTGTCTTCTTTGATGCCGGTGATGGTGGCATTCAGCCCCAGGAGGACTGTTTTAACTGCGGGATCATTGATTATCTTGGTTTTTTTTTGACTATTTTTTTGGGATCGCTTTGCCATAGGCTCAGCCTGTTCTTGTATGTTATTAGCTATTTGGAAATTTAATTTTATTGGCCTGCCCAGGTGCTCACTTAATGCAGATTCGATTTGTTCTCCTCGGCTATTGTTTTCACACATTTCTTTCTGTAGTTTAGCAGAAGGGCTGAACTCAAGCGTAAGCAAGCCCCTTTCAAACCGGCTGGGCACAGACGAGCTTAATAGTCCCACTGTGCCGTTGCCGATTTTGGATTTAATGATTTCCAGGATGTTTTGCCAATCGTTTTTTATTGATTCGAAAGCTGGAGCCTCGGAAAATTTCTGAGGTTCGTCGCTTGTGGTTTTGGATTCGTGACTTGTGATTTGTGGTTTATTGATTGTCAGCTCTTTTTTTTTAATAGTTCCAGCTGATTGGCCTTGCAGTTTTGATATAAGAACATCAACGTTTGAGAAGTGCTCGCTTAAGGCAAAACGCAGTAGTGACGCCTCTAAAAGTGCTCTGGGAGTATCGCTGTTCTTTAAGGCCCAACGTATCTTTTCAAGAGCAGTTATGTTGTAAACAATCGCAGCAGTGTCAAATTTTTCAGATAAATCAGCAGAGCGTTTTTTCTGTTCGCCGGTCAAAAGCAGAAGGTTGCTATCTGCGCCGGTTGTTTTTATAACCATTATGTCACGCAGACAATCAATAAGAGCATCTGCGATCTGGGCCTCGCTTAAACCTGTGCTGATTAGGTCTTCTGCCGCGGCGAGCGTCCCGGCTGCGTCATTATCTCCTATTTGACTAATGAGATTGTAGATTTTCTCACTATTCGGCTGACCCAAAAACTGCTCAAGCAGGTCAATGGTTAGAGGTTCTATGCCCGTGCTTATCAGTCTGTCCAAGAGGCTCAAGGCATCTCTCATTGAGCCGTTTGCCATTTTCGCCAGAGACAGAATCAGGTCTTCCTGGTACTTTATTTTTTCTTGTTTTAGTATGAGATGCAGTTGCCGGCTGATGAGATTGGCGTTTATGTTTCTGAAGTCGAACCTTTGACACCTGGATTGGACGGTTGGAATGACCTTATTTGGCTCAGTTGTTGCGAATATGAATTTGACGTGGCTGGGTGGCTCCTCTAATATTTTCAATAGTGCGTTAAACGCCTCAGTAGTGAGCATGTGTACTTCATCGATGATGTATATTTTGAATCTTGCTCTCGCTGGCCGAAAAATAGCATTCTCGCGAAGCTCCCGAACGTTATCGACTCCGCGATTGGTAGCGCCGTCGATTTCGATGACATCGATATCTTCGCCGAGATTGATAGACGTGCAGCTATCGCACTTGCAGCACGGCTGGTCCGTGGGGGCGTCGGCTGACAGGCAGTTGAGTGATTTTGCCAGCACTCTTGCCATGGTTGTTTTACCGACGCCGCGAGTGCCGGTGAAAAGATAAGCATGTGCGACCCTGTCGGTTTTTATGGCGTTTTTTAGGGTTTGTGAGATAGGTTCCTGCCCAACGACCTCGTCAAACGTTTGTGATCGGTATTTTCTTGCCAGTACGGTATAAGACATCTGTAAAATTATTATAACTAATTATTTTTCATAAGAGTTTGTTTGCCCAGTTATGGTTCGGCTATAGTATAGCAAAGCTGATTGAGATATTCCATAAAAAGATTTTCGCTTGCATATTCCGGGCTTTCTTTTATTTTCTTGCAAGATCGAACTGCGTATTATAAATTTATCAGTGGATGTAAAAAGGCAGAATAGAGAATTCTGATTCCTGAAGACGGGTAGGTAGCTCAGACGGTAGAGCAGCGGACTGAAAATCCGTGTGTCGGCGGTTCAATTCCGCCCCTGCCCATTCATAAGTTCGGTCATCGAATGTACTTACATTCGCTACTTTTTGGGGTTCGCCTGTCGAAATGCCTATTGCACCAATTTTCAGCATAACCCTCGAGCTATAGCTTGCCTCGCATGGTCATTTAGGTCATCATCAGCAGCAAGGTAAAATTTGTGCGTGGTCTTAAAATCGGCATGCCCTGCAAGCTTCATTACATCAAACTCCTTCAAGCCCTTGATCTGACCCCAGATTATGTACCACATTGAATTAGAGAGTTATCCACCTTTCTTATCCTGTATTTCTGAGGATGAGCCATAGGCGAAGCCGAAGGAAATCTATCGTTCTTGAGTTTTGCGTGATAAACTTGTGGTGAGCTTGTCGAATCCAATGGATTATTAAATTTTATGAATAAATATGGAATTTGGACACACTATGTGATATTCTGCCATTTTGATTTAGCCGAATGCCCTTGTTGAGTCCAGTGGGAGGTTTATAGTGGTTAAAAAGATTTTCTTACTTATTATCGTCGCCCTTGCTTTTAGTCTGCTTATTAGTAGTTGTACCAAGAAAGCAAAGCCGGAGGGCAATGGTAAAATAGCCGTGGTTATTTCCACCCTGAATAATCCCTGGTTTGTTGTTCTGAAGGATGCAGCCAAGACAAGGGCCGAGGAGCTTGGCTATGAGGTCGATGTTTTTGATTGTCAAAATGACACGAACAAAGAGGCTGATCATTTTGATAGTATCATTTCCGCCGGATATATCGCAATACTGTTTAATCCCACTGATGCAAAAGGTTCAATCGCTAATGTGAAGCGAGCCAAAGAGGCAGGAATTCCAGCCTTCTGCATGGATAGAGAAATAGCCCAGAATGACATAGCAGCAAGTCAGATTCTTTCTAACAATTATGAGGGCTGTGTCGCCTTAGGGCAGTTCTTTGTTAAGAAACTGAACAAAAAAGGTACATATATCGAAATATTGGGAATTTTAGGTGATAACAATACCTGGGCTCGTTCGAATGGGTTTCACAGTGTGGTGGATAAATACCCTGATATCAAAATGCTGGCTAAAGAAACCGGAGAATTTGACAGGACCATAGCAAATGAAAAGATGGAGAGGCTTCTCCAGAAGCATCCGAACATAGATGCGGTTTTCTGCGGCAATGATGCCATGGCCACGGGAGCTTATGAGGCTCTCAAGGCAACCGGCAAGGCGGACAAGGTAATGGTCTTTGGCTTCGATGGCGCCCAGGACGTTATTGATTCTATTCGGGAGGGGAAAATCGTGGCCACGGGAATGCAGTTCCCCAAAATCATGGCTCAAAAGGCAGCAGAAATGGCTGATGAATACATAAGGGGGAAAAGGAGCTTCGATCAGAAAATATACGTTGCCGTGGAACTGGTAACACAGGAAAATATAAGCCAATATGCCCCTTATGGAAAGAAGGAATAAACGTTCATGCCCGATGCGAGATTCTCGACGAAAATCGAGTATCAAGTTTCGAATATTGAGCATCATTTTCGCAGCGATTCTCGTTTTTCTGCTTTATAACTCTTTTTACGTTGAGAACCTGGGGAAAAGACGAGCTGCTAAAGCCAACGAAGAATTTGATGCGGTGCAATATGCAAAGAGCTTCTGGGATGAATTGAGCAGTAAGACAGCACAGGCGGCTGATGCGAAACAATTCCTTATGCTTTTTCGCGTAGAACCGAAAAAGGCTATTGAAAAATATGCAGCAAAAACCAGGCACGTCTCCTCAACGCATTTCTTTTTGCTGCAAGGCGAAGGTAAAGTCGTCTCCGTCGGCCAAGAGGGCGTGCTTATCTGTTTAGCCGAAACAGAAGCCAATCTCGTCACGGCGGAGCGCCGAGCCGTAGCCGGGCCGGAAGTTCTTGTCGCTACGGATTTGATTTTCGGCAATGCTGTCAGAGATGCCTCCGGCCTGGTGGATAGCGATGATTTCCCGGATAGTATGGATTACAATAAGGTTTCGGAAGAAATTAATAAGATTGTGGCCAAGGAGGTAATACCTTCCTTTCAGGATAAAGTGAAGGAAGGATTGACGGTACATTTTGTCGGCGCAGCAGAGATTTTCGAGAGCAACCCGCAAATCAGTCCATTACGAGTTATCCCCATAAAACTGGAGCTAAAATAAGCCGATGGTTTCATTTAGTATGGATAAAATCATTTTGGAGGCCAAAGGCATTCATAAGGCGTTTGGCGGGATTAAGGCGCTGGATGATGCAAGTGTTGAAATTCATGACGCCAAAGTCAACGCCATTGTAGGCGAGAACGGAGCCGGCAAATCTACCCTAATGAAAATCCTGTCAGGCGTATATCAAGACTACAAAGGGCAGATATTGTTGGATGGTTCCGAAGTCCGTTTTTCCAATCCCAAAGAAGCGCAAGACCACGGAATAGCTATAATACATCAGGAATTGAATCTGGTCCCTTACCTGAGCGTGGCGGAGAACATCTTCCTGGGCAGAGAGTACGTGAATCGCTTATGCTTGATTGATTATCGGCGAATGAGCCGGGAAACTAAGGTCTTATTAGATAATCTCAATTTACAGATAGACCCGCAAATGCTTGTCTCTGATTTGCGAGTCGGCCAGCAGCAAATTGTGGAAATTGCCAAAGCCCTTTCATCCCGATATATCGGTGCGCGCATCATCGTTATGGACGAGCCCACGTCAGCTATCAGTGAACGCGAGATTGACGTACTGTTTGGTTTGATACGCTCCCTCATCCAGCAGGGAGTGACTATTGTATATATCACTCACAAATTAGAGGAGCTCTTCCGAATAGCCGACCGAGTGATTGTAATGCGTGATGGAAAGGTTATCGGTTCAAGGCCCTTAACAGAAGTCAGCCATGACGACGTTGTACGGATGATGGTTGGCAGGGACATCAAAGGTTTCTTTATGAAGGCTAAGGCCGCCCAGGCCGAAGATTTACTCCGTGTTCAGGATATCTGTTTGACTCATCGAGGCCGTCATAAAGATTATGTAGTGGACCATATAAACTTTAACGTAAAAAGGGGAGAGGTCGTGGGGCTGTTTGGCCTGATGGGGGCGGGACGGACGGAACTTTTGGAAACCATTTTCGGTCTGCATCCTGACACGTCGTCCGGCTCGATATTCTTCGAGGACCGCCTCGTCCGAATTGATTCTCCGATTGCTGCTATCAAGGCGGGAATTGCTTTGGTGCCTGAGGACCGGAAGCTGCAAGGCCTGATTATAGAAATGTCTGTCCGAGATAATATTACTTTGGCAAGCATAGAGCAGATCGAACAATGGGGATTTCTGAATAATCGTTTGGAAAAAAGATTGGCGAACGACTATATCAATCGCCTCAAAATCAAGGCCGCCTCTGTCAGACAAAAAGTCGGAAACCTCAGCGGAGGAAATCAGCAAAAGGTAGTCATTGCCAAAGCTCTGGCAACAAAACCACGCGTACTATTATTGGATGAGCCGACACGAGGCGTCGATGTCAATGCCAAAAATGAAATCTATAAGCTAATCAGTGAGCTTGCCGAAGCTGGATTGGGAATTGTTATGGTTTCATCGGAGCTTCCGGAAATCCTGGCTATCTCCGACCGAATCATTGTTCTGTCTGAAGGCAGACAAACGGGCAGCTTTAGCCCATCGGAGGCTACGGAAGAAATACTTTTAAAAGCGGCCATTCCGAACCCCCGGTAAAACCGGGGGCTAAATATTTTTTGTATTTAGCCCCAAGCCTGTCCGCCGTATTTTTGGCGGATTTCACGTGGGGTTCTTCCTTGAGGTTGCGACCAAATGAAATTGCTTTGTAGAAAAGAGTAAAGGTTGTCATTTCGAGCGAGCCAAAGGCGAGTCGAGAAATCTGTTTTTAAGCAGATTTCTCCACTTCGTCCCGATGAATCGGGACTTCGGTCGAAATGACGGTGAGTCTTTTCTACAGATCAAAATGAAATCAAAAAATCTATGGAATTGAGAGAACGCAAAACCAGGCTGTCCACAGGATCCCTCACGGGAGAAAAATTTCAATCATTGATAGCCCTATTTCTGATGATAGCGGTCTTCAGTGTATTGCAAAAGGATTTTCGCACCACTGATAATTTCTGGACCATTATGAGGCAGGTTTCCGTCAATATGTGTCTTTCGGCAGGAGAGACATTAGTAATTCTAACCGGCGGTATTGACCTTTCCGTAGGCTCGGTGCTGGCTTTAAGCGGAGCGTTTGCCGCGGGTTTATTAAGAAACGGCATAGAAATTCCCGCTCTGAATTTGTTTATCGGAGTAACGGTCCCCGGTTCCATTGTAATTGCCGTGCTTATTGGCTGCTCATTGGGGCTTTTTAACGGGTTTATGATTACTCGCTTTCGGATTCCTCCTTTTGTCGCTACGCTGGCGATGCTGACAATAGCCCGTGGTTTTACCGAATTATGGACGCAAGGGTCGAATATTACCGGATTAGGCTCCACCTTTGATTTTCTCGGCACGGGCTGGCTTATGGGCTTAATTCCCATGCCGGTATGTATTTGTGCGACTATTGTGCTTGTTGCCGTTGTTATATTGAACAAGACCCGCTTTGGCAGGTATATTTATGCCGTCGGCGGAAATGAGAGAGCAGCCAGGCTTTCCGGCCTTAACGTCAACAGGATCAAAATTTTGGTCTATACAATATCTGGCGGATTAGCAGCCATTGGTGGTATCATTGTAACGGCCCGGATCGACTCGGCCTCGCCCGCTGCCGGAGTTGCTTATGAGTTGGACTCTATTGCTGCGGTAGTGATTGGCGGCACCAGCCTTGATGGCGGAAGAGGTTCTGTTCTGGGAACCGTTATCGGAGTTTTGATTATTGGAGTTCTCAATAGCGGATTGACCAGTATGGGCGTGGACCCCTTTTGGCAGAAGGTTATTAAAGGATTCGTAATTCTTTTGGCAGTGGTGATTGATAAGCTGCACGCCCCGTTAGAAATTGGAAAATGAATAATGCACCCCCGTTAAAAATCCCAGGATCATTGTTCCTCTTAATCCCGATCGGGATGGGATTTCTAACGGGGCAGGCTAAAGACTTGTGGTGAGCCTGTCGAATCCAATAGAAGCTCTTATGTGAAACTGTTCTGTAGAAAAGACCCGATGTCATTTCGAGCAGATTTCTCCGCTTCGCCCACGTTTCTGTCTTCGACAGAAGACACGGGGGCTCCGGTCGAAATGACGGTAAGTCTTTTCTTCTGAGCAATGTGAAACAGGAATCCAAAAATGAAAATGATGAAAAAGAAGATAACATTTGGCCTGATTGTGGCAGCCAGAAATATTTTCAACGCACAACTGGCCAAAGAGGGACGAAAACAATTACTTACGATGCTGGATAAGCTTGGTTTTGAGTATGTGATCCTTCCTGAAAGCGCCACGGCCAACGGGGCAGTTGAAACTCTCTGCGACGCTAAACAATGTGCTCACCTATTTAAACAAAACGAGGAGGAGATTGATGGGGTCATTGTAGCACTGCCTAATTTCGGAGATGAATTGGGTGTCGTTCAAACGCTGGATATAGCAAAAATGGACGTTCCTGTTATGGTTCAGGCCGGCAACGACCGGTTAGATAAGGTGGACGTCAAGAGCAGAAGGGATGCCTTTTGCGGCAAACTGTCGGTTTGCAATAACCTGTATCAGTATGGCATACCTTTCACGGACACCTCTGAACATACCTGTGATATAGACAGCAAGTTATTTGAGAATGATTTGGATTATTTTGCACGAATCTGCCGGGTCGTAAAAGGATTAAAGAACGCAAGGGTAGGCGCCATTGGCGCAAGGCCCGCTGCTTTTCAAACGGTCAGATTCAGTGAGAAGCTGCTGCAGGCCTCAGGGATCACGGTGGTGCCGGTTGATTTATCTGAAATTATCTCCAGAGCTGACAAACTCGATGGCCAGGCTAAGAAGGTTCAGGAAAGATTGTCTCAGATAAAGGATTATGGTAATGTCCCTGGTTATGTTGATGAAAAAAATATTTTAAAGCAGGCCAGGCTTTCTATTGTGATTGATGATTGGATGGATGAGAATGAGCTTGATGCCAGTGCTATTCAGTGCTGGACAAGCATACAGGATAATTTTGGCTGCGCTGCCTGCTTATCGATGAGCATGATGGGCGAAAGACTTATGCCGAGCGCCTGTGAAATGGACGTTGCCGGTGCTGTTTCTATGTATGCCTTGCTGCTCGCTTCTGGGAATATTCCCGGCTTTCTCGACTGGAATAATAATTACGGTAATGAAAAAAATAAATGCGTCTGCACTCACTGCAGCAATTTCCCGAAGAGCTTTATGGGAAGCGAAGTTGAAATTTCCAATCTCGATATTTTGGGCGAGACTATTGGCCGGGACAAGTGTTTCGGAGCCATAAAAGGCCACGTCGCCGCTGGGCCGATGACTTTCTTTCGAATTTCAACCGATGACTCTAAAGGCCAAATAAAATGCTACTTGGGTGAAGGGGAGTTCACAGATGACCTCTTTGAAATGGATGGTGGGATAGCTGTCTGTGAGGTTCCGCATCTTAGAGAATTGTTGGCCTATTTGTGTCAGAACGGCTTCGAGCATCACGTTGCTATGACACGTACCCATTGTGCAAAAGTGTTGCGTGAGGCAATATCAAAATACATGAAATGGAGCCTTTACTGCCATGAGTAATAAATTTCAACTGCCGCCCGATGAAATTGCAAAGAAGGCGAAAGAGATACGCAAAAAAATTATAAGGATGAATTCACAGGCTGGGCAGGGACACACGGGAGCCGATTTATCTGAGACTGATATCCTGGCTTCTTTGTTTTTTCGCATCTTAAATATACGGAAAAATAAACTCAATGACCCCAGCCGAGACAGGTTCATACTCAGCAAAGGTCATGGGGTAGGTGGTTTTTACTGTACTCTCGCCGAAGCGGGTTATATTGACGAGACACTTTTGATGACGTACCTGCAATTTGACTCCGCACTACCCGGCCATCCTGTGCGTCAGAAAACACCCTGCGTCGAATTGAACACCGGCTCGTTGGGACACGGGCTTTCGGTGGGCGTCGGCTTGGCGCTAAGCGGGAAAATGAGCAAGAGGACTTTCCGTACATTTGTCCTCACCGGAGATGGCGAGCTTCAGGAAGGCTCCGTATGGGAAGCCGCTATGAGCGCCGCCCATTTCAAGCTTGATAATCTTATCGTCATCGTCGATCGAAACACCTTACAGTTGGCTGACCGCACGGAAAATATAATGGCTTTAGAGCCTCTGGAGGATAAATGGAAGGCGTTTGGCTTTGACGTCCAGGTCACAGACGGTAACAATGTGGCGAAGTTTATTGAAACGGTCGAAGGGCTCGATATGCACAATAATCGACCCCACGTGGTTATCGCCCGCACCATCAAAGGTAAAGGCGTTTCGTTTATCGAGGACCGGGCCGCCTGGCACCACAAAATACCTGCCGGCGACCAGATTGCACAGGCAATAGAGGAGCTGGACTAATGATGGAGCAGCAGGGAATAGACCTTAGAGAGGTCATGGTTCAATGCTTTATCCGAGCGGTTCAGGAGAACATTAACCTGGTGGTCCTGGTAAGCGACTCTACCAGCACCGCGAAAATTGCTCCCTTCCAGGAAAAATATCCCGACCGGCTTATTAATGTTGGGATTGCAGAACAGAATCTTGTTGGAGTGGCTGCGGGCTTATCTCTGGGCGGATACGTAGCTGTCACCGCTAATGCAGCCTGTTTCCTGACAGCCCGGGCTAATGAGCAGGTCAAGAATGACGTATGTTATTCGAACACGAATGTAAAACTTGTGGGCTTACATGCCGGCGTTTCTTATGGCCCGCTGGCAAGCACTCATCATGCTATCGATGACATTTCCATTATGAGGGGCCTTGGCAATATTATCATTTTAGCCCCTTGTGATCCGGTTGAAACGGAAAAGATATTCGGCTTTGCGCTGGAGCACGTGGGGCCGGTTTATATAAGAATGGATAGTGCGAAGTTTCCTGTTCTTCACAGCACAGACTATAAATTTGAGCCTGGCAAGGTAGATGTTCTTATTTCAGGGAGTGACGTAAGCATTTTTGCTATGGGCTCGGTTGTTCACGAAGCTTACGCCGCTGCACAAATCCTAAAGGCCGATTCCATAAACGCAGAGATCATCAATATTTCCTCTATAAGGCCGGTGGACAAGAAAGGAATCATCGATTCAATTCAAAAAACAAAAAACGTTATTACTGTAGAAGAACATTCTCTGCATGGCGGTTTGGGAAGCCTGGTCTGCGAAATTATTGCCGAAGAGGGACTTGACGTTAAGGTTGTTCGTCTGGGCATTACGCAAGGCCAATTCGCAAAAGCCGGCCCACGAGAGCAGATCAGGGTTTTTTATAAAATTGACAAAAACGGAATTTTGGAAAACGTTAGAAAGCTGTTACGAAGTGAACATTGACTAAAGTGAACTAAAGTGCCTAAAGTGAGCTAAAGTTTGAAGTTATAATTTTAGGCACTTTAGTCACTCCACACTTTAGGCACTTATCATAAGGTTCAATATGGCTGAAGACTACATCTTGGCTATCGACCAGGGTACCAGTGGAACAAAAGCGATTATTTTTGATTCCAATGGCCATATTATTTCAAAAGCAACCAAAGAGCTAAAGTCACACTTTCCACGAGCCAACTTTGTAGAGCAGGACCCAATTGAAATCTATACCAGTGTGCTGGACTCTGTAAAGCTATGCTTAAGATCCGTGCCCCGTGACCTGTTGCCCGTGACTCGAGCGACGGGTCACGTGCGACGAGCGACGATCGAGGCCTGCGGCATTTCAAACCAGCGGGAAACTTTTCTTCTCTGGGATAAGCAGGGAAATCCTCTTTGCAGAGCGATTGTCTGGCAGTGTAAAAGATCGGTAGAAATCTGCAGCCGTCTGAAAAACTCAGAGCTTGAGAACGAAGTCAAGAGCCGGACCGGCCTGATTATCGATCCATACTTTTCCGGAACCAAACTGCTCTGGCTTTACGAGAACGACCCCCTGGTAAAAAATGCGATTGATGCCGGGGATGCGTATTTTGGTACCGTCGATACCTGGCTGTTATTTAAGCTTACCCAGGGACAAAGTTATTTTACCGATTACACAAACGCTTCCAGGACGCTTCTGTTCAATATTAACGATTTGAAATGGGATGATTATCTTCTGGATAAATTCAATCTAAAAAAACTCAACCTGCCGCAGCCCCTGCCTTCCTCTCATCTCTATGGTCGGTCCGATTTTGAAGGATTATTCCCTGATAAGATAAACATTTCAGCTATGATAGGCGATTCACATGCTGCTGCCTTTGGAGAAGGCTGTTTTTCTCCCGGTATGGCTAAAGCAACAATGGGCACAGGCTCATCCATCCTGCTTAATACTGGTTCAAAAGTAACTAAATCAGAAAAAGGAATGGTCGCGACTATTTGCTGGAGCACATCTGATAGAGTTGATTACGCACTGGAGGGCATAATAGTCACTTGTGGAGCTACAATTAATTGGTTGCGCGACAGGCTGGGGCTATTTGCGGACAGTCGCCAGACCCAGGAGATGGCCCTTTCTGTTGAGGACAATAATGGCGTGTATCTGATCCCTGCCTTCAGCGGCCTTGGCGCTCCCTATTGGAAAATGGACCTCAAGGCTGCGATTCTGGGCTTGACCTTTGGCTGCAATAAAAACCATATCGTCCGCGCTGCCCTGGAATCAATTGCATATCAAGTAAAAGACGTCATTACTGCTATGGAGCAGGATAGCGATATCAAATTAAAGGAGCTCAAGGTTGACGGCGGTATAACAGCTAATCATTTTGTCATGCAGCTCCTGGCTGACCTGCTGAAGACAAACGTCGTTAACATCGGCATTGAAGATGTTTCTGCTCTCGGTGCGGCCTATCTGGCCGGTCTTGGCGAGGACATCTTCCATGATATTGACCAATTGAAGAATATCAGTGTCAGCAAAAACCAGTTTTCTCCGAGGTCTGATACCGAAGAAGCTGATGCCTCTTATGAAGGCTGGAAAAAAGCGGTGCAGCAGCTTTTATGATAACGTTGTACATAAACCAGGGTCAGATCATTCTATCTTCATATCAGTTATTTTTGCTTATTGTAATTTTAGCCTGGCTGGAGTAGACTTTGCACAAATGACACATAGAACTGGTAATAGAAAAGCAATGGGAGTTAAATACAAATACAGCACAACTCAATTGTTTAATTTTGCACAAGATTCCTATTTTGAGCGGACATCTCGGCCAATTTATGCTCTTGTTTTTTTGCTTCCGTTTATTGTTTTCTATGAAATTGGAACGATCCTGATCAACACAGATGTGCTCAATCAGACTCAGGACCGGGTTGTGGCGTTTATTTGGCTTCAGAGTTTTCTTGATGGATATCTGGGACTTGGAAGCAGATTTGCCTGGGTCGCACCTCCTTTGACTGTAGTGATTGTTCTGTTGGCACTGCAATTGACGTCAGGAAAACGATGGTACTTTGTTCCGGCTGATATTGGGCCGATGGCAATCGAGAGCATTTTGCTTGGTGTACCGCTGATTGTTTTGAGTATGATATTAAGCGGACCGGCTGAACCTAAAAGCAACGTCTGTTCTTCTTTCCTTATTAGTGAAGGACTGCGTTCGGCCACCTCGCAGATCAGGGGCAGTGGTGCAATAAATCAGTCTCTGCTGGCCAATCTTGTTACCGGAATAGGAGCTGGGATTTATGAAGAGCTTATTTTCAGGCTGATTTTGATATGTATTTTGATGATGTTGTTTCAGGATTTATTGCGATTTGAACATAATAATTCAATCGTACTATCGATTCTTATTTCAGCAGCGCTATTCAGCGCTCATCATCATATAGTTTTTGTCAATGGACAGTTTGCACTAATAGCTCCGTTTGACTGGACTGTGTTTGGCTTTCGGACAATAGCGGGCGTTTATTTCGCAGTTCTTTTTGCAATTCGTGGTTTTGGAATTACGGCAGGAGCACACGCCTTTTATGACATTATTGCAACTATTCTAAATGTTGTTTTCTTCCATCAATAAAAGGTAAGTTCTTTACTTGTTTTTTAATTTTTTTCAAAAAACTTTTCTCACTGTTAGTCTTTTAGATTGCGGAGCTTGCAAAACATCCGTCCCATAAGTGCGATGTAAGCCATTTTCAGTACTGATATTGCACTTGAATGAGCGGAACTTTTTTGATATAATAATCCTGAAATCAAGGTTAAAATTTTTGGGATTTATATGGAATCACCTCAAGTAAATATAGCTGTTGATCAATTAACATTTAGCCTTTTTCAGAGGCCTTTACATCCGGAGCTTTTTCAGATATACACCAGCCGGCAATTAAGGACGGACAAATATGAGGCTCTTATCTGGATTACGGGCTGTACTCACGTTGTAAGTGTTTTTGCCGGTGATATGTGTCTAAGCGAGGTAGTTAGCACACCGGGCCAGATGCTGCCGCATCGTGGATTAATCGAGCGGTTTCAATTTCGGGGACCACGAACTCATAAATGTACTCTGAGCCGGGGCGTAAGTTATATGACAGATTTTCAGGTCGAAAAAATGAGTCCCAATTTATATCGTCAGAGCTATATTGACCTTGAGCGGTTTGCTCGGAATAGGGGCTTATTTGTTAAATTTCCGGAATTGGAAATGGGTGGTTTACAGCCGTTTAGCTACATTGATTTCGAGGCCAGACGCAATGAACTGCACATTCATACGTTCTCTGCTTATCCTGATCAGGTAACAATGATTAAGACACAATCATTGTTCGACTTTCAGTAATATCAATGGCGTAAGTCATACTGCGTAAAGACATTCCTATTGACCGGCACGCAATTGTACGTTCTGCTTAAGAACATCTAACTTTTCATGGATTTCTTCAGCCATTTTACTGTTTGGGAAGTTGCTGACAATTTGTTGGCCGATGTCCAACGAATCGGCCCATCGTTTTTCGGTGATGGCGATAGAAAACTGAACACCGAGGTTGTGCAGCTTGGTTCTGAAAACATCTTTTGCTGCTTCCTGCAGGGCCCGGGCCTCATTAGGTGTCAGGTACATGTCCAACTCTTTGAGAATAGCCAGGCTGCGATCGGTTTCCTGATTTTTCACTGCATCATCCCATGCAGCAAGCAATATTTTTTTGCGGCCTTCCTTGCAGTCGCTTAGTTTCTGACGCATTGCCTTTGCCTTCTCGAAATCGGGATACGATTTGATCAATCTTTCAATTTGGGCACTTGCCTTGGCCCATTGCCAATCTTCAAGCAGCTTTTCGATATGTGTTGTTACCTGACTTATCCGTTCCTGGTCGGTAGCATTACGATATTTGTCGGCCTGGGTTCGTAGCTGCTCTGACAGATCCTTATATTCCGGACGATGGGCAATTTCGTCGATTATTTCGTATGCAGCGTCAAAGTCATGCTGCTGCAGCTTGTCGAAGACGGCTTCACGCAGAGACCGCTTTTCTTCGTCACGAAATGCGATGGCTTTTGCTCTTTCGCTGAGCCGGGTGCTGTAATTGATTTGCGCCAGTCCTGAGTGAATTTTTTCCAGAGCTCCGGTGACTTCTTCGAGCTTGGAGCTATTGTCCTTTAGTGCATCGACTATTTTAAAAAGTCTGGAAAGCATTACCAGAAGCGCACTTAACAACACCAGTGCCCCCAGCAGCCATACCAGGTTCTGCAGCACATTGGTTTCGGATGCCATGAAGATGTTAGTGAACATTGCAAGAAATATTACGATTGCTAAAACAACGCAGATAATAACGATGTGCCATTTGAATCGAGTGAGAAAGCTGTCATTTTGCAGGTCCATAAATCACCTCTTTATCGAGACGGGCTTCCGTGCAGCTTATTTGTTTACCATTATAATATTGCTCAGGTGTACGTGTCAATAATTTAAGTGATTAGTTCATTTTGATAGAAATTTTTATTGCATTTTACCGCGATATTGTTAGAATTCAGGCGTAAAATATTTCGGAGAATAGTAGTTATGAAAGAAGGCATTCATCCAAAGTACGGTAAAGTGGTAGTTCATTGTGGCTGCGGAAACACTTTTGAGACATGCAGCACTGCTAAAGAAATACACGCAGAGATTTGCTCGTTGTGTCATCCGTTCTATACGGGAAAGCAAAAGTATGTTGATACAGCCGGTCGTATAGAGAGATTCCAGAAGAAATACGGCGATAGCTATATCAAAAAGAACGTAAAAGACCAGAAACAGTAGTTGTTTTTTCCGATATAATAGCGATTAGCGGTCACGTCTGCAGCGGGTCTGCTATTCGCTGTTTTTTTACGCCCTAAACCCGTCCGCCGTCCTTCTTCGTAGTTCTCCTTCGTATTGATACTCCAGAGAACAGATTAGTGCTACGAAGGATCAATACCGGCGACGGCTAAACTTTTATCTAATATCTTGGGTTTTGTATATGCCGGAAGTAAAAGATGGTTTCATGGAAAAGCTCGACCAGATCGAGGACCGCTATGGTGAAATCGAAAGGCAAATTGCCGATCCTGCCACTGCCCGTGATTCTGCAAAGCTGATAGCGCTGTCTAAAGAAAAAGGCAAGCTTAAAACGTTGGTCACAAAATATCGCGAGTACCAAAAAATAGCTGCCAATATCGAAGACGCCCAGGAGATTCTGAAAGATGACACAGTCGATGCCGATTTCAGAGCACTGGCTAAAGAAGAGCTGCAGCAGTTTGAAAATAAAAAAAACGCTCAACTGGAAGAAATCCAGAATACGCTGGTTATGGCCGACGATATGAACGTGGGTTCGGTCATAATGGAAATACGAGCAGGTACCGGCGGCGAAGAGGCTGCACTTTTCGCGCGAGATTTGTACCAGATGTACACAAAATACGCTGATGACCGCAAATGGAAGGTTGAGCCGCTTAGTTTCAGTGTCTCTGAAAGGAATGGTTTTCGTGAGGTAATATTCAGCATTAAAGGAACCGGCATCTGGTCCGATCTGGCTTATGAAGCTGGTGGCCACCGCGTTCAGCGGGTGCCGGAGACTGAGGCACAGGGCAGAATCCATACATCAGCGGCAACAGTGGCGGTGCTGCCGGAGCCGGAGGAGCTGGATATTCAGATAAATCCAAATGACGTTGTTGAGCACGTCAGCAGGTCCAGCGGCCCAGGCGGCCAAAATGTTAACAAGGTCAATAGCGCCGTCAGGCTCGAACACGTCCCAACGGGAATCACCGTCAATATGCGTGACGAGCGCAGTCAGCACAAAAACCGAGCTAAAGCCTGGCGTGTCCTTCGCGGCAGGCTTTACGAACTTTACGAAAGCAAAAAAAGAGCAGAGCGGGAATCACAACGCAAAAGCATGGTCGGCTCGGGTGACAGGTCTGAAAAAATAAGAACTTATAATTTTCCACAGAATCGCGTCACCGACCACAGAATAAACCTGTCGCTTTACAACCTCGATAAAATAATAGCCGGCGACTTAAGCGAGCTAATCACAGCGCTAAAGGATTATGATAGACAGCAAAGGTTAAAAAACCTTTAATGTTGACCAAAACCCGTCGGTCTTCGTCACTCAAACCGCAATGAAAGTCTTGTAAGCGTTCACCATATTTCGAGTAATTTGAAGTAAAAGCTTGTCTTTGTCCG
>CAZRNB010000018.1:0-33716 GCA_964601355.1 uncultured Pirellulales bacterium
AAGAACATTACTACTATTATTTTTATGCTTAATTGGCATAGCATAACCTATGAGAGGTCTTTGGATGCAGCTACAAATCTTAGAAGCATCGCGATTTTGTTTGTGACCTGGAGCTTTCGATATATATTTCTGGTGTGAGTTTTAACTGTGCCAGGCCTTATTTCTAGAGCCTTAGCTATGCTGCCGTTTCTAAAGCCCTGACAAATAAGCTCCGCTATTTTGGCCTCACGAGGAGTCAGGTTATAGCATCTTTGAACATAAGCCCACTGCTTCAGGTCAAGGAGAAAAACATTTGACCGAAGCGGAACAAAAGGCTCGTTATCACTGTTTTTTTCCGTATAGTCTGGAAACTGGTTCATGATTATTTATTTGACTGGAGAGTTTTGAGCAGGTTCTGTGCTTCAGCTAAATCTATTTTTGACAATCCTCCAATTTGATTGTGTAATTCAAGGGCTTGCTGCAGCTCGATTACGGCCTTGTCTTTTTTGTCTTGTGCAGCTAAAGAACGTCCCAGATGAAAACGGGAAGCAACTGCTGCAGGATTTTCTTTTGTATAGAGTTTGATAGCCGTATTGAAACTCTCAATTGCTTTATCGAATTCGGCGAGTCTATAATATATCACGCCGCGTGTGTCGATCAGATCTATATAATTAGGTGCTAATTGTAATCCTTGCTGGGCAATCTTGAGTGCTTCTTTGCATTTACCCTGCTCTTCGCACATTATCCAGGCAAGGTTATTCATAACGATTACATTATCCGGCTGAAGCTGGAGTATCTCCTGATAAAGTCTCGCTGATTCCTCAGCACGCTCTGTTATCTGCAGAAGCGTAGCAAGAGTGTTCATAGCCGGCAGATTCTTGGGAGCACGCTCCAAAATCATCCGCAGTATTTCTTCAGCTATCTGTCTTGCCTGGCTGTCCTCGGTGCCGGCAAGATCATTTGCAACCATAACAGGGATGTTATTATCATCTGTATGCTTTCGACACCAATTAACTATTTGCTCTTTTAACTTGTCCCAGAGCTTATCGCTTTTAAGCAGACTGATCTGTGCCAGCAAAGGTGCTGGGTCGTTTGGTTCGGATTCAAACAAAGCATCAAATTTCTTTTGAGCATTTTCCTTGCTGCCGCTGCGATACAGTGCCACAGCCAGGGCGATGTCCGCTCTTTTCTGCTGGATAGGGTCTTTCCATTTGGGGGATTCGTTTTCAAGAAGTACGACAGCTTTTTTAGGCTCACCTGCCGCAATGTATGTGTTCGCCAATAGCATGATAATACCGATATTATTCGGGTCTTGCTCACGTAGCAGCCTAAGAGTTGGAATAGCCAGTGCCGGTGACCTTGCAGCTTCAGCGCGGGCCCTGAGCAGCATCAGTGCTCTATCGTTGGGACTATGGACAAGGCCGCGCATAGCAGTATCTAAAGCTCTTCCGGGCTGTCCTTGCCTAAGCAATATCTCACCAATCAAAGCCCAGGCTTCACTTATTTTCGGCTGGTCCTGTGTTATCTTTTCGAGAATCTTTTGAGCCTCTTCAATTCCTGGAGCTGTTCCTTCAGCAAGTGCTGATCTCGCTTTGAAAAGCCTTAGGTCGACGTCCTCAGGATTCGATTGCAAAGATTGGTCAAGAATGTTTCTTCCCCGACGAGTTCTATCCGGATTGGTTGATGCCAAGAACAGTGAAACAGCACGTTTCCGGACTAAAAGATTATTAGGATCCAATGATAAAGCCTGCTCTATTGATGAAATAGCATCATTTACTTGGCCTGTAGAACTATGGAAGTCACTCTTTGTAAGCCATACACCAATATTATTGGGTTCAGCAGAAACCGCACGTTCGAGGTCTTCCATCGCTTTGTCGTTTTGCCCCAGCGTAGAATATGTCCTGGCACGAATGATGTAAGCCGATACATTGTTAAGCTTTTCTACCAATTCATCACAAAGCTTTATTGCCTCTTTGGGTTTATTCTGGCGAGTATTTAGCTGGATTTGTGCATATACCACTGCTGTTGAGTTAGGGTCTTGCCCTTTCAGTTTATCCAACAATTCAGAGGCTTCATCGAACTCGCCTTGCTGCATTTTGAGAGATGCAAGGCTTAGATAGATTGCTTGGTTATTTGGATCATTCTTTAGCAGGTCTCCAAGAACATTCGAGGCTGAGCTTAGCTCGCCGCGTCTGAGATAACTCTGCAACTGCAGTTTTTGAAGATCGGGGTGGTAGAGATTCCGACGGGATGCCTGGTTAAGAATGTCCTCTGCTTCGTCATATTGTCTTGCTTTGTACAGTGCCGCAACCGCAGGTATTATCACGCGAATGTCGCTAGGAGACCTGTTTAAGGCGTCGCGGTACGTCGAGATTGCCAGTTTTAGGTCGCCGCCACGTTCATAAGCTGCCGCCAGGAGCATACGACTGGCCTGGTCGTCTTGGTTGTCTAATATATTTTCCTTCAAAAGTAAGATGATTTGGGGATAATGGTTTTTAAAATCATCCTTGATAAACCAGACTCTCGCCTGTTCATAGCGCCATTGCCAACCTTTATCGCCTTCAAGTAACTTGATGTCGTTAATGATCTGCTGGCTTTGCTCGGGATTTTTAAGGGCTTGTTCACACGATAAAAGTCGACGTTTGATAGGAATGTCACTGGGCAGCTCCTGCGCTAATTCGTAAAGGAGTTTGTACGCATTATCTCCTTCTCCCCACTGGGTATATATGTCAGCAAGCAATAGACTTAAGTCACGTTGGACCGTAGGTTGCTCAATACGTGCTAATGCGTTTTTAATAATTGTTTCAGATTCTTTGTGAGCACCTTGCCTTGCTAATAAAGTCGCGAGGTATATGACAGGCTCAACTGCATTAGGGAAATTCTCTATCGTTTTGTTTAAGATTGCTATCGCCTCATTTTCTTTTTCCTGAGCTGTAAACAAGTCAGCTTCAGCAAGGGTGGCCCTTACCTGCGAGGGATGGTTTATCTTCAAATCTTTTACCAGCTCTTCAGCTTTTGTAAAATTGCTCTGTTGCAATGCAGCCTGGAACTGCAAAAGTTTAACCTCTACAGCCACTTCTGTGTTTTTTTCAAGTGTGGCCAATTGCTTTTCTATGTCCTGCCAAATTTGAGTATTTTCTTTCCCAGAGCGGTTTGAGCCTGCCGCCACTAAGCTGATTCGAGCTTGTAAATACGCCAAAACAGCCTCAGTGTTCTCCGGCGAAAGCTGCATGACAGTTGTGGCGTGGTCCACTACTTCCGCCCAATTGCCTGTCTGAGCCAGCAACCTTATAAGGGCTAAACGTCCCTCAAGAAAGTTAGGCCTTTCAGAAACGAGCGCACGCAATTGTTGTGCTGCCGATTGCCTGTTGCCAATCCGTGCGAGAACCGATGCCAGTGCCAATCGAGCTTGTGGAGATTGATTGCCTAATTCTATCGATCGTCGCCAGCATTTGGCAGCCTCGAAATATTGCCCTTTTTGTTCGGCAACAAGACCTTCGAAAAAGGCAACCATTTCAGGGGAGATATCCTTTTGGCGTAGTTTAGAAATACAGTCGGTGGCCCGCTCGAGCTGGCCGGCACGGATGAATAGTTCCACAGCAATGGGCAGAAAATCCCAAGGCTGAGAAGATAGCTCTTTTAGTCCGTTATCAGCTACGTTTAGCATTTTTTCCTTTGATTGTGATCTTAGTGCTAATTGTGCCCAGATTTGCCAAAGATTCTGGTCTTCAGGAGAAATCTTATGCACAGCCGACAGTTGTTCTTCTGCTTTATCCAAGACACCCGCATTAATAAATTCCTGTGCAAGTCGCAACCGTACTGTTGAATCTGATAAATCCAGTTTTTCGGCATGTTCCAGGTCTGCGAAGGCTTTTGCTTTATCTTCGTTTCTTAGATAGTAACCGGCGCGGATTACATAAGCCAAAGCCGATGATGGATTATTCCTGACTGCCTGGTTGAACCAGTGCTCGGCTGGTTCTTGAAAACTTTCAACCTGTTGCTCTGCAAATCGGCCTATGGTTTCATAAGCCAAAACCTGTTCTGGATGTTTTTCTATAATACTCTTCAGTTCCTCGGCTGCTTCATTGAACTTTCGTTGTCTGACTAATGCCAATGCCAACATTCGGCGAAGCTCCGGGTCCTTATATGTTTTTGTTTCTGCCTGGGGCTGGCCATTGGGAGAGCCTTCGCTATCTTCTTGCGAGGTGGTGTTTTCTTCAAGCTGTCTTCTGGCGATTAGCTCAGCCTCGCCGGGCATACCAAAGCCTAAATAGATTTCGGTTAACTTCATAACGGCTTCGGTATTACGCTTGTCTATTCTCAGAATATTTCGATAAGCAGCTATAGCTTGCTGAATGTTGTTTGATTTATGTGGTCTTATATTAAGCTGGGCATCAGCATATTTGAGAAGCACCGCTGTATCATCTTGGTTAACAGCTAAATAGCGTCCAAGTTGCGATGCCGCCTCTTGCCACTGCCGCTGACTATACGCTTCGAGACCGGCCTCCAGACCGTGCTCTGCTCTTCGTCCTCTCTGCAACTGCCTCAATGCATAAGCAGTTGCTCCCAGGACAACGATGCTGATGACTAAAACAATTGCCAACTTCCAATTAAAGTATCTTTTTGCCATTTACATCACTTCTCCCACACAATCGTGTTAGATCTGGTCAATCAAATTACCAACCATTCTCTTTATTGTTTGCCAACATATCCACAGGTCCATCTTTAATGACAGTCTTTTTACATATTCAGTGTCGTAATGTATCCATTCTTGAAAATCTTTACCTGGGATTCGCGTTCTGCAAATCTGCCATAGGCCTGTTATTCCCGGTCGAACAGATAGTCTGGCGTAGCGCCAGGAGGGGCATAACGTATTCTCCGTTTCCGGAGAAGGTCTAGGACCAACAACACTCATCTGGCCGAGCAGAACATTGAAGAATTGCGGAATTTCGTCAATATATGTTTGTCGCAAGAATCTGCCAACCGCGCTGATTCGAGGATCGTCCACTATCTTGAACTGAGGACCATCGACTTCGCTGATAATCCTCAGCTTATCCTGCATACTCTCGGCTCCCGCTGTCATGCTTCTGAACTTTATACAATGAAATTCTTTGCTGTGTTGCCCCTGTCGTTTGTCTCTGAAAAATACAGGACCTGGAGAATTTAATTTTATTGCCAGAGCAATGAAGGGCATAATCGGTACAAACAGAATCAGCACTATTATGGCGGCTGAACAGTCGGCAATTCGTTTGAAGCTGCCTGCATAGGAAAGCTTAGACCAGTTACGATAAGTTCCACTTACGCGTTTGAGGTCGTTTGAATTAAATTTTAAATAACTGATTTGCTTTGAAAAATTACTTGCATATCGATCGACGGTTTTCATGTTGTGCTGGGGTCCTGTAACAACACGGTTTTGCACAACATGTTTTTCCGATATGCAAACATCCTGACCTATTATTGATGAGTGGATGATCACATCTTTTTCAATCTTAACGTTGTTGCCAATAACGGCTGGGCCGATGATAACAGCGTTTGGGCCGATATGAACGTTTTTCCCCAACAGTACTTTACCTATTATTTTTGAATTTGGGGATATAGTATTTGAATTTCGGTTTTTGTCCGTCGTTATGCGTGTTTGGGAAAGCTGACTTATGCAAAAATTCAGCAATCCCTCTTCTGTGTTCAAATCAAACGCCACCCCAGCTATGTTAACTGCCCTCAGTATTAATGCGGTCGATTGGCACTTTTGCAAAAAAAGCGAAAACGATGCTGGCAATACATTGTCGGTTAAAATCTGTCTAAGAATTGCGGTCTTTATAAAAATGAAATGAGGCCAGTCTGTAGGAACAGGTGCAGGTTCGGCACAATCAGAGTAGCACCGTCTGAAACCTGCCACTTTGTTCTGTGGCGTTAACCGCACTTTTTCAAGATAGGCCATCAACTGGGGATCGGCATTAACAGCCAACACATCAGCTTTAGTATCAGCTAGCACTTTATTAAGCAGTTCTATGTTAATTTTTGCAGCAAATTGGCCGTTCGAAAAAACAGACCATTTATTCCGCTCGGTTTCTCGTTGAGCTGTGAAGCAAATAGGCACGTTTTCCTTATAGAACATTAGCTTTTGCCTGGCTGCACTAAGCTCAGTTTTCCATTCTTCAGGAATATAACATACGACCTTGCTTTTATGACTCCAGCCAAAGCGAGGTATTTTCCTTTGTGGAAGACTCCCGCACAATCCATTTAAAACAAGATTAGCGATAGGTTCATTGGAAATCGCAAAATGAAGCAAACTATTATTAATCGTGCAGAAGTTGTCTTTGTGTACAATTACAAAATTCATCTTTTTGTGTTTACTGGTAACCCACAAGACCTACAATGGGTGGTTTGAATCCTTGGATTCTACCTTCATTGCTCTGATTTATTGGATGAGGGAATCTGTCTGTTTGTTATCCTCGGTCTTGATGAGAGTAATCAGGCTTACTTTGGCCTGAGATGTTTTCTTGCGTAAATAATTATTATGTGCCTGGTAGTTGTCGTAAAGGTGATAAAAACTATGAGCTGCCTGAACGTTACCCAGAACAGTCCCAAGCACTCTCACATTTGTTTGCATCAGTCGTTCATTTGCTTCCTGTAAATCAGGAATAGTAGTTCGGCCGGCAAAGCTGATTAGTATTACAGCTCCTGCAATCTTGGCCCACACCAAAGCGTCAGGAAATGCCAATAGAGGAGGAGTATCAATAATAATGCAATCGTAGTTTTCGCTCAATTTACTTATTTGCTTGGCAGCCATAGGTGAGGAGATCAATTCATAAACATCATTGCCATTGCAGGATTTTGCCGATAGAACATTTAGGCCGATTGAGCTTATAGAGTAAATAGCTTTGTCGGATTCTATTCCTAAAAGTGCATCTTGCAGGCCGTTTACATCTTTAGGAAGATTCAACAAACTTGCGATGTCAGATTTTCTTAAATCTCCGTCTATCAACAAAACTTTTTTCCCCGCCTTGGCCATACTTGTTGCTAAATTTATCGCGAAGGTAGTTTTGCCCTCTTGTGTTCCAGGACTTGTTACAACCAGCTTCCTGGGCATTCCATTTTGGTTAAGTAGTCCCAGATTCGCACGGATAGTTTGATATTCACTTTCTATTTGGCTTGTAACGTGAGCCGGTTTGATGTGGCGCAGGTTTCTGGTAGTTCCGATGACCGGGATATTGATGCATTTGGTAATGTCATCCGGTGTTCGCAACCTTTTGTCTACCTTATCTCGCAGAAAGGCTAATCCCATACCGCAGAATAATGCACCAAACAAGAGTGCCGCTGAATATTTTGCTCGCTTATCACGGATGTCGGAGATATCGGCATTATATGCAACAGAAACCCTTGCTGGACGCTTTCGCTCCAACTCCACATCCCGTATGCGCCTGCGTATGGTATCGTATGTCTCTTGATCCAAACTCTGTTGAAACTTCAGGTCTTCAATATTCAGTTGCTTACGACCAATTTCAATAACTTGGGTATCTTCCTGTGCTAACACCTCACGCAAATGGTTTTCATGCACTTTGGTTTGTTCCAGCTCCGTTCTGATATTAAGGCTTCTTTCTTTATTGACTCTGGCAATTTCTTCGGACGCTACATCGTTAAAATCTTTAGATGTTTTTTTGCGTTGCTCCTCAATCTGAGACCGAAACGCATCCAACAGATCCTGTTTTTGTTTGAGGCTTGGATTGTCGGCTGTGAATGTTTGTTTGGCTACGATTAGGTCTCGCTCAAGACTTACAACGTTCCGGGTTAATTCCTGGATCATAGGATCCGAATTGATACGCTCATTGCGAATTCTGAGAAGGACTTCCGGTGCAATAGACTGCTCTTTGATCTGCTCTTGGAACTGTACCTGCGCTTCAAGGTTGATTCTACGCGCCTCAACACTGGTGAGCTCAGACAGTATGGCTGTCACTCGTCTCAGTCTCATATCCTGGCGGTCAATCAAGTTTGTGCTTCCAAATTCCGATGCCGATTGCCGGATTGCCTCATTCGAGCTTCGCAATTTATCCTCCAATAATTTTCGCTCGGCATCGAGCAGATTTAATTTTCGGTTCTGATCCTCCGATGAACTTGATACTTCAATATCCATATAGGCATTAATAAAAGCATCGATGATCTGTTTAGCCTCTTCCGGTTGTCCGTTTTCCATAGTTAATTTCAATAGCTCGGTGTTTCGAACCGCTTTAGCGGTAATGATGTTGGAGGAGATTGCTCGTTTTAATTTCGTCACTACATCAAGTTTAGTGGTTTCTCCGATTAATTTCTGTTTTACCTTCTCGGCCAAGCCGCTTGATTCGTCTTCAAAAAAGGAAAGGTTTCTGCTGGCCAGATCGTCTGCCACTCTCTGAACAAAGCGCTC
This sequence comes from uncultured Pirellulales bacterium, assembly GCA_964601355.1. Lineage (GTDB taxonomy): Bacteria > Planctomycetota > Phycisphaerae > Sedimentisphaerales > Anaerobacaceae > CAZRNB01. The sequence goes on from CAZRNB010000018.1 coordinate 8,381, forward strand.
GCTGGTTATTACTTCTGCCTCAGTAAACATAGATGTTTGTGCCGGATTTTGTTCCCCTGTCAAAATATTCGTTAAAACAGGAGTGAATCTCAATGCGCCACTTACAATATATCTCGGTTTGATTAAATACCATATTGCAGGTAATCCAATTGCACACATTGTGAGGAATATAAATAGTACAATGTACCAGCGCCGCAGAACGCCCTTAATTAAGTCAGATGAGCTCTGGCTACCAGGTTCAGATGGGGTTTCAACTTTGATAAGTTTTTGCTCCAATAGACGATCAGTGTCTTTGTCTAAATTATTCATTTTATCCTCTCACAAATACGACACACATTATTAGATGAAGTTCCGAAGCTGTTTTTGACGCTTATGGATACATCATCCGGTACGCCGTGTTATTATTATGGCATGTTCTTCCGGGGGTAGAGTTATAAGTTTTGTTAAAAGCCGTAGCTCCGCGATTACTATTAAAAGAGCCAGTGGCATCATCGCATAGCCGCCAAAATCATGGAACAACTTTTCCCAATGTTCGTCTTTGAGAACTGTGAAAAAAATTGCTGTGGCTGTCAAACGTATTGTATTACAGAGTAAAGCTATCGGTAAGCTCGAAAACAAAATAATGAGTTTTTCCCACCAGGTCCGCTCGACCAACAAAACGACCAAGCCACTGATTACAAAGAAAGCAGTAACCATTCTCAAGCCGTTGCATGCCTCAGCTACTGCCACTGTTGCACTACCGATGTGGATAATATTGCCTTCCCGGAAAACCTCACAGCCGAGGATTTCCAGACAGAATACGGCTGATGAAGTTGCCCATTGCTGCATAGGCAGGGTTATGGCAGCTTGAATTCGGTTTGGCCAGGGCAGCATTAAACATAGAAACAATAAAATCGTAGATACTTTAAGGAAAAGTTTCCATCCAAATATTAGCAGGACGATGGCAGCAATGCTCAAAGCGATGGATAATCTTTCCGCCGATCCATACATAAAGAACAAACCGGAAAATCTGCTGCATTGGGCAATAAGGAAGGCAAACAATCCCCAAAAAACAGCCGGCTTTATAGGATTCCGAGCAATATCATGACGCCTCGACAGCAGGATATAACCAGCAAGGAAAGGAACTAAAAGACCGCTGGAATATTCGTCATTTCTTTGCCATACATTCCAGAGGTCTTTGAAGCTTGGCCAATAAGACCAGAGAAAGGCACATAGTGTAAAGACGGCTGCCATCAAATGTACGATCGTTGTTTTTGCGGGCCGCGCCCGATCCGGTATTATTGCGTTAATCTTACTGATTTGAATTTGCGCTGCAAAACGCAATTTTTTTGTGTTATCTTTGGCAGCTGCCACTACTCTTCTAATGGAGTTAAATACACCCACTGGTTTTAATGATATTGATTCTTCTTCTACAGTGGTGTTACCCGGCACACTTGCATTGTAATCAACGATGCACTGTCTGATTGTGCAATTTCGTCCTATCTTTGAATCGTCCCAGAGCACACTATTTATTATGGCACTATCTTCACATAAGTGGACGTTTCGCCCAATTATTGATGGGCCCATAATTACTGTGCCTTTCGAGACATAAGCATCATCCATAAGAATAGTTGGGCCATAGATAAGCACACCCTGCTCAACCTCGGCGCTGGCTGCCATCCAAACATTTTCCTGGGCGTTTTGCTTATAGTGTTTTAAATCCGTTTTCTGTATAGGGACATTTTCAAGATATTTACCAATGGCATATAGGTAACTTTGTCTATCACGGAAATTACCAGCATGATTTTGCAGTGTAGCTGTATGTATGGTTTTTCCGGCACGAAGCATTTTGGAGATTAAACCCTCTTTAACGTCAAAGTAACCGGCTTTTGGAATATATTCGATAACATTAGGATTAAAGACGTAAATATCCGCCGGCTCTCCTATTAATCCATTGTTGTTATCGCTTGGATTAAACATCATTGTTAAATCAGACCCGCCATCATTGTGAGCCTTTATTAGCTCATCAATTTCAGGGGGATTTGCCATATTGGCAGAAAATACCAATAATAATGTGCTTGCTCCGTCGTCAGCAGCATCGCGAATGCAGCCAGCAGTACCTACGGGCAACTCTTCGTTCAGAAATCTCACCTTCAAATTATTGTCGAGGTGAATCGAATCTGCCGGTAATGAGTTGTCGTCATTGGAACAAATTACTGCTTGTTGTATACTTTGGTTAGCCAAATGGACTATAAGGCGTTCTAACACTGGTTTTCCAGCTACCGGCCATAATGGTGTAGGCAATTCAGATGCTAATGAACACTTACCGAAATCGCGGTTTCCCGCCAGAATAATCGCTTTGATTTTAGTGTTTTTAGCAGACTGGTTATGAGATATTGTCTTCATTTACTATTTCTTGAGTAGAGATTGATGTGATTTTCTTATTGTGTAATATAGGTTTATTTGTTTGTCAGTGACTGCAAAAATCTTGCAATACGGTCGGCAACAGCTTGTGCCTGATTTTCTCTTTTTACAGGGACAAACGTTTTTAATTGCTGTAGTTTGTCAGGTAATTCCTCCACGCTGTATGCAGACAGTATATGACCGAGTTCCTCAAATTTCCTGGCGATAGCTACTTGATGGTCATTAACGACCTCACCGTACTTTTTCAATCTGGGTATGACAAGCAAAGGCTTTCCATTATCCAGAGCCGTAGCTATAACACCTATTCCGGCGTGGCTAATTACGCAAGAGGCATCCTTCAAATATTTATCAAACATATTCTTCGAGAGAGATTCGACAGATTTAAAGTTTCGTGGCTTGTAGGGAGTTTCGCCTATTTGGGCAAATATTTCCTCGTCTCTAAAGCCATTGTCAAATACTTCATCTACTGCTCGCACAAGACGGTCGAATGGAAATTGTGTCCCGACGGTGAGAAAAATCATATAACTGTGCCCTCGTAATCGACATTGCGATACTTCTCAGCAAGTTCGGGCCATTGAACCAAAAATAGATCTGCGAAAAGACGAACCATTCTACCGGACAAAGATATGTGACTGACATTAGTGATGCTATCGAGCCAGACAACCTTTGCGCCAACCAGTTTACCTAAAAAACATGTTATACAGCCAACTGCAGCGCCCGTGCTGATCACTACATCTGGTCTTTCTCGTAGAATTATATTTATACACCGCAATAGAACTTGGATAACCCGCCAAGGATATTCACGGTTGCACTCGCCCACAATATAAACGTTTCCTTGCTCCCTGAGTTTTTCTTTCAGGACGGCTGTTGTCGTGACGTAGAAGGTATTATATCCTTTCCAGCTTTCTGCCAGTTTTAGCAGTTGATTCATGTGTCCGCCTGCCGAGGCGGCCAAGCAAATTTGAATGTCCATCCTCATGTTCGTTGCCAATAATAATTATCAGTAGATTATCTTCAGAAATATTTGATAATATGATGCGGATAGTTGCATCTTGAGGTGCCTTAGCCACAATCTAATCAACTAAATCCTCTTTGCCATTCGTTTCGTTTCTGCCACACGTTGCTCCATATTTGTTTTTGTGAGCTAAATTTTTCTGGAGCAAACATAGCAAGCATGGTCAGGGCAGCGGATCTACTTGCCGCCCAAAAGAGCAGCATTCTTATGCCAAATCCAATATATTTCTGTGGCCAGTGTTTATGGATTATTGTTGCTTTGGCGCGAAATACCTTTGCCCATCTGTTTCCTTTATCCACCTCGGATGCCCCAACATAATGGATGATTTCTGCCTCAGGAGTAAAAGTTGGGCTATATCCCAGCCTTTTGGCACGGAGGCAAAGGTCTACTTCCTCACCAAACATAAAAAACAGAGGATCAAATCCTCCAAGCTGTTTCCAAAGCGAAGTCTTTATTAGCATAAAGCATCCGGTGATGATGTCAACTTCTCTGACAGAGTTGTAATGCCAAGAGCCAAAACACTCAGGGTTAAAAAGAACGGAGTTTGGAAATATTCTTGCAAGCCCGGTTGCTTTGCAGAAGAGGCTAAAAGGTGTTGTTTTTCCGTAGCAGCATGTGGGGTTTAGTGAGCCATCGGAGTAGATTGTTCTGCCACCCCAGATGCCTGCCTCCTGATTTTGTTGAGCAAAAGTAAAAATTTTTTGCACCGCGTTATTGATAATGACTGTGTCTGGATTTAAAAGCAGTAAATACTTTCCACGAGCATATTGGGCGGCGAGGTTATTCGCTTTGGCAAATCCGACATTTTCTTTCAGTGTTATTACTTGTACTTGTGGATACTGCTCTGCGACAGCAGCGGCAGAATTATCTATAGATGCATTATCGATTAGAATGGTTTCGAAGCTTACAGCAGTTGTTTCTTTGTAAACAGATGCAAGGCACTTTAGCGTAAGCTCCTTTGTGTTATAGCTGACAATTATGACTGATATTGCAGGCTCATCTTTTGGCATGATTTAAATACCAGCGTTATTATATTTATTATTACTGATATATGTAAATATTATGTTACCTTTTGCGCAAAGAAAACTGGCTCTTTTGAAAATCCAAATTGTTCTATTTCATCCTCGGCTACGAAATCTATAACCGAAACTTCAGAAACTTTAAGTCCGCATGAAGATACTCTCTGAGCAAAATCTCTACCGTATCGTCTAAAGTGACCTACGTCGCGGGGATTAGAAGCTGAGTATTCGTATGTTTGTTCTATACACCAGTCGATCGGAACCTGCAAGATCGCTAAACCACCTGGTTTTAAAACGCGTCTTATCTCACTTAATGCCTGAAGGTCACTTTCTATATGCTCGAGCACATGGAAACAGAGAAAGTAATCCGCAGTATTATCTTGGTAGTGCATTTGGATTATATTTCCCTTTTCCATCGCATGATGCTTGATGTCGAAGCTGACATAATTCTTATTTTTTTTCTGTGCCAAAAAATACTGCTGGAAACTGGCAGAAGGACCAACCTCTATGACGTAGCTGTCCGGGGAGAAACACGATGTATATGTCCAAAGAATAGCCGCTAAAGAGCGATAGCGGCCCAGACAATCGCAGGCAGGACAGAGTATAGACTTTTCATTGTAACCCCATCCTACATTGGGGTAAAAGTCAAAACCCTTCCATCCACAGATATTACACTCTACCTTTTTTCTCTTCGAGATTATGTCCCTAACTGAAAGCCATATCAATCGTATTTGAGCACGAAAGGCGTTCCAAGCAAAATCAAAATACCATGCCTTTAGAGATATTAGGACATACTTAAACCAACGAGCCAATAAGCGCATTCTGCCGGTTATTGATCGTGGTTGGATTTTAACAGCCCTTTTCCATTTACCAGAGTATTTATTATTCAAACAATTCACACAAAACCCTATCCGCTTTACTTTTCCAAGTATCTTTCTCAACTTTTTTCCTTCTTGCAGTAATACGTTCAGGACTATCTTCATTCAAGGCTTTTTGTATGCAATTGGCAAATTCTTCTGGGGTATTAGCCATATACGCAACGTCAAGATACTCTTGGATTTGAGTAAAGACCGGAGTGCTGACGAATGGTTTACCCAAGGCTAAGTATTCTTTTACTTTGATGGGATTGGCAGCTTCAGTCCAGCGGTTCTGAATCCATGGAAGGATTGCCACATCAAAACATCTACCGTAGTTGGGGATCTCTTCGTAATCTTTTTGCCCAAGCATCCAAACATTACGTTTGGCTGTTAGTTCGGAGCAATCGGATGAAACTGTACCGATATATACGAATGACATCTCAGGGAGCAGTTCTGCGATCTTTGCTGCAAGTGCAATATCAACACTGTGACCATCGACCGCTCCAAAGTAGCCTATTATAGGTTTCGGAATATTAACTATATCTGAAGGTATATTTGGGTCCTTTTCTGCCAAGGCAAATTTCTCAAAATCAACACCATGGTCAAGGTAGAATGCATTTTTACACTGATTATATTCCTGGTTATATAGTGTTTTATTCACGAAAATGGTAATATCTGCTGTCGTTTTTAATTTTTGATCGTATTGTTTGATTGTTTCTGAGTGAACACCTTCGGACTCCTCAAATCGGTCTGTTCTCTGATATATAAGCTTCCTCTTTTTCATATTAATCGCGGCATCACATGCTGCTGGGCAGGCAACTAAAACTACCGGATTTTTAATGCCGAGTATGCGTGTAACTATCCACAATTGGAGACGGAGGAGTTTTTCATTCAACTGTCTTAAGCCTCGTATGTGATGTACCGGCATTGTAAAAGGACTGTAAACCCAGAATCCTATTTCGGTTTTTCTAAGTCCTTTAAAAATACTTTTTGTTTTACGAACTACTTTCTCCAAAAAGCGTCTGCCCTCAGTTAAATTTGGCTTTTGCATAACAATTGAGTTGACATATAGTGTTGGGCCGATTTCTGAAAAGCATCTGGCTAATTGTTTGTCAATGTGTGCTCGGTTGTGATACCACCAATCCGTTCCACCAAAACAAATGAAATGGGTATTTATCATATCTTAAATCCGATTTACCTATGATTGTGTGAAATGACCAACGACAAAGATTTTCCAGTTGTAGTTCTGGTAATTTTCTCGACGGATCGAATGCTAACTGTGAAATCATGTGGGAAGCATTCTCTCACTAATGACTTTAACTTATCCTCATCTTTATTCGAAAAATTGTTTAATGGGACATACTCGAGTGTCATGTGATCACAAGATTTTTGAATCACCTGACCTTCCAAAACGGGCATATCTTGCATTTTGAATAAGATGGTTTCCATTATGGCTTCAACCGTAGATGCCCCGAAAACCAGCCCGGATGGGGTGGTGAGAATGCTGCTCTCGCGTCCAATGATTTTTTTAATCACAGGAAAAGCTCGACCACATTCGCATTTGCGTTCACTCGGCTGTACTAAATCACCGGTATCATATCTAATTAGAGGCATGGCCATATTCCAAAACCCTGTGGCAATAATGCGATAACAATCTTCGTTTGGAGGCTGTGCGGGTATAAGTTCGGTCAAACCATATTCGGGGATGATGTGATAACTGCCATGTTCACAGGTGTAAATGTAGCAAACTCTTTCAGCACTGCCATAAAAGTCATATACTTTGCACTTGAAAGCTTCTGAAATCATCTGTTTTTTTGCAGAGTCAAGGGTTTCTGATGTAGTCAGCACTACTTTAATAGGAAGCTCGATTTTCTTATTCAAACAACCTTTGGCCATAACGTAAGCAGCGGAGGGATATGTGACCAGTGCTTTTATCTTATAGTTGGTAATAGCCTTTGCATACGTAGGAACCATAGCCTCGGACAAATGATAGGTTGATAAGGTTAACAATTTCGTGGCTGCATCATATACATAAGGTTTATCCACCTTTTTGGAAGGTGGTGCTACGGTCCGAGCCATCAGATAACCGCATCGGTCATATAAACCGACTCCTGCCCAATCGAACTGCCTTCGCACAAATGCATGTTCATTAGCAATAGAACGTAAATCACGCTTTAATGTAAGACGTTCACCAGTTGTGCCTCCGGTATGTGCGGTACGCAGAAATATTTTGTTAAATCTTCTGGATAATAGTCTCCCATCTGCAGATTTGATATCGTTTTTACTTAAGATAGGCAATTTTGTGATATCCTCAAGATTTTGTATATCGTCCGGTCTAAAGCCTATTTCCATCATTTTATTTCTGTAGTATGGCACTGATTCATAAGCATGTGTGACAACTTGCTTTAGCAGTCTAAACTGTAATATCTTTAGCTGCTCATCATTTAGCCACTGTGTGGAATCTAACCACTTGCGTTGTTTTTGGAATGTACCCGTGTGGCGTTTTAATATTCTAACAGCACATCCTTTCAGTGTTTGTTTTAGATTATTAATTGGGAGGCAAATCATATTTATATATAGAGTCCCGGATCTGAAAAGTATTGTTGTATTATTTAAGTCAGCTCATTTCCAAGGACTCTGCTGATATGCTTGTGAAATCTGGTTTTTTGGTTACGATAATAGGCATAATACCGGCAAACGCAATCATCATGTAATAAATTGTGTTTGGCTGACCGAATAGCGAAACAGATACAAGTGAAGCCGCCAATCCCAATAAGCCCGCTGACAGACACCAAACAAGCCACTTATCTGAATCCAAGTTGCTTACTTTATAAGCCCGGAGCAGTCTCTTAATAACCTCAATATTCATGGCGAAAAATGGGATCAAACCGACGAGACCGTAACGGCACAAAACCGACAGATAGTGATTTACCACGCTGGTGTGATCGCGACCGTCAATCTTAGCACACCAACCTGGGTCAACATTATAGCCGTATCCAGTCAGCCAATGGCCGGACATACCCCCTTCAAATAGGGCTACATCAATAAGTTTGCTGCGATACCAAGCTGTGTGAGGGTTGAGTGCAAACCCGCCGAGAACATCATAAAAGTGGCGATTACTAATGATTTCCACCGTTCCACAACCCAGTATCACTACTGCAACAGCTACCTTCCAAAATTTACGATAATGCCAAAAGGCAAGAAACAAAATCGCTACAATCGCAGCGAGCATAGGTCCACTTGACATCGAAGAGAAAACGCCAAGACACATCAGAACAGTTCCAAAGCCGTAAAGAAGTATCTTTTGCCTTTCAGCCTTAAATAGACCGGTACAAACAGGACCGAACATTGCAAAGAACAAACCAAACATAATGGACATTGGAAATGTCCCGGACGCTCGGTGAAAGCCATACCTCAAAGACTCCTCAGCGCTGGTTGATGTCCCCCATATCAGTCGATCTGCTCTGGAAGGGTCCCAGGCATGATACGCTGCCAGAAGTGTGCGGATGCTATAGCCAGTTATACATTCATAAAAACCGATTATAGCTAAAGGTGCAGCTATAAGCATGATCGCTTTAAGCAAACGGAGAAATTGATGTTTATTTGTCACAATAAACCTGACAGCAAAATACGGCAGTACAGTGTCGAAGATTTCCCCTGCCCGATTTTCAAAAAATAGCATTAAAGGTCGAGTTCTTATGATTCCCGCCATAATCTGAGCTGCGAAATATATGATTACAAGCTTATCAAGCCAAATGAAACGGAAGCGACGCGGTAAATCTGTCTGCAGAAATAACTTTGCGAATATTGCCAGAATTACTATTCTACATAACGAAAAATCAACTGTTCCGACTGGTAGCGTAAGGTACGGGGGATACCAAGCAAGTGCTGCAAGGTATATTATAAGCCCGTAAATCGGCCGTAAAAGGAACACGGCCATAGCAGCGACGACACCTAAAAATAAAGTTATTCCTTGCATATTCGAAGATTTGAGACGTTTATTACTTTTGTAGATTAAGAAGCGCGCGTTCGGAAAAATGAACAAGCCGGCGCATACCAGGAAGCCTTTTAATTGAGCGGCTAATATTTTCTATAGCGCAAATATCGTTTCTCAGGCACCAAGGTGAAAAGTGGACCTTAGTCCGGTACCTCATCTTTATGCGGCCAACCGTTTCACTATCAACTCCTTTAACATAGTGTTGGAAGCCTTTCTCCCATCTAAGCATCTGTGCTATGCTGATATATCTATCGGTAATATATTTTACCCAGCTTTTTGGGAAGTAGTATGTTTGTAAACCTCGAGCGAAGATGCCCATAGCCGGATATGTCTTATTTGTACATTGGCGTATCTCATGCTGAATCTTGACCGATGTTTCTTTAATCGCACGAAAGAGTGTAAAAATTCTGGGGATAGGGAAATCAAAAGACCACTCGTTATCTATGACGATCCACTTTTTTCCGTTAATCAAGATGTTTCGAGGGGTTAAATCGGGTAGCCCGGGCGATAAACAATCTATTTGTAAACCTGCATGATCGACCTGCCCTACAATGTTTTTATAGAACTCATCAGGAAAAATTTTAACCCCTGCAATAGAATTTAATTTGTCAACGTAAGTCTGGAGAAGCTTATCTGCAAGGCCATGTTTGCCTCTGCGAAGGTGCTCTGCTATATGATCTTGTAAGGATTGGTAAGGTAAATACTCATATTTAATTCTGTCGCCTTCTAAAGTGCCATATAGCAAATCAAATTTGCCTCTTAAGTAGTCGGCAGTTTTTTTTTCTTTATCAACTATAAGTTTTAAAAAGGCCATAGCTTCTTCCGTAGAAGCATATTTATAGACCACTTTTTTATGATTTTCCTCGGTTATGACTGTGTGTGTGCGAAACACAGGCAACCTCGATGATTTGTCTGCAACAATCCTTCGTTGCTCATCTGTTACTCCAGTTTTACTGTTATTCTTTGCTCTCATTGTTACAATTTAGCTAATTTTCATCTGATAAACAATTGTATGAGTTGTTATCTTGAAAATCTTTAGTCATTGTGAAGTAAGTTAAACGTTGTGCCATCGGGATAAAAAGCATTTTTGTTTTACCTTAATCCGTACATTCTGGCCAGTTTGGTTTTCAGAGTTCGCCATTTACTGCGCCAGCCGACGTAATATCTCGGATCCCATGGGTCGAGTAGAAGATTCTGTATTACCTTTTTACGCCAGGCCATGCGTGTTTCCATAGTTTTTATATCTATGTTCCTAAGAGTATAGGTTATGTCATACAGCGAGCTTATCGCTTGATCGTTTTTCAGCATCGAGTGTTTTGAAACCGGGTCGTCCATATGTTCCTGGTAGATCAATGGATAGTACCACCCATTAATAAATCCAGCCAGAGCCATATTCAGAAAATAGTATGTTGTGCCAACATCAATACCTTCCCTCCAAGTACCCTGTTGTAAAAAAGTTTTTCTTTTTAATAGGAAACCCGACCCACCGACCCAGGCATGGCGGAAAACCTTATGCCCATTAAATGTCTGTATTTTACGCTTGGCTATTTCATAATTGAAGTCTTGGGGGAAAAAGTGCCAGCAAGCTATTGCTCCGAGGTTATCTATATCCTTATGTGCTTGTACCAGAGTACGTGTCCAGCCTGGTGTCACCAGGCAGTCATTGTCAAGCTTTCCGACTATTTCAGCTTTGGTCTTGCCCCACACGTAATTCATCGCACCTGTTTGTCCCACATTTTCTTTGCTCAAAATAACCTCATTTATGCGTGGGTCTTTTAGTTCATGTTTAAGGTATTCGGCTGTTTGGTCAGTAGAACAGTTGTCCCACAGATAAAGGTCAAATTCTTCAGTGGTGTCTTCTAACAAGCGGGCAATGGTTTTTTTTGTATACCCGAGCCGATTATGTGTTACGACAACGATAGCAATATTCATCTCTGAACCTTATAATAATCAATATCCACTGTTTTTGCGGAGCCATCTTACCAACTACGGACATAGCAAAACACAAATACATCTAATATAATCTCTCAGCCGACTACTAAAATATATTCCATCCTTTGCAAAACGCCTTGCGTTATAATTGTCGCCTTCAAGACAACAACTCACAGCCAATCCTGACAGATTAAAACCTAACATTCGTCTGGCGGTTTTAATAGTCTTTTTACTTTGTTTTCGGCAACGAAAATACACCTCTGCGTAATTCAATACATGAAAACTTCTTCTTATCATTTCTGCTTGATGACTAAGGTTCTTTGTCGCCCTATCTATTTCTGAAGTCCGATCAAGGATAACAAGTTTCCGGTTAACGTATGCAAAGGGAGTTTCAGTAGCAAGTCTGAGGATAAAACGGCGATCCTCTGCATAACATAAAACGCGCTCGTCAAAACAACCTAGATGTTCAATAAAGCTTCGCTCAATCACCATTCCCTGCAAATGTCACTGAAGCTAACTCATTTTTAACTAAGGTAATCTCAAGGGGGTCGGTTATTAATAGTAAATCATCAGTTAATGGACGTTCAAAACTCAGGTTATCAAAGTCTGCTTTTCCATCATAATCAGGTAAAATATTAGCAACACTAACTTTGGTAGAAAAATGTTCGAGAGACTTCAATTGCCACTCAAGGTACTTAGGATGCCATCTATCATCAGAATCAATGAAGGCTATCCATTGTCCTGATGAATTGCGAATCCCTGTATTTCGAACTGCTGCACAGGCTGCATTTTCCTGGTATATGTATTTGATGCGTTCTCTGTACTTTTCCAAAACCTGCCTGGTGCTGTCTGTGGATCCATCGTCAACAACGATCACTTCGTAGTTTGTGTACGTTTGTGCTATGACACTATCAATCGCCCTACAAAGGCCGATGCTGGAAGCTGTCGATAACAAGCCTTCGCGGTCGGTTCAGGATTCTGAAAGCGTAATTCAGCACCACGTTGCGGGAACCCCAGTAAAGCGCCCGGTCGACTACCGTGACTCTCCTCTTGCGCCCTCTTGCCTCATCAGCTAGGTGACTATCTCGCTTGTAGAAAGCCAACATCAGGGCTGCTCGGCACCACCTTTCTACACATCTGTCACGTACTTCTCTCGACAAATGGTGTTTGTCACAAAGATAGAGCCTCCATTGCGTTGCCGACATCGCGAATCTCCAGGTCATCAATGGGTTTCGACTTCGTGAAAGCGATTCAGGAAGTTGGTCATAGGTAGCCAGAGACTCATCGATGTAGCCGATACGTGATCTCAATGACATTTCGGCCCAACGTGGTTGATCGCCCATAGGAAAGACACCACTCTGGTACAAATATGGATCGGACTCGACAATTTCGTCCATCAAGTCCTTTCTGGCCAACACAGTACAGGTGATAATGTGGTATTTGCTTTGGATAATCCCGTAGATATCAGGATTCTCAGGAAGACCCATATTTCTATATCTATTGTAATTTTCCTTTCTTGTCCTTTTTACAACATTATAATGATCAAAATCTGAACATATCAAACCACATTCGGGGTGGGTTTCCATGTAATCTACTTGTTTTTGAAGTTTGTCCGGGCGGTGCCAGTAATCGTCGCCTTCGCAATAAGCAATATATTTACCTCTGCACGCTTTTTCGGTGCGATAACTATTCGTTTTCGCCCCTACGTTTTGCTCGGACGTAATCACGCGGATAATATCCGGGTATTTTTTCTGATATTCAAAAACGATTTCCCTCGTTCCGTCGGTGGAGCAATCCTCGCCGATCACCAGTTCAAAAGGGAAGTTCGTTTTCTGCTGTAATACTCCTTCCATGGCTTGCGCAATATAAGCTTCATGGTTGTAGGTAAGCATCTTTACGCTGACCAGCGGGTTTTTCGCCAATACGCCAGGATCGCCGATTTCCTCACAGGGGGTAGCTTCCGAAATAAAGTTCGAGGATTCACCCAAGTTTGTCATATTCAAGAACCTTCTATCTTAAGAATTACCAACCCGATGACACAGGAGTTGAAGTTTTGATTGCACCATGAATCTAATTTCCATAAAAGAAGATATTTTAGCAAGGTTACAGAGAAAACCATAAAGGACTGTCCCCGCCGCAACCTGGGCTGTCAATAACATCAAATCATTTGGGAAAGGCAAGCGCCCGATTATATAAACACCCATGCCCATTACGGACGCCAAGCCTAAACTGGGGAAAAAATCCTTCACTTGTTCCATTAGTGGATAGGATAACAACTTACCCGTATAATAACTATTCATGTAATAGCCGATGATGGAGGTGGCGATCTGCCCATAGATCATTGCCGTAATCCCCCAACGCCAGGTGATGACAATGGCAATCGTCACCAGTACTTTTTTTATTATCTCCAACCGGAAAAAGAGATCGGAGCGCCCCATGGCCTGCAGGACATTCAAGTTAATAAGATGCAGAGGGAACAACAGGCCGACCATACACAGTAATTGCAGGTAAGGAATACACGGTGCCCACTTTTCAGTCAGAAGCACCAACACCAGAGGCTTCGCAACCAGCGCCAGTCCGATCATCATGGGAAAGTTGACAAACACCAGGGTAGTCAGGGTTTTTTTCAGTCCACGTTTGAGCCGAGCCGGCTCATCCTGGATGGTGGAGAATACGGGAAAAGTGACTCGCCCAACCATGCCTGATAAGGTGTGTGATGGAAGCTCATTCAGTGTCTTGGCGCGGGTAAAGAATCCCAAGTCAGTTGCCGAAAACAGCTTGCCGATGACCAACAGATAAATGTTGTCAAAAATTGTATTAAGTAAGCTGGAGGCTAACAATCGCGAGCCGAAAGCAAACATCTCCCGCAGGGCGTTGAAGCTGAAGATCAGTGCTGGCCGCCAAGTGTTGAAAAACCATAGGAAAACTGTTCTTAACAAGGTGCTCGATATTTGCTGAACTACCAGACTCCACACCCCGAAACCACCGGCGGCCAGAGATATCCCGATGATTCCGGACAGCGCACTGGCTATAAGGCTTATCTTGGTCTGGGTCTTGAAGTTGATCTCCTTTCTAAGTACGGTATTCTGGATTAGGCCAAATGAATTGATAACAATAGTCAGCGACAGCACCCGCGTCAGCGGCGTCAGGACCGGCTGATTATAAAAAGCAGCTATCCAGGGAGCGACCAGGCACAACAGACCCGTCGCCGCTATGCCTACCACAATGTTGAAGTAAAAGATTGAAGATGTGTCGGTTTGAGTGGCGTCGCGTTTCTGAATAAGTGCAGCCCCAAAGCCGCTGTCGAGGAATGACTGCGCCACGGCCATAAAGATGGTCAGCATCCCGATCAGGCCGAACTGCGCAGGTATTAACAGTCGGGCCAGCACAATCCCAATAACAAACTGCACGCTTCGCAGCCCGACGGCTTCGACGAAGCTCCAGAAGAGGGCCTTTGTGGTCTTATGCCTGAGAGTGTCCTCATTCATTTTGAGAAGCGAAATTCTCCGTCCTGAGTCCTGTGATAATCAGATTTCTCCCGCCGATGTTTTCTAATACATGGCCTCTCAGCCTTTCTTCTCACGACGGATCAAATGTGCAAAACGCTGGCAGGCCATTTCATGCTTGATGTCTTGAAGCATTCTCGTATAGGGATACCTAACCTCATAGCCAAGGTCTTGCTTTGCCTTGCTAATGTCGTAAAGGTACGCATAAGGCATGTCCGGTTTTTCTGGCCGATAAATGATCTTTGAGCGGCGGTCGGGTGGCGAGAAAACTTCGATGATACCCTTCACTTCTTCGTCGAGGGACGTAACAGCACCTGTAGCGATGTTGTATAAGCCGTGGGCTTTGTCGCTTTCAATTGCTCCAATAAAAGCCCCTACCACATCCTTTACATACACCAGGTCTCTTCCTCTGCGGCAATCGCCCCAAATCTCAATAGAATCACCCAAAATAGCTTTATGGATGAATGTGCTGAATCCTCGCATAACCGGTTTGCCATCCTGGTATATCTCAGTGTGAGGCCCGAACCCGTACACGGCGGGTAAACGAAATGATATCCCTTGGAGCCCGTATGCCTGACGGTAATGTTCAACAAGGTCCACTGCCGCAATCTTGCTGATGACATACACGGCGTGGTCGCCTGTATAGATGATAGTCCGGGGATCTTTCTCAGTGATCGGCCGGCCGCAATCCCAAAGGCCCGCTACATCGCTGTGAGAACTTGTAAATATGATTTTTTTTGCATTATTGCGCCTACAGTACTCCAGAACGTTCAATGTGCCAGTAATATTCACTTCTACATAACGCCTTGGGTCATAGTCCGTAACGTCGGCAGGCATAAGGCCTGCCAAAAGAATAACAGCTTCAATATCTCCTCTGGGTAGTTTCTGTAGATTGACCTCTTTAGAGATATCAACGCTCGCGAAGGGAATCTCTTTGTTCACGTAATACTGTTCGTTGAGATTTCTATACCCGGTGGCAAATATGCTGCGCCCCTGGGCTACCAGTTCATCTACCAGATACGTACCTATAAAACTTGAAGCCCCAATGACCACTATCATATCCATTGTCCTTTTCTTTTATATTAAATCATATTTATCTAATAGAAGTTTTGTTTTATCTCTACCACAATTCATTAAAAGATCAATAATAGATAGATTAGGGACAAAGTAACTTGAATTTTGAGGATAGCTAAAATTCTCTGTGCTAATGAATTTCAATTCTATATTATACGAAGCGAACTCACTTTTATTGTACAACGCTTGACCTCCAATTGCATTTATAAAAATATTAGCACCCTCGCGGCGACAAATTTCAATAACTCTTAGGACCTTCTTAATTGGCTTTCTTCCTTCCAGAAAAGGAAACCCACTATAATCATTTAAATCCACTTTCAATAATTTCTCTTCTATATCGGAATACTTCTCATTATCACAGACAATTTCAGTATCTATTTCCAAGAAATTACAAATGGTTACAATGCCTATTTCATTAATTTTATACAAATACTCTGTGTCATAATTGACAATTTGTTCAACTAAAGCATAAATCTCTTCAAAAAAGGGACTTATTTTATAGTTAAAATATATAGAATGTAGAATTTTTTTTCGCCACTTTTTATTACAATCTAATTTTATTTCACAAATCTTCTTATACGAGCTTTTGTCAACAACATTTACTATAATAAAAAATGCTTCGCCATTAACCTTTAATATTCTATTTCTGTTTATCCATCCTTCTGTTATATAATTCAATTTGCTATATAAAATGTATTTATCAACTGCATTAATTGCTTGAAAATACCCAATATAAGGAAAGAAGTATGGTTGCATGATAGCCAGATTCATGATTGTATCCCTTGAATATGTTTGATAATATCGCAAATCTGTTGGACATCTTCCAAAGAAAGGTCATAATAAATCGGCAACGTGAGAATCCGAGAGGAAACATGACGTGCTACTTTTAGCGGGTCCTTAACAGAAACACTCCTGTAGCAGGAATAATCGCAAATCAAGGGATAGAAATATCGGCGGGCGTGAATGTTGTATTTTTTGAGTTCTTCATAGAGCTTGTCACGGCTCATACCAAATTCTTTTTCGTTTACCTCAATTGGCAGATAGGCATAGTTATATCTGACATCTGCCGGTAAGTCCGGTCGTAGCTTAATCCCAGAGATGTCGTTTAATCGTTCACGGTAGATTTCAGTGATTTGTTGACGTTTCTCGATTAGCTTATCCACATAACCCAAGACTATGCTACCCATTAGAGCCTGCATTTCGTTCATCTTGGCATTTGTGCCCGGCATCACAACTTCAACCTCATTCTTAAATCCGAAATTTTTTAGGTAATCTAAAGTGCTTTTTAAGCCGGAATCTTGGAAGGTTAGCATGCCGCCTTCGAGTGAATGGTATAGTTTTGTTGCATGAAAACTAAACATGCTCATGTCACCGAAATGAGCAATGGACTTGTTACCTATGCGTACGCCAAAAGCGTGAGCAGCATCGTAAATCAGTCTCAGATTGTGACGCCTTGCAATATCGGCAAGAGCATGCACATTGCAGGGATGGCCGAAGACATGCACTGCCAGGATAGCGGTGGTCCAGGGCGTGATAGCGGCTTCGACTTTTTCCGGGTCCAGCGTGTAGTAATCTGGCTCAATATCCACAAAGACAGGGCGGATTTTATTCCAAAACAAAGCGTGAGTAGTAGCTACAAAAGTAAATGGGGTGGTGATGACTTCGCCGCTTATACCCATGCCTTGTAGGCCTATCTGTAGGGCCAACGTGCCATTGGTGAACAAGCAAATATTCTCCGTCTCGAAATAGTTGCTTAGCTGCCGACAAAAGCGTTGTACGATTGGGCCATTGTTAGTGAGCCAATGGTTATCCCAGATTTCCTTCAGGCCATCGTAGAATTCATCAATAGGAGGCAAAAAGGGCCTCGTTACATAAATTGGTTTTTCAAATGGCTTTATCATATTTCAACGTCATAACTTTTTAACTATTAGGAGTAGTTTCTACCTATACTCCGTCCCTGTCGGTTGCATTGAAAAATCAATGAAACATCTTGTTAAGAGAATACAGAAGTCAGAAAACAGGAGACAGAATTCGATCTTCCCTTATCTATCTTCCGTTCCTCCATAGGCGGATCTTCGACCTCTGTATCCTTGCTAATTTTGGCTTAAGCCAATCTCACTTCGGACTATTTCATAACGCTGCTTGCGTTGTTGGCATACTCCGCACGGACTCGGCCATTCCTATCGGGCAAATAATCAAGTATCAAGTCCGCCATATCCTCCGCTGCCTGCCGAATAGAACTCTCCAAAATCGAGCTTATCTGCACCTGAGCCACGTATCGAGCAGGGCTGCCGGAAATATTTGGCCTTCTGCCTAACGGGCCCGAAAAAGCATTCTCATCAGTGGTAATTTGGCCATTCAAAATGTAAAAATTCAAAACTAATGTCTGCTCGCTTATTTTTAACTTATGAAATCGGTGTATCAGGCAAGGTATCTGTCGGCCATTCTGCGAAGTAAATCGTGTATTTTCTGTGCTGTCGTGTATCCAGCCATACCCTGGATAGCAGACTAAAGGCTGATGACCTAATATACCGCCGGGCTTGGACGAGCAGTACACGATATAAACATCCACCCAGCTCTTGGTTGTGTTATTGATGTATCGCCGACTTATAAAATCATCGGCAAAGTTTTTCTCCATATATTCTTTAGTTGTTGTGGGAATGATCAGATCAGTACCGGTCCAATTACCAATTTTTGATGGGAATACACTCAGCGGCACCGGCAAGTTTACAGGTGTTTCAGTAACAAGCTGTAAGCGAGATGCCAAAACTCGATAGGTAACGCCGGCAAATATCAAAAGTACAATAGTCAAAATCCAAATGAACCATATTGGCGTTGCGCCTCTTGCTACACCCCCCAGATAAAAGACTTGATCTGATTTTGCCGTATGTTTAGATCTGCTCGCATACATCAAATGGTATAACCTTAAAGTGGTATTACAAAAATGCACATTTGATATTTCTGTCATATCTTGTATGGAACTTTCAGCAGATGTGGGATCCACTTCCTCCTTTAAATCTGCTTTAGATAAACTTTATTTGGCCGCTCCTCACATTGCTTTTACTATAATACCAAAATCTAAGACTTGAAAACAATTGGGGAAAGTGGGTATTTTAGATAAATTATTGTTATTGAATACATTTAAGGATTGCTAAAATTTGGATAGAAGATTCTTGTGTGAAATAGCGTTGAATAATTAATGTAATATACAATTTTTTTGGAGAAACCTTAATTTTCAATTCGTTAAATCAGTTTTTTTGACTAAAGATTAACGCGATGTACAGGTTTTTTCATTAAAACCTTGATTTTCAGCTAAAGAATGAGATTTTCGCTAAGCGAACACTAAAATTTAGCTGACTATACCATTATTTTTAGTCTAAAAACCGAGTTTTTAAAATCTTGTACACGGCGTTAAAGATTAAAAAAAAACCTTTTTTCAGGTTAAAAACTATACTTTGAAATACCTTTTGTGCTGCACTAAAAATAATTTGCCTGCTTATGAGTTATACAGTTCCATTATTATTACCTGTTTAAGTTAGTTATATACTTAATCCACGCCGAGATTACACATGAGATATTTACAATGCACTTTGATAATGTTTTTAGAACAGTGGAGCAAGCTATACAGAACCAATGAAGGTTAATCCGAATCGGTGAGTTGCAAAAGACCTGTTCGTCTGGACTGCGGTTGCATTTCTGCCAGCTTCATAAGTGTTTCTTAACATTACCCTCGTGTTGCTCTCAAAGAAGGAACACCAGAGGCTTTTACAAGGAAAACCGGTGCAATTCCAGAAAGCCTTGAACCATAACACACTTGAAAGGCTAAGACATGCCGGCATGGAACTGGTGTGGAATTAAGGGATAATCAATTATTCAACTGACCCAAATAAATAGTCAAAATTTGTGGCAATTTTGTGGCAGTTTCAGTTCAAAAACAGTCCAGAAAGCCAGTTCCAGACCAGTTCAAAAACAGTGCCTAAGTCCTTTTGTGGTCTGTAGTAAGCCCTTTATTTACAAGGAGTTAGAAAAGGCCCGTGCCAGCTTTACACGCAGGGGGTCACAGGTTCGAATCCTATATCGCCCATTTCCTCAAATTAAGTAGCTCAAACTGGCCGATTCACCGTGTCATACCCGCGCAGGCGGGTATCCATTTATGTATCGAAACAGTGGATTCCCGCTTTCGCGGGAATGACATTCGTCGTTATCTGATTGTTGAATAATCATTTATGGATATTTCTTGTAAAAAATCACTTGGTTTGAGTAAGCAGGCCGCCAAAACTTTCAGTTGATTTTTTAAACCGCAGTAAGTTAAGCTGTTACGCAATCGCAAACAATAGGAAATTTGTGAGATAGCCGGCCTTTGATTTTCCATATAAGTTTATGGTGCAGAAATCTTAACATCGATGCCGATTAATAAACTAAGGAGAAAGTTCTCTGTTTGGAGACGCATTAAAATGGCAGAAAAACGCAAAAAAATAAGGCTTCTCGTTTATATCCCAATAGTCTTATGCCTCGTTGTTTTTGCATATCTGTCGCGTGGTTTGTATTACGGGGCAATGACGATACATAAACTATTGGCCGAGAATCAACGCCTTAAACAGGCAATAACCAACCTTACAAGTGAGGAGCAAATTGGTTATGCAAAGGTGATTTCACAGGAAACAAAAAATGAACAGCTTTTTACGACTATAAAATTCGTTGAAACTGCCAGAGATGACAAACTAAAAAAAATCCTTGAGAAGGAATATACTATCGAGGGCGATATCATTCATTTTGATGCGCTAATTGTCAAATTCGGAGATCAAATGGTGATGGATGGCAAAGCAAAGGCTCTATATCTCTGGAGGAGAATCTATGGCGAAAAAATGAAGCCGCAGGACGGCTTTGTTATAGAAGAGGCGGGGGCAGAACCCCATAGATATAAGGATTTGCTTGCTGCTCTGCCTTTGGGACATAGGCAGCTTTTCTGGTCTAATATTTGGGAGCTGGCGAACGACCCGGAAAGGCTGAAAAAATACGATATCGAAGCCATCTACGGCAACGTTGTCTATACGAAGCTGAAAAATGGGCTGATATATGTATTTAAGATAAATCCCACCGGCCAGGTTTATCCGGAAGTTGTTCTGGATATGTAACACACCCGTGTTTTGAATCTAAACACTCATTTTATGTCCTTATTGACGCACTGGGCTACGTGAGGTATTGTATGCGCTAATGGAAATAGTGATTAAGGATATACGTCAATGAGGCAAGAGATAGACTTTGATATTGTTGTGGTAGGGGGCGGGATTGTTGGCTTGGCCTCAGCTTATAAAATTATATCGGCTCATCCTGATATGCGCATAGCGGTGCTTGAAAAAGAGGAGCAGTTGGCGATGCATCAGACTGGCCGCAATTCCGGCGTTATCCATTCCGGCCTTTACTATAAAGCCGGCTCAGTTAAAGCAGACACCTGCAAAAAAGGACGTAAAGAGCTGATAGAGTTTGCCAAAAAGCATAAAATCCCCTGTGAAATCACCGGCAAGATAATCGTGGCAACGAAAAAAAAAGAGCTATATAGCCTTGAGCGAATCTTTCAAAATGGGCAGGAAAACCAGATAGAAGGCCTTGAAAAGATTGGGCCGGACGAAATAAAGAAAATTGAGCCGTGCTGTGAAGGCATCGCAGGGGTAAAAGTGCCTTGTACGGGGATCATTGATTATATTGAAGTGGCAAAAACGTTGGGGCGGTTGATTGAGAAGAAAGGGCAGGATAACAAAGTTCTGACTTCACACGAGGTAACAGGCTTTGACAGGCACGATTTTTATACGAGCGTTTTAACAAAAAAAGGGAATTTTGCAACGAAGTACGTTATCAACTGTGCCGGGCTTCAATGCGACAGGATCGCCCGGATGGATGGGCTCGACCCGAAGATGAGGATTGTTCCTTTCCGCGGAGATTACTATGAGCTGACCGAAGAGGCTTCCAGGAAGGTCAATGGTCTTATATATCCGGTTCCTGACCCTGCATTTCCTTTCCTGGGCGTTCACTTTACGCGCAAGATCGATGGCTCGGTTGAGTGTGGGCCAAACGCAGTTTTGTCGTTTAAGAGAGAAGGTTACGGCAAGACCGATTTTAATTTCGCGGATACCTGGGAGTCACTGTCATACTGGGGGACATGGAAGCTGTTCCGCAGGCACCTTATATATGGACTGGGTGAATACACGCGTGCCTTTAGCAAGAAGCTGTTTCTTCGACAGTTGCAGATGCTCATTCCCTCGCTTGGCCTCAATGATATTAAGCCAGGGGGTGCAGGGGTGCGTGCCCAGGCTCTTGGGCCGAGCGGAGAGCTTATTGATGACTTTAAGGTAGAAAGGAATAAAAATTTTATTCACGTTCTAAATGCCCCCTCGCCGGCTGCGACCGCCTCGCTTGCCATCGGCGATTATATAAATGAGATATCGACGAAGTACTTTAACTTGCGGTAATACAACAAGCCGTCACTACTAATGCTTTGTCGCAAGTAATTTGAGAAGTTGTCATTGCGAGACCACCTTAGGTGGCCGTGGCAATCTCATAAATCAAATGTCAGAGATTGCTTCGCTTCGCTCGCAATGACATATATCATTTAAGCTGCGACAGAATACTAGGGCAACGGCTGAAGATAATATTTGTCTCTGGTTTTACCGGTGGTTCACATTGCTAAATGAGTAAATACCCAACCGAAAGTTTGTTTGGACAGATGGATTCCCGCCTGCGCGGGAATGACAATACTACGATATGTGATCACATTATTCGCGTGGCGTTTGAGACGGCGGCGGATACGGAATTCGATTATGCTGTGCCGGATGAGCTTTGGCCAATCGAGCCTGGCCGGCGAGTTGAAGTCCCATTCGGCAGAAAGAACAAACTTGAAATCGGATTCTGCGTTTCGGTAGAAAAAAGAGATTGCTTCTCTGCGCTCGCAATGACCGAAGGGGGGAAAAAGCAGTTCAAGCTGAAAAAAGTTGTCAAGGTCGTTGATAAAGAGCCATTGCTGGATGCGGAGCTTATGGAGTTGGCTCGCTGGATAAGTAGCTATTATGTTTGTCCTTTAGGGCAAATCTTGGCAGCGATGGTGCCATCCGCAGTGAAAAAAGCTATTGGTGCAAGAACAGAGAAATATGTTTATCTTGCAATTAAAGTCGAAAATATCGTCGAGGCTGCTAAACAGATTAGGGGCAAAAAGCAAGGTCAAATTGTTGAGTGCTTACGGTATCATCAGGCCTTCAAATCAGAGACAGCTTTAGAGTTGCAGGGCGTTTTAGATGCAATCGATTGTGGTAAAGAGCCGATAAAAAGATTGGCGGAAAAGCAGATTATCAAGATAGTCCAAAAGACCATATTGAGATCCTTGCCTGTGATTCCAAAGGGAATGTCGATTAAAGCAGAAGACGTTGTTCTCAATGAAGACCAGCAGAAGGCATTGGCTCATTTTAAATCTGCGATAGAGTCGGCTAAATTCGGCGTCACGCTTTTGTATGGCGTCACCGACAGCGGCAAGACCGAGCTTTATATAAGAGCTATCGAGGAAGTTTTGCGAAAGGGCAAAAGCGCCATCATTTTACTTCCTGAGATTGCGCTTACCACTCAGACCATCCAACGCTTTAGTGCAAGGTTTCAAAGAATAGCGGTTATGCACTCTGGCTTGACGGCTGCTCAGCGCAATGTCCAGTGGCAAAAAATAAAATCGGGCGATGCCGATGTGGTTATCGGCGCTCGTTCAGCGATTTTTGCGCCGCTTTCGAGGCTTGGCCTTATCGTCGTTGATGAGGAGCATGAGCCGAGCTACAAGCAGGATACGGCTCCACGTTATCACGGCAGAGACGTTGCGATAAAACGGGCGCAAATAGCTAATGCCCTTTGTATTCTCGGAAGCGCTACGCCATCGTTGGAAACGCTGGCTAACTGCCGGGGGAAAAGATATTTTAGTCTTGTACGTTTGCCTAAGAGAGTGATGAATCTGCCGATGCCCGAAATGAGGCTTGTTGATTTACAGAAGGCAGGTTACTCACACAAAGAGATTAATTTGATAAGTGAGCCGCTGGCTGAAGGCTTGAAGCAGACGCTGGCTAAAAGTGAGCAGGCCATTTTGCTCTTAAATAGACGCGGTTACAGCAATTTTATATTTTGCCCATCCTGCAAGTATTCGCTGCACTGCCGAAACTGCGATGCAACGCTGACCTTTCACAGATCGAATGTCCCACGTGGAGCGGCTTGCGCCCCGGTGTTCCATCAAATACGGACGGTTACCGGAAGGCATATAGCTTCCGGTTACGCTATGTGTCACTACTGTTTGGCGCAGACTTTGGTCCATGAAAAGTGTCCTCTATGTGGCGCCAGGTTGATAATGATTGGGCTTGGCTCGCAACGGCTCGAAGAAGAGCTGGCTGCGAAATTTCCGCAAGCTCGTGTCTCAAGAGTTGACAGTGATTCTATGGCAAGCGGGGATTATTACAGAGTTCTGAAAGACTTCAGCGAAGGTCGAATTGATATATTAGCAGGCACGCAAATGCTTGCTAAAGGCTTGCATTTTCCTAATGTGACGCTGGTAGGTATTATCAGTGCCGATACTTGTCTATATCTGCCGGATTTCCGAGCGAATGAGCGGACGTTTCAATTGATTTCTCAGGTTGCCGGCCGGGCAGGCCGCTCTGCGAAAAAAGGTACGGTGTTTGTTCAGACATTTTTGCCGAATCAGCCGGCTATAAAATCTGCCTTGGAGGGAGATTTTAACGGCTTTGTGAAGGAAGAGCTCAAGCATCGCAAGGCCTGCAATTTGCCTCCATTTTGGCGGCTGGCGATTGTCACTTTGCGGGACGTGTCCTTTGACAAGCTCCAGACCGCCTGCAGCAGGATGCGTGAGCAAATCGACCGGATTGTCCAGCAGGAGAATCTAAAAGCGGTCGTTCGCGGGCCGATGCCGGCTGCAATAAGCAGGATTCAGCGTTTTCACAGGATGCAGATAATTGTTCAGGTTCCCGAGGCCGCGATTTTACGGGAGCTTTTTAACGGCTTGCGTGTCCACCAACGGCGGATTCGACCGGCGGTTAAAGTTGCCGTAGATATAGACCCGGTAAATTTATTATAGCTTGCAATTGAGAATCTGACGTGTTATATTTTTTTTGTTTTCCGGGGAGTAGCTCAGCTTGGCTAGAGCGCTTGGTTCGGGACCAAGAGGTCGCAGGTTCAAATCCTGTCTCCCCGATTTCGCTGGCTGTTAGCCGGCTAAAAACTTATGGGGTGGGTTTTTCTCTGCACAAAGAAAAATAGCGTATCGCCAAGTTGTTTTCTTATGCAGTATTTTGCAGAAAAGGTTTTTACCGGACGCTTCCTGCTCTGTTTGTAGTTCCAGGATGATGTCACCTCTTTGTAGGACGCGCGGGGGTGCATGTCACATTTATAGGTAAAGACAGGTTATTCTATTGCCTACCTGCTGCGCCGAGCGCAGCACGGCGAGTTATCACAATCGTTAATAGCGAGCCTCCTTTTGTCACCTCGACCGAGGCCGCAAG
>CAZRNB010000019.1:0-32817 GCA_964601355.1 uncultured Pirellulales bacterium
CTACTCTTGCTCATATTCGAAATCCTTCATTCATCCTGACTTGATGCGTAACCGGTGCGGATTCGACGCATACGGTCAACGCAATCGTTAAGTTATTCTATACTAATCCGATGGGGACAGAAAGTACTGTCGAACTTTCGCCGCGATCTGATGATCAGTCATCTCGTCAACTGTTTCGATAGCTACTATACGTTCGCCGAGTTTCTTGCTCTCAAGATGTTTTTTTAGCTCGCCTTTTGCCTCACCAGGACCAAATATCAGAATAGCTTCGGCATCACGAATACACGAAATTACCTCATTGTAGTAACTGTTGAGATGTCCCGTAAACTCTCGTTGTTGGCGATCATCTGCCGTAATTTCCTGGGATCCATATGAAACCTTGGTGTGTGCAAAAGGTCGAATATGTTTTTCAATATTCGATTTTACCAGTTTTATTTCTTCCTCTTCGCCGGCAAGAAACACGACAACCGCCTTCCTATGGTCAATCCACAAACCTGCTTTTCTTTTCATGGCTCTTTCCTTTGTCTATTAGGCCCACCTAACTACTGATTATATGGTTTCCACATAATGTCAATCTCGTCGAGTGCATGTCACTCTGTCTTCTTTGTATCCTCTGCGTATATCGTTTTATTCCACATCAAATTATGACCGTAGCCGGAACGGCGACGGCTAAACATAAAAACAAAAGATATTATGGTCGGGATTGTCGGGAAAGGCAAGAAAAAAGTGCATAAGAACATAAGGTATAAGAGCATAAGTACATAAGTACACAAGTGCATGAAGCCTGCCCTGCCTGTCCGGAGCAAGGCCGAGGGAAGTGAAATCGAAGGGTCAAGGGAATGGGCTCGTTGCTCAAAGCAAATCTTATCTGGTGGCTTTTTTTGTGCTAAAAATAGCAACTGCTAAAACAGTCAAAAGCGCTATCGCTGAGATATGCCCCAAAACGGTCGGTCCCATCTGGTGCACATGGGTCTGCACAGATGAGCTAATTTCCGGAAATATTCTATCAAGTGTTAATCCCGCTCCCAGAGCACAAACCACAACCGAAAAAAGATAAACTATTGCAGTTCGCCACCCTAAAACCTTCCAAATCGTTGTAATTCCGGCGGCATTGGTCGCAGGCCCGGTGATAAGAAATACAAGCGCAGCACCCGGGCTTAAACCTTTCGCTATCAAAGCCGCTGCTATCGGCACTGAAGCAGTCGCGCAGACATAAACAGGTATGCCAACCAGCATCATCACCACCATCGCAAAAATGCCGGTACCCAGCAGTTTTCCCGCAAAAAAGTCATCAGGGACTATCACCGATATAATCGCAGCAATCACCAACCCCACCAACATAGCTTTGCCTATATCCCGCGGCAGCGTTACAAAACCATATTTTAAGCCCCTTATTAACCTGCCGGCTCCTTTTCCACCTGCACAACATTCATCCAAACATTCCGCCGGCGATGAATCCTCATCTTCTCCGCCTCTATCGAATATATCAACCAGGACGCCGCCTAAAAGGCCGGTTATAAGCGCCACCACCGGCCTAAAAACGGCAAATACAGGTCCCAAAAGACTCAAGGTAACAAAGATACTATCCACGCCGGTTTGTGGAGTGGACAGCAAAAACGATATTGTGGCCCCTTTGCTCGCACCATGTTTACGCAGAGACATTGAGACTGGAATAACGCTGCACGAGCACAAAGGAAGAGGAATACCAAAAAGTGACGCCTTTATTAACGGCCATATACCTCTGCCGCCAAGATGCCTTTCAATGAGTTTCTGCGATACAAGCACCGAAAGAATTCCAGCCATCAAAAAGCCAAACAACAAATAGGGTGACATTTCAGCCACGGTACCCCAGAAATCTTTAACCATCGCCACAACAAAATTAAATAGTTTAGAGTACATTGTTCATTGTTCGTCGTTCATCGTTTGGAGTTCAAAGTTCGGAGTTGGAAACTTATAATTTCTGAACTACGAACAACGAACTACCTTTAATGATTAAAACCCCGCTCAAGGTCATCAATTATGTCTTCGACGTCCTCAATCCCAACTGCGAGTCTGAAAAGCGTATCAGTGAGTCCCAATTTATAGCGCTCTTTTCTGGTGTAGTCATAATAGCTCACCAATGCCGGATGCGTTATCAGCGACTCCACGCCGCCGAGGCTCGGCCCGATGTAAATCAGCTTCAGAGCATCCAAAAAACGTTTGGCGTCCTTAAGACTGCCCTTTATCTCAAACGTCACAACCCCCCCGCCGCCGCTCATCTGCTCTTTTGCTACTTTATAGTGAGGATGGCTTTTGAGAAAAGGATAATAAACCCTTTTGACGCGAGGATGACCTTCAAGATACCCAGCGACTTTTAATGCACTTTCATTTTGGCATTTGACCCTCAAAGGAAACGTTTTAAGGCCTCGCAGAAGCAGATAACAGCAGTGAGGATCAATAAGGCCGCCCATTGACTTATGGAGGTTTCGTATCCTATCTACAAGCTCAGACCTGCCAAGCACGGCGCCTGCCAGGATGTCGTTGTGCCCCGCGAGGTATTTTGTGCAGCTTTGCAGAACGAGGTCTATTCCAAATTCGAGAGGCCTTTGGTTTAGCGGAGTAGCAAAGGTGCTGTCTATAAGCGTTAATATCTTATGACTATCTGCAACCTTTTTAAGTCTAACAAGGTCAAAAATATTCAGGTAGGGATTAGTCGGCGACTCTGAAAATATAAAACGCGTATTCTTTTTGACGGCACCTTCGAGAACCTCATAATCTCCAAACGGAACTATTGTGCACTCAACGCCAAATTGTTTCATATAGGATTGGCAAAATTCGAGCGTCTTTTTGTAGCTGTCATCGGTTATAACAATATGGTCGCCGGATTGAACCAATGTAAGAATGGTCGTAGTTATTGCGCTCATTCCGGAGGTAAAAACAACACAATCTTCAGCGCCTTCGAGGTTTGCCAGACGCTTCTCGGCAATCTTGGCAGTCGGGTTGCCGTATCTGCCGTACTCAAAATGCTCTTTCCCTTTCTTGGTGTAATCCTCGATATGCTTGGAATTCTGAAACGTAAATGTGGAAGTCTGAATAATAGGAGTTGTTAGAGAATCAGCGTATTTCTGCCTCGGCTCACCTGCATGTATTGCCCTGGTGGACAAAGATCGAGCACAACCAGCACGCTCCTTTTTCCTGGAGGATTTAGCCATCGTTTATTCCTTACTCAAAAAACTGTTACTCCAAATCAGGTATCAAGCTCTTACCGTTTCAATCCGGCTTATATTACCCTGCAAATCAATTGTAACATCTTCAAAGCACATTTCAATTTTGTTTTTTGAAATAGCTTTTCGTGCAATTTGAGTAAGTCCATGGCAGCAAGGCACCTCTATATGAATAACCGTAAGGCTATTGAGCTTGTTAGCTCGCAGTATAGCTGCCAGCTTCTCAATATAAAACTCGACATCATCGAGCTTTGGACAACCTACAACAACGCTATGGCCTTTCAGGAACCTGTTATGAAAATCACCCATTGCAAAGGGCACACAATCCGCAACCAACAATAAATCAGCATTAGCAAAATATGATGCATTAGGTGAGACAAGTCTTAACTGAACCGGCCAATGCCTAAGCTGTGACGGAACCTCACCAGGCTGGTTATTGGCCACATCATGTCTTTGTCTCAGGTCTTTTGCCATCATTCCCGGGCATACAAAGCCGGTTTGCATTTGAGCCTTTTCTTCTTTTTCCAGATGCTCTTTGGCTGCCTGTTCGTCGAATTCAGCCGCCTCTCGCTGCTCAATTATTATTGCACCTTGTGGACAATGCCCGATACAAGCACCCAGGCCATCACAATAAATTTCACTAACCAGTTTGGCCTTGCCGTTGATTAACTTAATAGCACCTTCAGCACAGGCATTAACACACAGACCGCAGCCTGTGCATTTAGACTCATCAATTTTCACAATGTTTCGCAGAACCATTCTGTCCCTCTTCGTAGACATGACCATCCCCAAGCTTGGACTCCGCTCCGCGGCAGTCCTTCGCTTGAGACTGCCACACGTTCTTTGCCAGATGCTTTTTGTGGCATCCTCAGAGCCGTAGTCTTTGGGGATGGCTTCTTACGAGCTAAACACGTTTGTTAGTTTTTTTATGACATTAGCATCTCTGCCAAATCATTATCGACATTACCAATCGGTATTATGTTGAACTTATCCACAAGTATATTTAATACAACTGGTCTAATAAATGCCGGCAGGCTCGGCCCAATGCGAATATTTTTAATGCCGAGGTGCAGCAGCGTCAGCAAAATCGCCACTGCCTTCTGCTCAAACCACGAGAGAACCAACGAAAGCGGCAGGTCATTTACGCTGCAATTGAATGCTCCCGCCAATGCAGTAGCAATTTGAATCGCTGAGTAAGCATCGTTACACTGCCCGCAATCGAGCAGCCTCGGGATTCCATCGATTTGACCAAATTCGAGCTTATTAAACCGGTACTTGCCGCAAGCCAGCGTCAAAATCACACAATCCTTTGGCACCTTCTGGGCAAATTCTGTGTAGTAATTTCGGCCTAGCTTTGCGCCGTCACAGCCGCCGATAAGGAAAAAGTGCCGGATTTTGCCTTGCTTGACCAGCTCGATTACCTTTCCCGCGACGTTCATTACCGCATTATGTGCAAATCCGGTCATAATATATTTTTCGGGAGCATCCTCTGTAAATCCGGGCTCAGCCAACGCCGCCTTAATCACCGGCTTGAAATCGCGATTCGAAATGTGCCTGACACCCTCCCAACCAACAATGCCGGAGGTGAAAATTCTGTGCTTGTAGCTGTCCTTTGGCTTTTGCAGACAATTTGTAGTCATAAGTATTGCACCTGGGAACTCTTCAAATTCCTTCCGCTGCTCCTGCCAGGGACCACCATAATTACCTACTAAGTGCTTATGCTTTTTAAGCCTCGGATAAGCATTACATGACAGCATTTCACCATGAGTATAAACATTTATTCCTTTGCCTTCGGTCTGTTTCAGCAATTCCTCTAAATCCTTTAAATCATGTCCCGAGACAGCTATACATTTGCCTTTCACGGGGCTTATTCGCACTTTTGTCGGTTCAGGGTGTCCATACGCTTCGGTGTTGGCCGAATCCAGCAGCTCCATTGCTTTAAGATTTATCTGACCGCATTTAATCGCTCTCTGCAACAATTCATCTGCATTGGCTGGACCTTCGGTGAGATAATTTAACATCTCATGAAATTGAGCATAAAGCTCATTATCTTCCTTGCCCAGTATCTGAGCGTGGTCAGCATAAGCCGCCGCACCTTTAAGGCCATAAAAAATTAACTCCTGCAAGCTGGCAACATCGTCGCCGAGCTTATCTATTCGCTTTTGAATCGACACCGACTCGCCCTCGCGAATCATTTCGTCAAGATCATCCAGACCTTCCCACCAGGCAATGGGACAATTTAAAACCTCAGGTTTCCGCCCCGCTTTTTTCTGTGCATCCTTATACAGCTTTTTGGCCTTATTCTTTATCTCAATCGCCTGTCTAATGAGCTGCATGAATCTGCCAGAGTCGAAATTTACATTAGTAAGGGTGCTAAAAAGTGCTTCTACCATAAATACATCGATGCGTCTGTCCCTTGCACCGAGCTTATATGCCCTGTGTGCATATCGTGAAATATCCTTTACAGCATAGATCGATAAATCCTGCAGAGCCGCCGTCTGTGGCTCTTTTCCGCAAACACCTTGGACTGTGCATCCCGTTCCTTTTGCCGTTTGCTCGCACTGGTAACAAAACATAATCAGTAATCTCCATTTGACTTACTTTTAATTTTTGGTTCTTTGCAAAGAGTAGTCAGGAGACAGGGGTCGGGGATCAGGGAAACTAAAAACTCATAACTATCTTCTGTCTTCTGTATTCTGTCTCCTGTCTCTTCGCTTTTCGGTAGTCGCTCCCATACACTGTTTTGCATACTGACACCACTGGGCACAGCCGAGGTCTATCTTTGGATTGACTACTATCTGGCCACACTTACGACATTTTAATTTCGGCTCATCCTTAAAGAACTCTATTGGCTGGCCGCAGCCGGGACATTGCACTTCAAAAATATCTTCCGGCTTCCAAAACCTCTGGTCTTGTCCTGGGCATCTGAACATCGATTCTTTCCCATTTTCAGACTAAATAAAATATAACGATATTTAGCCCCCAGTTTTACTGGGGGTTCTTACCAGGTTTTACCGGGGTTTACGCTATCACGCACGAATCATTATCAGTAACATCTTAAATTTTTCCTGTGCGATAACCGCATGTGGAATGTTGGCCGGCATTATAATAATCTGGCCGGATGTAACCTCAATATCTTTTCCGCCTATCGTAAGGCGTGCCCTTCCATCAATAACCTGAACGATCGCATCGTAAGGCGCCGTATGCTCACTTAACTTTTGGCCTATATCAAAGGCAAAAAGGGTAACCGTCCCAACCGGCTTATCTAATATGGTCTTACTGACAATCGAATCTGTCGAGTAATCTATCAATTGCTGCAAATTTTGTGACTTACCCACACATGCCTGTAATACGCTCGTTTTACGTTCTCCTCGGCTCATTTCTTTGTTCCCTTATCGTGCTTATCTTTACTTCTTGATCCTCTTGTCTTTATCATTTCATCAAGTGTGACACTGTCAAGATAGCTATTTATGGACTTTTCAAGTTCTGCCAGCTTGCTCCTTATCTTGCATTTCTTCTGATATGGACAAATACCCTTACCGGACAGGCATTTATTTAGCCTTATTGGGCCCTGAATTGCCTCTATTACTTCCAATAAACTTATACTTACAAGGTCTTTACTCAGCTTAAATCCACCTTTAGACCCCATGCAGCTTTCCACTAATTTGGCAATATGGAGCTTGTGCATCAGCTTGCACACGAGCTGGTAAGGAGCCTGGCCCTGCTGCGCCAATTCCTTACTCGATACCGGCTTATTCCCACAGTGCTTGGCCAATCTTAGCATTGCACGCAGCGCATAATCTGTATTACGTCTTACTACTTCCATCTTCCAACTGGCTCCAAACTATTATATAATATATATGACTAAATTAGTCCTATTTGTTCGCATTGTCAACGGAAAAAATAAATATTTTTTGTAACCGGTCGTTTGCAGATAGAACTGGAGACTAATTATGGGAACTGAACGCGTATTGTCATGTCGAGCGAAGTCGAGACATCTGCATTGTATGCGATGTTAATCTCACAGTCCATCACTAATATCATGCCAGTCGGGGTTGCTTTGAGCAATAAGTCGTAATTTCTTATCTCGCCTCCAGTTCTTTATCTGTTTTTCCCTTGCAATCGCAGAAAAAACATCACTGATTGATTCAACATAAACCAGCGTTTCTATCTTATAGCGATGAGTAAAGCCTTCGACCAATCCGCTCCTATGTTGAAATACTCTTCTGCTGATATTGTTTGTGAACCCGACATACAGAGTACGCGATTGGTTTGACATAATGTAAACGTAATAAGTTCTGCTTCCAGGCATACGTCCATTATAGGGGAAACTACCTTTCTAAGCCAGATTTCTCGACTCGCCTACAGCTCGCTCGAAATGACAGCGGGAATCGGTGGGCCTTTTGGCGAGGTCAGTGTGTCATGTCGAGCCCATTTGCGTCAATCTTCTTTCGTATATCGTATATCGTTTTTTGTTCGTTGTTCGGAGTTCAATATTCGCAGTTCGGCGTTCGTTAGCCGATGGAACATCCTCCGCCCTCAGCCATCTGTTGCTTTGCCTCATTTGTCTATTTGGGGTGTAAGGTTTTTGGCTGGTTTTTTTCCTAGAAAAATCGGGGTAGGATTATTAAAAACAACATTAGCAATATAGCCAATAGTATAAGCCACCAATGTTTTCTGCCATACTTTAATATCCACAGGATTTTCTGAAGAATCTCTGGCGGTTTGGGTTCAATCTGTCCGCCATCTTTCTGCGTTTCAATACCGCTGGCCCCTGTCGGCTTTTCGCTGGCTGTATTATGCTGTAATGGCCCTGCTATGGCTAACTTTGCTTTTACCGTCAGTAGAGAAGTTTCTATAGTCTGTTGAACATCTTGAGAACTGAATGGAGTTTTCTGAAACTTTTCTACCAAATGGCGCCAAACTGCGTAGCAAAGCCTATCGGACAAAGTCTTTCTTTCCACGTGTTCAAGTGGATTATAATTAAAATATATTCTTTCCTGACCCGCCGGCCAGTTTTGTGCATCATGGATTATGGCAAGTAAAACGAATCGATAATCCAAAAGTTCAAGACCCTCATAAACTTGCCCAACACTACCCCAAAGCATACTTTCAAGATAATCAAGCGGGTCAGGTTTTGGCTTTCCCTCCATATAAAAGTGAACAAAAAATTCATCATCGGCAAAATAGACACGTCCACCTGTCCCCATCGTGTCATTTATATGAGCCGTCCACCAAAACCATTTTTCCTCATCTTTGTTTTCATCAATTTGCGTTAGTCCCGCTTCTTTAGCTCTTTGCCATTCAGCCCGCAGATACTGCCCGTATTTTTCCGCCTCTTTTATTACCTTGTCGATATGATCACAGAATTTATTTTTGTTTTTCTCATTGCCTGTAATTAGTTTATTTATCTGTTTTGAAACTTTAACAAGATAACCTATTTGGTTTGTAATCTGCATATCTTCATCCGTCTTTCTTCGGGTCGGTCTGAGCGTCGGCAGTTTGGAAAGTTGAGAAAAACCTTACCACTACTCAAAACGCTTAATCAATAGCTTACCGGTCGTCCCGAAAAAATCTCAAAAATCCTTCCTCAACCGTTCACATTGTTGACTTTATTGTCTTTATCTCGACAGAGAAACACCAGTCCGACACCAACAAAAAGAACAAAGGCGCATTGCACAAATAAACGGCGGATGTCAATTGAAACCATAATATTCCATTTGTCTTTTTGTTCATATAAAA
Organism: uncultured Pirellulales bacterium; assembly: GCA_964601355.1. Lineage (GTDB taxonomy): Bacteria > Planctomycetota > Phycisphaerae > Sedimentisphaerales > Anaerobacaceae > CAZRNB01. Next base: position 8,946 of record CAZRNB010000019.1, read on the forward strand.
CAAAAGGGCTATCTTGGTAATAGAATCTCACTATTAGGTCTCTATCTTCTTTTTGTAATTGGTCGGGCGGACGTAATAGAAAAGCATATTGCATCTGCAGAGGCACGTTTTTTGAATCTTTTATGAGAACCGCAGTTCGCGACCAAGGTGTATAAAGACACATACCTGCTACAATCATACACGCTGCACAGATTATTAATCGTTTCATCTTTCAACTACCAATAAATACAATTTGATTAACTCTTTTATGTCTGGGCAATCCTGCCGAAAGCCAATCTACTTAACCGGTAGCTTTCCGGTCGTTCTGATTTTCACAGATGTAATTCTATGCAATTTTGACTCAATTGGCAAGATTTGACTGCATATCTCTTGAGTGCGTGTCAAGATTTTTGGTAAAATCTGCAGAAAGAAAACAGACAAGAGGGGGTCATTTCGACCGTAGGCTCACCGTATGTGGGCCAAAGCGGAGAAATCTGCTTTGAAGGCAGACCTCTCCACTCGGCCATACGGCCTCGGTCGAGGTAACAAAAGGCAACCGGCATTGATTTCATTTATCTTCATCTGGCTACGATTTACTTCGCCAAGACGAGTAGGTATAATCCCAAATTATGAGAAAAATAAATACTTGTCTGCACAAATTGACACTTATAAGGCCGACATCGGCTTTTAAAAAGGCTGGCATCCAAAATAAAAGAGGTAGGAGAACCGATTCAAAACTCGATAGAAAAGGTAGAAAATAGAATTCTTCAGAGAAAATTATTCGATTCCTGCATCGTTCATTTTCATTGAAATGTCATTGCGAGGCCCGAAGGGCCGTGGCAATCTCTTACCTGATAGACGTAAAAAGCAACGAAAAGTTTGAGATTGCTTCGCTTCGCTCGCAATGTCACCCATCATTTGACATGTGACGGACCACTAATTTCCCTAATAAATTTCCTGAACATAATCACCTTTTTCCTGATATAATAAATATTGGTTACTCAAACCAACTGTTTTTTAACAAACTGTTGTCATAAGAGGATATTTAACAGTAGCATATCACAGTTTGTCATTCCCGCGCAAGCGGGAATCCACTGTTACGGTACGATAAATGGATACCCGCCTTCGCGGGTATGACATCACGAACCGGTCAATTTGAACTAGTTAGGAAGGTGAGGCCTTTATGATACAAAGCAGGAAAATAGTCTCAAGAAAAGACCCGCGTTTTTTGCAGGCATATTTAATAATATTGCTCCTGGCCGTCGCAGTCCCCGCCCAGGCCGTCACTATAACTTCCATCTCGCAAAATGCCGACACGATAGGCAGGTATGAGAAATTCGAAATAACCTTTACGCTTTCTCAAACGTACTCCAATCCTTTTGATCCCTGCCAGATAGATATTGCCGTAAGCTTTCAGCAGCCCGACGGAACGGTCGCAACAATTCCGGCATTTTTTTATAGACACTACGATACGACGGGCAGCAACCCTGAGCGGTATATTAGCCCCGGCCCTGCGATTTGGAAGACTCGCTTTGCACCGTCGAAACTCGGAACATACAGTTTTGATATCACAATCAAAGATGATGAGGAAACGGCAGTTAACTCAAATGCCGGCTCTTTCCTCTGCCAGGAAAGCACCTGCAAGGGATTTATCAGGGTCGATCCGAACGACAAGGCTTTTCTAAGTTATGACAACGGTGACACTCGGCTGAATATCGGGCAGAATATCGGCTGGAATGCCGGTGAGGTCTATAGCTGGAATAATTACATTACCAGGATGCACGCAGCCGGCGAGAACTGGGTGAGGCTTTGGATGTGCCGGTACGGCGGCAACGGAGGAGTCCTGCTGGAATGGGAAAACGGCACTTACTCAGGATACTTCGCAGGGGCAGGACAACTATCCATGCAAACGGCGCAGCGATTGGACAAATTCGTTGAAATCGCAGAACAAAACGGCGTCGCCATCCAGCTTACCTTGCAGCATCACGGCCAATTCAGCACAAACGTTAATCCCGATTGGAACGAGAATCCTTACAATATCGCAGCCGGCGGCTTTCTCAGCAATCCTGCTGAATTCTTCACTCATGCTGAGGCGCGAAGGCTGACTCAAAACAAGTACCGTTACATCGTTGCCCGGTGGGGATATTCGCCCGCAATCTTCGCCTGGGAGCTTTTCAACGAAGTGCAATTTACTGACGGCTGGAGCAGCAACCAGGCAGGCGTTGTCACCTGGCACAATGAAATGGCAGCTTTCCTGCGCAGCATAGACCCCTTCAAACACCCTGTAACCACCAGCAGCCACGGCTCTGGTTTTGAAAATATCTGGAGTCTTCCGGACATCGATCTAATCCAGGTGCATTACTACGGAAACGATACTATCCGCTATTTCGAACAAACTGCAGGGGGCCTGGCAAGTTTCAATAAGCCGGTAATTATGGCAGAGTTTGGAGCAGGAAGCATCACGGGCGTTGACAACCCGGAAAGCAACCCTAACGGTCTGCCGGAACCTTACAGAACGCAGATGAGCGAAGCCCTGATGCTGCACGACGGCTTATGGAGCAGTTTCCACGTTAAAAGCAGCGCCCATCTATGGTGGTGGGACAGTTACATCGACCCCTTTGACCTTTACGATGAATTTACAGCCCTTTCGGTATATGCCGGCAATGAGAACCTGGCTGACTATAATCTATCTAAGGCTGCCCGTGCCGTTTCCGGGGCAGAAGCGCTCTATGCTAATCCGGTTCTCTCTGATTTCTGGGCGGTTTCTTCTCAAACGGTATTTACTCTTCAGGATGATTATTTCCCTGGAATGGAAAACCTTTCCCGCTGGCTTCATGGTTCCAGCAAAACTGCTTATAGGTCAAATCCCACTTTCAATCTGAATATGCCAACCGACGGTTCTCTGAAAATCCACGTTGAAAGTGTCTCCGCCTGGGGCAATAACCGCTTGCGGGTGCTTGTAAATGCCGTGCAGGTCTTTTCATCAAGCTATGCCAACGGCTCATCCAATTTTATAATCACGGTCCCGCTTTCGGCAGGAGAGCAATCGGTAAAGATAGAAAATACCGGCCAGGACTGGTTTGATATAAGCTGCTACGAGTTCGCTCCCAATAACGTCGCTCTTCTGGATTCGATCGGACTTTCGAGTAATGATCGTGCTTATATCTGGATTTACGATACCGGCAGTCAATACGGACAAACAGCACACGGCATCTTTCATAACGAGCTTGTCTATGTTAAGGGACTCGATGATGGACGTTACGTTGTTGATGTTTTCGCAACGCGTGGCGAGGGAGGCATTATCGCCTCGGGCCAAGCTGATTCTGTTGCCGGCCTATTGACTTACACGCTACCGGACTTCAGCAAAGATATTGCTGTTAAAGTCAAGCCCGTGAGAGATAACGCAGAGGAATGAACTCGTCTGGGCGAAGCCAGCCGTAGCCCGATATTTAATGGGATTAATCCCGTTAGAAATCCCAGCACGTTATGAATTAAGAGGAACAATGTTTATGTGATTTCTAACGGGATTAGGAAACAATCTCTAACGGCGTCAAACCCGCCCGCCGGTAGGCGTTCTCCGATCGGAGTTCGTTGTTCATTGTTCGCCCCGCCACTACTCGTCGCGGAGACTTGTCCGTTCATAGCACGAATGTGCGAAGACGGAAGTCTTGACGACCTGTCCTCCGTAGTTCGTCTTGGCGGACGAAGGATGGAAGCCGGATGCCGACAATTTAAAAATATAACTTGTTAGCCGGCCGAATTGTGATACAATCAGGAGTTGATAAGGATATCGTAGAACATCCCCTACCTTGAAAGGAAAATGTATGGCACAAAGTCATGCTCAAAAGAAAGACGTCAAAAAGAAAGCTCAAAAAACACTCAAAGAGAAACGGCTTGAGAAAAGAGCCAAAAGAGCAGGTATATAACTTTGCACGGCGGGTCAATGACCCACCTTTTTGTTTTGAATATTTGAATCCCCACCCCTAGCCTGCGCGAGGACAAGCTTCGTGAGGACAAGTTTTTGTTATTAGGACTTGTCCGCCTTTTAACCGCCGTTCGTTTGACGGGATGGCGGATTTGTTTCCGCAGTAAGGTGTCCTGTGGAGAATTTTGGTTAAGGCCTTATGCCGCGTTGTGTAATGTGATGCGGATATCAAGGAACAGCTACTCGTGCCGGCCCTGCCATGTCGAAATACTACGACAAATACAATATACCGGCAAGAAATTCGCCCCGTGAGATGCCGCTTTACCCCATGAGATAAGGATTTTTAGATTACAGAACATCGATATGATAGTTATCTCACGGGATGAATTGCGGTGCGGTTGAAAAAAATAGAGTGTTTTTTAGGAGGAAGGCTGATAAAATACATTTTTGTAGCACTTTTTAATAAGGATCGATTTATGACTTTAGATAATAGAAAATCATCACAGTGCCAAAGAGACGAAGCGTCTGTTGAGATTCTCAGAAAGCTCAGGGAGAAGCTGCTCTCTGACAGTATTTCAACTGCGAGAGTGGCGGCTTTGAATCTGTCATGGAAACAAGAGGATGGCTTAGCAATACTGACGGAGGCATTATTCGGCAACTATCCAAGGACAGCTAAAAAGGCAGCAGCCTACGGACTGAGGAGTATGAATGGCAGAATGCAGAAAATGGCTTCGGAGGTTCTTGAGCAAGGGCTAAGACATCGTGACCGTACTACCAAAGCTGCATGTGTTAAGTCTATATCCCTGATGAAAGGTTAGGTTTCGGGGACAGGTTAAGAAATACAAGCCATTTCCAAGCAGGGAGAAACAGATATGGGCGATAAGGGAAAAAAATAAAGGCACTCGGCGCCCCAGGTAAAAAAAAAATACGAACTCTGACCCCCGATCCCTGACCCCTGATCCCTGATCACTAATTCCTGAGCCGCGAACCCGCCTTCGCCAGAGGCTACGGCGGGCAAGCCACGTTCTTCAACAATCCTGCTGACAACAGCCATTGGCCACAGAGAAGTGGACAGTAAGAACGACAACACAGGGTTAATCCCCTATTTGTATGGGAAACGCAGATACGCAAATGCCGTGTAGTACCGTCAAAATCCAATTATGCAGGCGTTGGAGCAACTTGATACTCAATCCGAGTCGGAACCATCACTCGACGCGAAGCATCCAATATTTCCAACGACACCAAATTGCCTGACGCATCGTAGTCCAGAATGACGCCAGGCTTATCCTCATCACTTTCGGCTATCGGCGTTTCAGTAAAAATCACAGTGAGCGTATCCGTTTGGCGATCATAAGTAACCTTCATTTGTCTGCTCTCCAATATTTTGTTATCTTGCTGGTGCGATACACCGTTACAACCTCCGGCGGTTCACGATCAATGTCGATGAAAACTCGAAGCAGATACCTTTGAGGCGGTTTACCAGCTTTAATACGTGACTGATAGACGTTGCGTCCTTGTCGCACAGTCTCAATTTGTTCAGGCGCGACTCAGGATTGCGGCGAGCGCTTTGGATGCTGGAGTTGTCTGTTCCCTGTTTTCTTTGTTCTATCCACTACCGGATTACGAATGCTGCTCTCTACCTTCCGCAGTGTCTCCGCCATCAGGTCAAGGTTATGGTTGCACCGCCTGGCAAATTCATCTCTATTTCGCCAGACTTCAATTAAGATTTCATTCTTCATACTATTCAAGTTCCATAATTTCAAATGGAGTACATATCTCTGGACATAAATAGCCTTTCAAGATACAGACTTCCCGAATAAGAGGTTTTGTTGCAGGATTATCAATATGACGGCAATTCCAGGTCAGCAGGTAATCCACGTTATGTACAGCCGCGATGGCAATATGCAAAGCATCTGCCTGGGCCTTCCGAGGCAGTGCAGCACCCTCTGCCGTCAAAGCTCGCGCAAGTTCTACAGCATTCTCGGTGGTTCTTAATACAGGAATGCCTTTGAGGAAATCGAGGCGTCTTTTCGCCATCTGTGTATTTCCTTCTCTGGATTCCGTAACCACAAGAGCAGAAGTCACTACATCGTAAAACCTGTGATATCTTTCCCACCACATGGTCGTGACATGCTGACACGCGGCCGTCGTCAGGTCTGAGCTTGGTTTGGCCGCCAGATAGCTGATAATTGATGTTTTAACATATATATTTGGCTTCTTCTTCATATCAGATAGTATATCCGCTTACTCCGTTCGGTCAAAAGAAAATCTGTCATTCGACTTCATAGATCTGCGGCAATTTTATCCGCCTGACTTCGGCGAGCTCAGTCGAGCCGTGGCGAGAACAAACTACGAACGCTGAACCCCGAACCCTAATTCCGAACCCGCCTTCGCCAGAGGCTTCCGTCTTCGCTTCCTCACTCGCTCCACAGGATGGCTAACGCCATAAAGCTACGTAGATCGTCACGGTGAAGTCAGTTCTCCGTAGTAAATACGAAGGATGAATCTGTCGTTGACGCAGCAGGAAATGAAAAAGCTATGACGGACAAGTCGGCGGGCAAGTCACGTCTTTCAACAGCCCTGCTGAACGTGGATTCCATGATTTTATTCACTGGGAGGCTTCGAACCTTTGCGCCGCGCAGGCGGTTTCTTAGTCTCGATGCATCTATGAAGGATGTGCTCAAATATTCGAGGAAGCTCCATCATAAACATGTGCGCCTCTTTGCCACCGAATTCCTCCGACATGAATGGCCCATGCATGAACATCTCAGAAATACGCTTCATGCGCTGGACCTCCATTTCAGCAGATTCGGTGTCTCCTGTTTTGATAGCGTGATATGCTTCTTGGGCAATTTCATAGATCCATGGCATGTCCTCGCGCACCATACTTGCTACCAGGAGAATCCCAATGGGATCGCCGTACTTAACGCCCATATGCTCCATTTCTTCGAACATCATTGGATGTAATCTATGACGCAAACGACGGTAGCTTGACTTTTCAGAGGATACCATACCCTCTACATCTCTAAATCGCGATTCAAGGGAACGCACACCTGTAACAAGTTCTTCCAAAATCTCATGTTGCTGGCGTATGGGCTTATGGGTCTCAGTTTGCTTTGGAACAGAGGCCATCTGCTCCTCAAGTTTTGGCCAGAGTGCATCGAATAACTGTTTTGTTCGCTCTTCCGGAATAGGTTGAGGTGCAGCTTGATTAATCGATTGGATCATCTCGCTGACGCCGTCCTTGTCGACTTTTTTGGCTTGAAATTTTGCCAGAGGTCCAGTGATCTCCCGAACCTCCAAATCGAGGAGTAGTGGAATTAACCTACTTTCTCCAAGCGACTTCGCGAGCGAACCTGCTTCAAAAAGAATCGATGGCGAGGCAACGTTTTCACGCGTCAAGCATGCAATGCCAAAGTTCGCAGTTTCCAATTCTTTCCCCAACGACTGTTCCCATCGTTCTCCAGCAGCAATATCAACTTCTGAAAAAAAAGGCTGCGCAAAGTGAAGCACAAGTGGTATCCAATCCCTCAAACTCTGAGCAACTGATTGGCTACGTATACCGCTCCATAAAATGAATATCTTCATAAAGAATTCTCTCCTTTTTCTATTTTTACTTGGTTATTGTTCAATAATTCCGAGAGCTAACTAATCAGGCATTATATGTTTCCAAATAAAACATATTTCAAAATGTTTTAGCTAATCACGCCTTTTTGAAGCCCTTGCCGTTTTTGACCTTCAAATGCATCACGTCTTGCGTGATGCGTATTGCGTCCAAATTCTTTGTTAATTGTTCGATGTTCTTCGATGAACAATGAACTCTGAACCATTAACCAATTACCATTTACATTTTATTGGATTCAATCAAAAGTTAAAATTCCGCTGTTTAGAGTATTATTGTGAGAATTATCGGGAAAAGCAACAGAAAATTTGCGATTTTCGATTTAAGATTTTCGATTTCCAATTTCATCCTTCGCAGTGCTACGGAGAATGGACGTAATTCTGCAATCGCAAATCGGCAATCCCAGTACTTCGGTCTACGCAGTATGCCTTACGTCAGAAATGATGATAGGTGTTCTCTACAAAACATTATCATTCTACTACTTCGATGGCACCTCCTGCGGAGATGCTAATGTGTTTTGTAAGCCCCTTCACGGATGAAAAATGATATTCGCCGGTGCCTTTTACAACCACATCTTTGCCATTAACAATTATCTCTATATCTTTTGTAGGCTGCTTATCTCGAATAATATTAGCTAAGAAGAAGGCCTTCTCGAGTCCATCGCCGGTTTGGTAATTTGCAACCTCATCCGGCTGAGCCAGACGTTTGCCATCATAAATAGAATTATTATTCATTGCTTCGAGCATTGTATAAACATTTTCGATAGACTTATTCTCTACGGCCTGAATCGAGACTGGATTGCGTTCTACAGCCGCCTTGATAAACGGCCTCCAATCGCAGCTTTCCATATCGCGATACGCATAAAAAGCAAGGTCAACTGTGGTATTGCTGCTGCGTTTATCCATAAGATACTCAATTATCCTCTGCCGGTCCCAATCAACGGGTATTTCTATAGTCTCCGAAGGCACAAAGTTCCTATTGAAAGGTGGCAGCTCGGCTTCAACGTGCAGGAAACCTGATAAATCCTCAACAAATTTCTCGGCATCGGGAACGAACTGCCCGACGAATTTTGCGAATGCCGCTTTTCCGGCCGATGTCTTAACATCAGGTTTTTCTGTGCGCATAAATTCTTCGAGCTGGTCACAGCGGATTCGGTCTGATAGCGGAGACGGCAGAAAATCCTCATCAGATACATCAGCTAACAGTTTCTCCTGGCTTCTGCAGCCGATCTTGTTGTCGCTGCCATGCTCGTAATGGAAAAGGACTTCAGCCTTGAGATACTGCGGCTGATTGTGACAATCGCGGCAAAGCTGAAAGAATCGCTGGTACTTCGGATAACATCGCAAAAAACTGGCAAAGCTCTCGATAGTTAAATCCGCCGACAAATATGAGCTTAGCCGTTTGATGAAATATTGGTAGGCATCTTTATCTATTGTGGCATCGTTATACAAACAATGTACGTAGCCTGATGGGTGGGCGACAATTGTCACTTTCTCGTTGCGCAAGGCCCGCTGTGCCTTGCTTGATATTTCAGTGCCGTTAAACCACATCGTTTTGGTAATCAGGCGCCTGTTATTGGTCAAAATACCCTCTTCTATATCAATAAAATTCTGCGAGTGCAGGGGCGTAAGTATCATAAAGATTTTTTCCAGAGGGACTCCACAAACGATAAAAGCGGCTGCGGCATACAAAGATGAGAGTGACACACATTCGCCTGCACCGGTTGTATAGCCTTTTTTAAAGCGAAACGCACTCATCGCCTCGACGGTTTCAGTCTTCCAGTATGGAATTACGTCGCCATCGTATTTATCAAGGCCGAAATGTTTGCGAATATCTACATCAAAATAATATTTGTCACCCTCATAGCCGAATAGCGCGTTACTGGCGGCAATTTCCTGCGGGGAAAGAAAATCCTTGAATCGCGCAAACTCTTTCTGTTTTGTCGTAAGGCCCCAGGTTTCCAAGTCGAGGTTAAACTCAAACTCGTCCATTATGAACTGCCGCAGGCGCAAAAGCTTCCTATATGTGCTTTTGCCTTCGAGCTTTTTGAAACAATCAGCCTCGCGCCACTGCCAGATAATCGGGCTCATAATATTGGCTAAAACCAGGCTGAACGTCAGCTCCGGAAATACAAAGACTTCCATATCTGAAAGTGTTATAGCTGAGCTATATTTTTCAAGTTGTTCTGAATCCATAAGCAACAATCAACCGCTCCCTTACGGTCGCGGCTCTGTATTCTGCCTTCTGCCCTCTGACCTCATTCCAGACTTTCCGGCAGCGTTTCTATAAATACTTTTATATCATCGCGAGTTTTGCGATAGGTCTGCATGATTTTCTCTTCGCTACCAACCACAGCAACTGGGTCATCAAAGCCCTTATGAATAAGCCTGGCTTTGCCGGGAAATACAGGACAAAGCTGCCTGGCATTATCGCACAACGTTACAACATAATCAAAGTCAATATCCAGAAGCTCATCGACATGCTTGGACGTTTGGCCGGAAATATCCACCCCTGCTTCCGCCATCACCCTTATCGTTTTGGGATTAACTCCTGCCGGCCAAACGCCCGCAGAGTACGCCTCAATGACATCGCCTTTCAAGTGCCTGGCCCAGCCCTCTGCGATTTGGCTGCGGCATGAATTACCCGTACAAAGAAACAAAACTTTTATTTTACCCTGAACTTTACTCATAACTATTCAATAAAGCTTTCCGCAAAATTGAGTATTGTATAAATCATAGAAATTATTTGCGATTGACCCTGTCATCTTTCGTCCATCGTCTTACCGCTCCCTTACGGTCGCGGCTCTGTATGGTCGCGGCTCTGCTACACCCCATCATTTCCGGGAGCAAAACTCCAAAAGCTCACAGTCCTGACACTTAGGCTGAAGCTTGCCGGTGCAATCCTCTAAGATGCCGATCCGGCTCAATGCAAAGTCATACTTTACCGGATCAGCCGGCTCGATTTCGGCAAAACTCTCCGTTATTTCCATCGCGCTTAATAAAGAGGCCGTTTTTCGATTGTGCAATCCTAATATTCTGCACAATCGCTCTATATGCACATCCATCGGCACAATCAATTTAGCTTTATCAATTGAAGTCCACAATCCCGGATCGACATCATCCTTACGTACCATCCATCGCAGAAAAAGGTTCAGCCTTTTGCATGCACTTCCCGCTGCCGGGTCGGGCAGCAAATAACGAAATCCTTTTGTGACTGCCCCATTATTGCGCTTCGCAAATTTGTCAAGTAATGAATAACAAAATTTCGATAGTGCCGAAATAATATTATCATCCGTATCCTTGTAGCCCAGCAAAAAGAAATTCTCTATGCAACCTTTCTCATCCAATACCTCCTGCAAAACCTGCAAAAGATCCGAAATGTCGCTGCCGGATGTGAAACGATGCTTAAAATCCTTTAATCCTTCCCGCTCAGCCTGGCTAAAGTTTCTCACAAACGCATACGGACTTTCCCCCATTCGGCCAAATAAGTTATTCAGACTTTTTTCAATCTGCTCGACCCTTCCATAAGCCAGCTCAGCCGATAACAAACCAACAATTTCCCGATCAGCGGGATTTGAATACTTGTACAGAAATTGCAAAGGGTCCGGCGGTATAAACTCTGGCCGATTATATTTAGCGTACAAGTTTTCCAAAACTTCCTTAAGCCGCTCTATTTGTTCCATCACCTGTCACCACCATTTCAAACCATTCAAAGCACATCTCGCCGAGTGACGAGAGGTGCCATATCATTATTTATCTGGTAAACAATCCTATCAACCATATATAACTTATACCATTTTCTTTGTTCGTCATAAATAGCCGTTGTGCACGGAAAACATTCTGCAACAAAACAATATACAAAAAATCTATGGGTTATACGTAGCAAACAAACATGGACTGCGATAAAATTCGCAGGATAAGTATGGACGACATCCAGCAAAAATTAGCTCTAATTGATAGAGAGCGTGCAGGCGGAAAAGAACTTCAACAACAAATCTTAAGCACATCGCCCCTTGCTTTTATCGCGGCTGGATTGATAATCGGTATCTTGATACAGGACATATTAACCTGGCCAATCCACTTCTGGCTGATGTTGCTTGTCTCTTGCACAGTTGGCACATTTATATTGTTTGCCGTGTCAAAAATGACCTGCCCATCATACGTCACTGCATATTTAGCTTGTATATGCTTTGCGTGCCTCGGAGCGATTCGATTGGGCATTTTCTATCAGCCAAGACCTGATGATATTCGCAATTTCGTAACTGATGATAGAAAATTAGCAACAATTCGCGGACAGATTATCACCGAGCCGTATATAAATGAAAACCAGCAGTGGCAGTTTGCACAATTTACATACAACGATCCAACAACCAGCTTCTACCTCAAGCTAAAGGAAGTAAAAACCATTAGAGGCTGGGCAAAAGTACACGGCACTATTCGGGTGCAGGTGGCTGAACCTCTGCTGGATTTAAAAGCCGGCGATTCCATACAGGCATACTGCTGGCTGGATAGATTCAAAACAACCACTAATCCAGGACAATTCGACGTCGCAAAGTATATGGCCCGGAGAAATGTTTTTATCGCGGCATCTATTGAATCACGGGATAGCATTAAACTGTTAGAAAATAGCCATACAGACTACCTTTCCAAAGTAAAAAGAAAGCTAAGAGAAATAGCCATGCAGGCTTTATTAGGTGATACCTTGGCGGAGAACCAAAGCCAAGGTTTGCTGCAGGCCCTGCTGTTAGGCTATAGACAAAACATCGATAACGCAACCTACGAAGCCTTTCGCAAGACCGGCCTATTGCATTTTATATGTCTCTCCGGAATGAACTTCATGATTTTGTTCTGGATTATCTGGCGGCTGTGCAAAACAGCAGGTCTCATGAAACCCGCTCAGGCGATAATATGCATGGCTGCTGCAAGTACTTTTTTACTGGTTATCCCGCCCAACTCACCAGCGATTCGAGCAGCTATTATGAGTTCTATTTTTTGCATCTCATTTTTATTCCGCCGAAAATACAATCCTTTCAATACATTGTCACTGGCGGCAGTGATACTTTTACTTGTAAGACCGACCTATCTATTTGAACCGGGCTGGCAGCTTTCGTTTGCATCCGTGGCTGGGATTCTACTTTTTACAGGCCCGATCGAGAACTTTATACATGAAAGAACAACAGACAAGCTCGGAGAAACTGACACACAAAAAAGAAGCATTTATATCCGCATTATTTTTAGAATTACCTCACCTGTAATAAAAGTATTTGCAGTAAGTTTTGCTGCATGGCTCGCAAGTGCTGGCATTTTACTATATCATTTTTACACGATTAACTACTTAACGAGCATCTGGACGGTGGTTGTTTCGCCGTTGATAGCTGCAATTTCGGTTATTGGGTACTCAAAAATAGTCTTAGCGTTGTTCCTGCCAAGTATAGCATCGATGTTGGATATGATAATAATCCCGCTCACAGGTCTATTGGTCTGGATTGTAAAACTTTTTGCCAGCTGGAACATATCGGAAATACTTATAGGCAGTATATCCTCTTTGTTAATAATTCTCTATTACCTCTTCATTCTTTTTGTATTTTTCGTTTATTTGCAGCATCCTTTACTAAAAAAAGCTATTTGCATGGCAATGGCCTTGACAGTGATTGTCTTTTTAGGCATCACAAAATGGCAAAGGACTTATCGGGACGATTTAATCCTTAATTGTCTCGATGTCGGCCACGGCCAGGCAATACTGGCACAACTGCCGGGCAAAACCAACGTCATATTTGACGCAGGCTCAATGTACAAAAACGACATCGGCAAACGAATTGTCGCGCCGTTCCTGGACTATAGCGGAATAAATAAAATCGATGCTATTATCATAAGCCATAATGACGTTGACCACATTAACGGAATACCTGAGATTGTCGAACATTGTGATGTGAACGGCGTTTACGCTAATGATGCATTTTTTTCAGCCGCGGAAACAGATCCGTGCGACACAGCAGGAACCCTCAAGACATTGTTAAAAAATCAGGGGCTTGAAATACAACGCTTAGGTACAGATTTAAACCTTAATAGCAAAGCGAGAATAAAAATACTCTGGCTGAGCGAAGAGACTCAGCGTAATGAAAAATTAAGTGACAATGACAAATCAGTGGTTTCGCTGATTGAATTTGCCGGCAGGAACATACTTTTATGCTCTGATATTGAAAAAATCGCACAGCGAGAGCTGCTTCGGCCCTTTCACCATCTAAAAGCCGATGTAGTGATTGTTCCACATCACGGTTTGGCTGCTTCGTTAGAGCCCGGCTTTCTGGAAAATCTTAAAGCCGATATTTTGATAAATAGCTGTGACCAAAGCCAATATGAAAGGACTAAACCCATAACTGGATTGGGGACAATCAACACCAACAAGACAAAATCATTTTATACGGCTAGAGATGGTACCATAACTATCCACATCAATGAGTATGGCACAATAAAAACTGATACTTTCGTTGAATAGATAAGGAATTGGTGGGGCAAGCCCCACCCTACCTTACTCACAAACGAACGCCTTCCTTATCGATTTTTATAGCAATGTAAAAACTGACGTTTTTGTAAAATAGATTTTATCGGTGGGCACAAGCCCGCGCCACACCTATTGAATTAAATGCGCATCTTTGCAATCGGCTCAGAAACAACAGATACGAAAAACGAGCATCAAGGATCAAACAGCGAGTTACTATCTCATGTGGACAACGATTTCGACTCTGCGGTTCTTTGCCTTGCCCGCGGCATTAGCATTTGAAGCAATTGGCTTGGCAGCCCCACAGCCGGATGCTCGTATCTGGCTCTCCGGAATTCCACGCTGAACCAAATATCTAAGCACGGTTAAAGCCCGTTCTGCGGAAAGCTCCCAGTTATCTTTCCACGACGATTTTTTAATAGGGTCTGTATCCGTATGGCCAATTACATCTACCTGCCTGCCGGAATACTTGCTTTTCAAAACAGACTCAATATGATCAAGCTCTTTGCTCGTTGTTTGTTTAAGCGCGGCTTTACCAGAATCAAATAAGATCTCATTCGGAAGAGTTACGGTAATTGTTCCGGCTGCCGGATCAAAGGCAACGTCGTAACCTGCTCCAAAGCCGGTGACCTCGGCTGGACTTCTTTTGCGCTCACTAATCTGTTTTTGCAGGTCCTGAATGGTTTGCTGGTCTTGCGAAAGCTTTTCAGCAAGCTGATCCCTTTCCCCCTGTATATTTTCAAACCTGCCCTCGAGATTCTCATGCTCCACATTCAGATAATCATATTTTTTCTGCCAGTTGGTGCAGCCGCACAAAAAAGTGATTGATATTAAGCACATCAACAATGAAATGGTTTTTGTATTAACGTTTCGCATTTTTAATCTCCTTAAGCACCGAAATTTAATTCTTCTTTTTAACGATAAATTATAAATCCCCAGTAATTCAAAATCCAGTCGTGTGAAATCATAACAGCAAATACAGCCAATGACAAGAATGGACCATAAGGAATTTGTCGAGTTTTTCTAAAAAACATTTGGAAGACCGCCCAAGCCAGACCGAAGAATGGGGCAATAAAAAAAGCTAGGACTACAAAAAACGGCCCAATTACAGCCCCTGCCGCCCCCATCAAATGCATATCTCCAAGGCCCATCGCCTCTTTTCCAAAGGCCAAAGTTCCAATAATACGTGTGGCCCAGACTACACCACATCCCACAAAATAGCCCCACAAACTGCCCAAAAATCCAGTAATTACAGAATGTTGTGAAAAATCAGACCACCATTTGTTCACTGGAGCAAATTCTTTTAGAACCCAAAAAGCAAAAACTGAGCAAATAATAATCGGCAGTAAAAAAATGATCTCCTTACAAGCCTCTAAACGATGGTTAAACTTATGCTCCCCTCTGTCTTCTGTCCCGCCACAGGCGGGTAAACCTCTGTCTTCTGTCTTCTGTCCCGCCACAGGCGGGTAAACCTCTGTCTTCTGTCCTCTGTCCTCTGTTACGTAACTTCCTTTAATTAAACCAGTTACTAAAAGTACGCAGGATATAGCCAAACCCACTAAAGCGCCAATTACAAGAGATCCGGTTCCAGCCGAGGCGCTTGGCAAAAGCCGGTACGCATGAATTAGGGATGGATCAATTATATAGCCTCCGACCGCCGAGCCGACTAAGCCAACAGCGGTTACAAACCAGCAAATCGAAAGTGGGATAATCCACAATTCCAGATCGATTGCCGAAGCGGCGGTAAAAGCAGCCAACAAAATAATAGAGAGAAAATAGATAAGCCAGCCGCCGGATGAAAAACTACACAGGCCGGCCCTCAAATCGGTACGAAAATATAAGATGAAAAGGCCGACGAAAAGCAGTCCCGTGAACAACTCGATAACAAAATAACGAGGCGAGATGGGGGCTTTGCAGAATCGGCATTTTGCTCGTAATAGCAGCCAGGATACAAGCGGGATATTATCGTAAAAATGAATATGTTTCCCGCAGGCAGGACATGCTGAAGGCGGCGTGACTATGGACTTGTCACGAGGCAAACGATAGATGACAACGTTTAAGAAGCTGCCTACACAACAGCCAAATGCAAAAAGAAAAACAAACCAAATCCAATCCGGTACCGCCACAATGCCATCCCTGATTAAAGTGCCTAAAGTTTGGAGTGACTAAAGTGCCTAAAATTACAAATTATAACTTTAGCTCACTTTAGTCACTTTAGCTCACTTTAGTCACTTTAGCTCACTTAAAACTTCTTTTTTTCATTCTAACTGCCGCGGCGACTTTCATCGGCAAGCCAAACAAACGAATAAAGCCGGTTGCATCGCTCGGATTATACTCGGCTCCCATCTTAAAGCTCGCTAAATCCGTGCGATACAAGCTGTTGGGGCTTGTCACGCCGGCCGGCGTGCATCGGCCTTTAAAGAGTTTCACTCGCACCGAGCCGGTGACGCTTCGCTGGGTGACATCAATAAATGCGTCAAGAGCCTCACGCAACCGGCTGAACCACTGGCCATAATAGACCAGCTCAGCATATTTCAATGCAATCTGCTGTTTGTAGTGCAAAGTTTCTCTGTCCAGTGTTAGGCTCTCCAATACGTTATGGGCTGTAACGAGAATCGTTCCGCCCGGCGTCTCATAAACGCCACGCGATTTTATGCCGACTAAGCGATTCTCGACGATATCCACCTGGCCGACGGCGTGTTTGCCGCCAAGCTGGTTCAAACTCTCAATCAGCTTTACGCCGTTTATTTGTTTGCCATTGAGTTTCACAGGTACACCTTCATTGAAACCAATTTCAACATAATCCGGCTTATGTGGCGCTTTTGCAACAGGCCGAGAGATAACAAATAAATCATCCTTCGGCTCATTCGCTGGGTCTTCCAGGTCCGCCCCTTCATGGCTGATATGCCAGAGGTTGCGGTCACGGCTGTATATCTTCTTTTTGCTCTGTTCAATCGGAATCTTGCGTTTTTTGGCGTAATCCACTGCTGCCTCGCGGGAAATAAGCGTGAACTTCGGGTCTTTCCACGGCGAGATAATCTTCAGCGTCGGATCAAGAGCCATATATGTCAATTCAAAGCGGACCTGGTCATTGCCTTTGCCGGTTGCACCGTGAGCTACTCCTGTCGCACCTTCAGCATGGGCGACATCAACCTGATGCTTGGCAATGAGTGGCCGGGCAATGCTTGTGCCTAACAAATATTCTTTCTCATAAATAGCGCCTGATTTAAGCAGCGGCCAAAGGTAATCTTCGACAAATTCTTTGCGCAGATCTTTGACGATGCACTTGACCGCCCCGCTGGCAAGCGCCTTACGCTTGATGCCGGAAAGCTCATCACCCTGGCCCAAATCGGCTGCGAATGCTATCACTTCATAGCCGTATGTCTCTTTAAGCCACGGCAGAATGACACTGGTATCCAGCCCCCCACTATACGCCAATACAACTTTCCCCTTCTTTGCCATTTTTTCTCCTCATCTAATATCCAAAACAGATTGGAATTATATCGCCAATTAAGTGTAAAAACAATTAAAAGCAAAAGAAAAACGAATGAATTCGGTGCATATCATGATTGTTGGAAAAACCTGCAGACAGAAACGTATGTCATTTCGACCGTAGGCCCACTGGGGGTGGGCCGAAGTGGAGAAATCTGCTTTTTTAAGGCAGACCTCTCCACTCGGCCTTTTGGCCTCGGTCGAGGTGACAAAAGGGACCATTATCGATTAAGATAATAAGAAATAGAATGACTCCACCTTACCCAACAATATAACTTGCACGCGAATGCATTCAACCGTAGAGCAACGATTAAATTGTGAAATGAAGAATAGTAAAAATACAATAAATTTACTTGGCTATTGCTGATTATTCTGAGCTATCGAGTCTGCTCGTTCATAGAGAACTTTCCCGTATTTATCTGCAAAATAGACGATATTATTTACTACAGACCGCCAGCGAATGTATTCTTCTGGCGTCTTGACAATAATATCAAAGCTGGAAGGGACATCAGCCAATAGACGCCTTACCGCACCATAACGCTTAGCCGGGGATAGGGAAGTCTTAGCAACAATAAACAGGTCAATGTCCGAATCTTCTGTGACTTCGCCTCGCGCATAAGAGCCAAAGAGTATAACGCGTTCAGCGCCAAATTCGCGTCCAATCCGCTGTCCAAACTCCTCTATTTGTTTCATCGCCACCATATACTGCTTAATCCTCTCTGTCATTCCCGCGCAGGCAGGAATCCACTCCTTGTACCGCTTCTGAATATACCAATAATCATTCTCGCAGAGCAATAATTATCTAGGTGCAAAACCTATTAAATGAAATACGAATTGATTTTCCCTATCTTTTTTTGAAAGGCCAATATCTTTTCTGATAGCCAAGAGTAACTTCTTCAAAAGCTCATCAGAACGTTCCGGCGATTTATTTGGATTTGAGTATTTTACTTCATCATGAAGATCCATCAGGGCCGTTATAACATATTGAGGAGCAACAAGTGCTATCGTATTAGATGCTAATGCAAATCTCTGATGTGACTCTTCTCTATCAGTACCTCCTACAGCCAAATCAGAAAGAGATGACAACAACACCTTATAATGATTAAGCTTTTCATGCTGCCATTCAACCTTCCACTGATGTCTTTTAGTAAGATAGAAGGTTAAAGAACCTGCAAGAATACTTCCTGAAGCTGTTATGACTGCAACGAAAACCGAAGTGTCCATACTTATTCTCACCTCTACTTTCATCAAAGGTAATTAAGTATCGTCTTTCGCATAAGTTGTAAATTGGCATCTTGGCCGGTGAAGAGTTTGAATTGGGCGGCGGCCTGGTTGATAAACATCGATAAGCCGTCGATTGTTTTTAATCTCTTTCTTTTGGCTTGCCTTAGCAGTTTTGTCTGGGCTGGATTATAAACAGTATCGAAAACGGCCATGCCTTTTTTCAGGTACTCTTGCGACACCGGCGTCTCGTAGCTTGTCTCCTGTCTTCCGTCTTCTGTCTTCTGTCTTCTGTCTTCTGTTCTTTTCATTCCGATACTTGTACAATTTATCAGCAGCTTCGCATCTAAGTTTTGCAAACCATCCAGGCCGGCAAACTGACAGCCAAATTCAGCAGCAAGTTTCTCCGCCCGCTCGATAGTCCGGTTGTAAATCTTAACTTTCGCTCCAACATCACTTAAGCCGGCTACAATCGCCCTTGCCACGCCACCTGCGCCGATAACTGCCACGGGCATATCCTTCAAATCAGCTCGACATATTTTAAGCGATGAAGTAATCGTATCCAAAGCAGCAGCATAATCGGTGTTGTAGGCACTGACTTGTCGCTCGTCCATTCTCCGTAGCTGCCCCGACTTGTCGGGGGCTACTGCGAAGGATGAATCGCTCGTCGCTCGTCGCTCGTCAAAAACTAACGTATTAACTGCACCAATTTTTTCAGCTAAAGGCTCGATAAAGCCACACTTTGCCTTAACATAGTTCAGTGCATTCTCCTTGTGAGGGATCGTGACACTAAAGCCCTTAAAGTGCAGCCATTTTCTGGAAAGTACGTTATTCAAAAATTCATCAAACTTTTCCCGCCCGCCCTGGACCAACAGCGGCAGATACAGTTTGTTTAACCCAGCCTGTGCAAAGCAGGCGTTATGAATCGCAGGGCTTAACGAATGGCCGACCGGGTCGGCTATCACGCCGAAAAGCTCGGTTTCAGAGTTAGTTTGGTCAAAGCGATACAAACCTTTTAATTGCGTTGTGGTCAATTGCCCTGGTGCCGTTGCGTTTTGCTCATCACTGCTGGCAAAGGTCAGGAAACTGCCGAGCTTCTTTGCTAAAATCCTGCTGATAAGACCCGCTTCGCCCATGCAAAAAATTATTCGCTCGCCGCTGCTCTGTCGCAGCAGGTCAAAGGCCTCAAAGCAATCGTTGATATGTTTTGCAGTATAGACAAGTTTCGGTATTCCTCCCGGATATGAATTTAAGATGCTGCGATATAGTTGCCTGAGTTCAGCGAATCTCGTGCTGAAATTATGGGCTGACAAAATCACTCTGCCCCTGGCACTCTGCGATAATGCCACTCGTATTCTTTCCTGATTTTCCGTGCGGAGGAAATTATCAAATTCGATGTCAATGAATTCAACTCCGGCTTTTAGAGCCGCTGCGAGCACATCGATTCGCAACTGTAGTGGATAAGGATGCGCTCCGCCCTGCTGCTTGTCACGGCAGGTTACAACTAAAGGAAATAGCCGGCTTAAAGCCGATCTAACCTGAACAATTAAATCCTTAACTAAATCGACGCTAAGATTTTCAAGGTAATCCGTTCGCAGCTCCAGCATCTCGGCTCCGCAAGCCACGGCAGCTTCTGTCTGCTGCCTTGCCTGCTCTACATTCTTCGCTGCTATTGGAACAGCCAAGTAAGTCATAGTAACTCAAAGATATAACAGCGATTACGCACAAAAGCAAGAGCAAAAACAGAAGACAGAGGACGGAGGACGGAAGACAGACTTCTAATTTTTATCTACCGTCTTTTGTCTTCCGCCCTATGCGCTCTTGAATTTGAACAGGAAAAATTGTATAATATAACTACTGGAAATCAGATTATCAGAAATTAACCTCTTTCGGCTGGGAGGTATGTAAATATTATCCCTTTTAATGCGAAAAATAAAGAAGGACTCAGAAACAACATTTTTGTAATAACGTTGTTGTTATTGCAAATTTTTTGCTCTCAACTCTGGGCAAGACCAGCGACGGTTCAGGAAGCTGAAAAGGCCGTCACAGGCTGGCTTAAAACTGATGCTCGCCCCCTTGGCACGACTATCGGCCACATCATAACACAAGTCGAGACCTTCACGGACGAAACTGGTGAGCCGGCTTATTATATCGTCTATCTGCGACCCACGGGATTTGTAATTGTATCGGCTGATAATCTTGTTGAGCCAATAATCGGCTTTGCCGACGACGGGACATTCGACGACTCTATCCAGAATCCTCTTGGAGTGTTAGTCACTCAGGACATGAAAAGCCGGCTGGCGGAAGTTCGAGACGGGCAAAGCCAACAATCAGGAATCAGGGCCTTTACTATCTCCGAATCTCAGAGCAAATGGGGCCGTTATATCAGCCTTGCAGAGACTTCGGGAGGCCGCATTTCTGCTTTCGGACTGTATTCAATCTCCGATCTTCGTGTTGCGCCGCTGATAAAAAGCAAATGGGCCCAGCTCGACGTTTGCAATAGGTTCTGCTATAACTACTATACGCCCAACAATTATCCATGCGGCTGCGTCGCCACTTCCATAGCTCAGCTTATGCACTATTACCAATATCCAACGACGGGAATAGGCAAACAAGATTTTACAATAAAAGTCGATGGAAAGAAAAGAACAGCATATACAATGGGCGGCGACGGCAAAGGCTCCGCTTATAACTGGAGCAATATGCCACCTGCGCCTGATTGTACCACGTCTGATGTCCAGCTACGGGCAATAGGCGCGCTTTGTTATGACGCCGGCATCTCCGCCTACATGGAATACGCCGCCGACGGCTCAAGCTCCGACGCCCTCAGCGCTAAGGAAGCGCTTATTACTACCTTCAAGTATGCCAACGCCATTAAGGGATATAATCAGAGTTTCAATATAGGTTCCGGATTAGCCGTCATGATTAATCCAAACCTTGACTACGGCAATCCTGTTATGCTCGGAATCTGGCGCAGACAAAGCGGACACGCAGTTATATGCGATGGTTACGGTTATAATGATTCTACTCTATATCACCATCTTAATATGGGCTGGGCCGGGAGCGATGACGCATGGTACAACCTGCCGAAAATTGACGCATATAACGTGTACACGTCAGTTATCGCGTGCTTATATAACATTTTCATCACAGGCACAGGCGAGATAATCAGCGGCTCAGTCACCGACACGTCAGGTATTCCAATTAGCGGCGCGACAGTAACAGCAAAAAGCGGCAGCCTTCAATACGAAACGATTACCCGTGACAAAGGCATATACGCACTGGCGAATCTCCCATCGGAAACAAAATATATAATCAGCGTAACAGAACCAGGTTACCTTTTCAAAGACCAAAGCGTAACAACCGGCACATCCAGCGACGGAGAGGAAATCTCAGGAAACAAGTGGCAAATTGACTTTGTGGGCGAAATCGCCGAGCCTCTTATCGAGATATCGAAAAGCGTTGAATACTTTCGGGACCAGGGGTCTCGCTATAACATCGACGTGTCCATTATCTCCGATGGCAATGTTGCTTCCGCGAGTGTCGTGGCACCAAATGGAATAATTTATCCTCTGCACTATGAGGGGCAAGGAGAGCTATGCACAGAGATTCTATTTGACACAGACTCGCAACTGGCGGCTTTCCCCTCCGGAGACTGGGTATTCACGGTCTTGCATACCGACGGTGGAGCTTATACCACAAGCATTCACTATGCACGTCCGGACGGTGGAAACATTCCGCTTGTCACTCAAGAGCCGAAACCCGCCATTCCTGGGCCTAATGAGACCGACGTCCCATCGTTAGTGACGTTCACCTGGGAGCCGGTGACCGACCAAAACGTCACATCCATCGAACTGGAGTGGAAGCCGGTTGATAGCAACGGCCTGTCAGGTAAAGTCTCGCTCCCATCGATAGAAACTAAGTACGGCCCGGTATTGCTCAGCCCAAACACACACTATGAGCTGGAAATTTCCTTCAATGAAGCCTATAATGGCAAAAGCTCCGATGATATTCAATTTGTTATTGATGCTGATTCTGAGCAGAAGAAATGGTTCCACACACACGCAAAATAGATAATTACTGCAACATTAGCATACCTTCCAACAATTCCTTATATCCGCTGGTCTTCGCTATATTTGCCAATAACTGTCAGTTGACCACTGACTAACCAAATAAGATTTTTTTCTTGCCTTTTGAGCAATTTCGGTTAAATATTATAAAAAATACTTATTTGGAGAATAAGCAATGATAGGCAAAATGATAAGAATGGAAAGGATTATCGACCGCAATTCACGCAAGACGGTGATTATCCCGATGGATCACGGCGTCACGGTCGGCCCCATTGAAGGTCTGGCAGATATGCGTACTACGGTTAGCAAGGTGGTAGCCGGCGGAGCAAACGCCATCCTGATGCACAAAGGTATGGTACACGCGGGACATCGTGGCACCGGTGGTGACGTTGGTCTGATCATTCACCTTTCCGGCGGATCATCGATAAGTCCCGATCCGAACGCAAAAGAGCTTATTTGCACCGTCGAAGAAGCAATTCAGCTCGGCGCTGATGCAGTCTCCGTCCATATAAATCTTGGTGCAGAAACAGACAAAGAAATGCTCTGGCAGCTCGGCTACGTAAGCGGGCAGTGCATGCAATGGCAGATACCGCTCGTGGCAATGATGTACACCCGCGGGCCGAAAATCAAAGATGAATTCAACGTCAGCAATGTAAAGCACGCCGCAAGAGTTGGGGCCGAGTTAGGGGCAGACATCGTTAAGGTGCCTTACACCGGTGGTGTTGAAACCTTCAAGGAGGTTGTTGACGGCTGTCCCGTACCGGTAGTAATAGCCGGTGGGCCGAAAATGGGAAGCGATGAGGACATCTTCAGGATGGTAGAAGGCGCTCTGAAAGCCGGCGCCGCAGGTGTATCGATAGGCCGAAACGCATTTCAGCACAAAACCCCTGAGAAAATGGTCGCCGCCCTATGCAGAATGGTACATGAAGGCGTAAGCGTCGAAGAAGCAATCGCGATACTAAAAGAATAAAGTAGGGTGTGCAACGCACACCAATAGAAGTGGTGGGCATTGCCCATCCTATTCATGAAAGGCTGTCGATTGTCAAATAAGATTTTCATTTTTCT
>CAZRNB010000020.1:0-29944 GCA_964601355.1 uncultured Pirellulales bacterium
TCGACTCACCTTCGGTTCGCTCGAAATGACAATAACACATTGTTTTCTACAGAGCTATTCGAAATACTAAATTCTAAATCCAAATGATCCAAAAAGCTTATGCTGACGGCTCAGAAAGCTTGTTTTGAATTTCAGGTCTTGGACATTTGTATTTGTTTATAGTTTCAATATTAGAATTTAAGCCCATATAGAGAAATAAGTTACAATCAATAAAGTATTTGGTTAATTGCGTTTTAGCTCTGATTTCATTCTGTGAAACACTGCCATTAGAGCCGCTCCGAATAGAATCAATATAACGCTGATAATTTGTGAAATCGTTAAACTATCGAATTCAAAAGGATTATCATCGCGGAGAAATTCCATGAAAAATCGTGCAAAGCCATAAACTATGAACATAAGGGCAAATGTGCTTCCTGGTTTGACAAAAAGTTTGTACATGTTGTTGTACCTGCAAGCTCGTTGAGACCTTCGCCAGAAAAGGTAAAGTATTAGGCACAAAACCACAGCCTTTGCCGATGAGTATAATTGGGTAGGGTGAACAGGCAAACAGCGATATTGGCCTTTTGTGACCATATCCTTTTGCTGCTCGGTCAAATCTTTGAATGGTTTTAAGCCATAAAAGGTTTTTCCATTGTTAGTGTAATTGCCGAAGTAGTCCTCCGGCAGCTTCATGTACGGCTGCGGACGATTTCTCTGTAGGTCAGGATATATCTGGTTGTAATAAGCATCTGAACCATAAGGGAAGCGAACAGCCCAGGGCAAATTCGATGGTTTTCCGAAACAACAACCCCTCATAAAACAGCCGATTCTTCCAAAGGCTAATGCCAGCATCAAGCCAATAGCTAAAATATCAAGGTACTGGCGAATGGGAAGTTTATGGTATAGAAGATATATGGCAATAATCGGGATGGCAAAAAGCACGGCGCCGTAAAGTTCCAAACCTCCGTGCCAGATGGCGATAATAGAAAGCAAACCCCCTTCCAGCTCGTTAATATGGTGGACGACATAGAACAAACGGGCACCCGTGACGCCGGCTATCAGCGAGTATAATGCGGCGTTGGTAATAAGCTGAGGGTCAGGGGTGATTTCGCGGCTAAGGTGCCTGATTAGAGACACAGCAGCAAGAAAGCCTGCCACCATCATTACGCCATACATATTTATGGGCAAGCCGAGGAATGGTATTTTGAAAAGTTCAGGATGCATTTTTTTGATGCTCGATTCTGTATATCCTTCGACCCTGCTCAGGACAGGCTCGATGCTCGACGAGTATCAAGTATCGAGGATCGATGAACGAGTATTTATTTTGTTATTTTCGTTGAGAATAATAATTTTGGGCTTATGTTTTTTGACTTCCTCGGGCGTGTAAAAACCAAAACTCATAATAACAATGCAGTCATTGGTTTTGATCAGATGAGCAGCCGGGCCGAGTATCACAATTTGGCCGGAATTAGCTTCGGCCGGCACAACATAAGTTTCAAGTCTGTTGCTATTGTTAAAATCAGCGACTAGAACAGACTCGTAAGGCAAGATGCCGGCTGCTTCCATAAGAGTAGAATCTATCGCGATACTCCCGGGATATTTCAGCTTTGCATTGGTGACTATTGCACGATGCAACTTACTTTTTAATAGCTTTATAAACATAATGGATTAAACGTTAAGGTCTTACCTCAATAAAAAATAGGCTCTGCGTCTGTCATTCCCGCGGAAGGGTCTGTTGCCAAATAAGAGATTGCTTCGTCGCTTCGCTCCTCGCAATGACAAAGGCGGCGTTTTCATGTCATTGCGAGGCCTATGAAATAGGCCGTGGCAATCTCAAATGCCCCGATATAGTGTTTAGCAACAAGCCCGGAAGCGGGAATCCAGTTTTTGTTATTTCTGGACTCCCGCCTGCGCGGGAGTCCAGAAATAACAAAACATACAATTCATTACATTAGACACCCTTAATTTTCATAATACAACTGCTACATTGTCAGGTAATTTACCTGTGTATAAAATAGCAGAATGTCTTGGTTGTATCTCTCTTGCTTTCCTATATACTTCATCTCGATTCTTGCTGTGTCATAGTACTACACCTTGTTTGACGTTAAAATCACCGTCGGTTTCAGGATTTTCAATCAGTATCCATTCACCATCAAAGCGTTCCTTTATTTCAGAAAAAGACAGTATAGTTTTCATTTGCCTACCATTTAACAATTCAATAAAATCATTTAAAGTTTATTATACCCTACTCTTTGGGTGCGTCCACAAGAATGTTATCTACGAGTCTGGTTGAGCCGATTTTGATAGCGACCGCAGCTAAGACTTTGCCAGTAATTTTGTCGATGCTCTGGAGTGTTTCGGCGTTCACAATACTTACATATTCTATTTTTGCCGATGGTATCTCATCAAGTATTTTGCGCATCTGGCCTATAATTTCTGCTGTTGCGGTAACGCCGGCTTGAATCAGCTCCTCGCATTTTTGAAGCGATTTATAAATCAAGGCCGCATCTATTTTTTGTTTTGCAGTTAAATATTGATTTCTGCTGCTCATAGCTAAGCCGTTTGGTTCACGAATTGTGGGGCAAACAAGGATTTTCAAAGGCATATTTAAATCAGCGACCATTCGCTTTACGACAATCGCCTGCTGGGCGTCCTTCTGGCCGAAAAATGCTATGTCCGGCGTAACGATGTTAAATAACTTCGCGCAAACGGTAGCTACTCCTCTGAAATGACCCGGACGAAATTGGCCACATAGCAGCTTAGATAATTTTTCTACATTTACCCATGTAAGATTTTCTTTCGGGTACATTTCCTCCGCCGTCGGGGCAAAAACAACATCCACACCATGCTTTCTGCAAATCTCCAGGTCTTCATCAAATGGGCGTGGATACCTTTCAAAATCCTCGCCAGGGCCAAACTGGGTAGGATTAACAAAAATACTGACGACAACAAAATCTGTATTATGAGTTGCCGCTTCAATTAGCGAGACGTGGCCGATATGAAGCGCTCCCATTGTCGGCACAAAACCGATTCTTTTGCCTTTAGCTCGTGCGGCTTTGACTAATTTTCGTACCGATTGTATTGTTCGTGCAACTTTCATTTCTGCAGGAAACCCCGCCTATAAAAGGCGGGGCTAAATACCTTACGTAATATTTTATCTGATTTGCCAAATACTCGATATCGCTATCTTGTTTACAATCGAATTCTGACGTTGATATTCGAATAACCGGGCATATTTTCCATTCAGCAAAGAGCTGCTCATATTCTCGGCTAAGGGCATCCAGAAATTTCATCTCGATCCTCTGCTCGTAGGGACGACCACGCTGGCGAATACGCTCAAGACATTTCTTAGAGGAATCTCTTAAATATATTACCAGCACCGGCCTAACAACTTCAGCACATATCGGCTCATAAATTTTATCGTACAATTCCAACTGACGGTCGTTAAGTAACTGTTTGGCATAAATTCTATCCTGGTTAAAAACATAGTCACTTATAACAATTCGGCCTGGCATCAAGATTTTACGATTCAACTGGCTGACTCTGTGGGTAAGAAAATACAATTGCGAGTCTAAAGCCAGCTCTTTGCGACCGGCATAAACATCAGGCATAAATGGATTCGTATCATAAGGCTCATGCAGGACTTCACAGTCAAAAAGCTTCGACAGGCCATTTGCTAATGTAGTTTTTCCTACGCCGATAATGCCCGCTACGCTGACAAGCTGTGGAATATTTGGATCGAGAAAAAAATCGCAGCCGTTCAGCCGGGCTGCCAGCTCCTTTACCGACACTTTCATCACAGGGTGCAATAATTCACCGTTTAGCCTGCAGAGGCCTTTAAGAACAAACGATCGCAGGTGCATCTGTGGATGCGGCACGATTAAATTTGGCAGATTTACAATATCATTGTCAAACAACAAAAGGTCCAGGTCAATAATCCTCGGCGACCATTTTTCACATCGGACTCTCCCAAGCAATAACTCGATGTCGATTAACTTTTTGTGCAAATCTTCTGCGCTCAGTGATGTACTGACCTCTGCAACCGAATTCAGATATTGAGGCTGATCGACGCTGCCTAATGGAGCGGTCTCTATTATGTCACTTGTGCGAGTGACTTCGATTCGCCCGTCATCAGCGAGCATTTTTAGAGCCTGGCGAATAGAGTTTTCTTTGTCGCCTAAATTGCTGCCCAAGCCGATATATGCAGTTTTTTTGGTCATTAAGATATAGCCTTGATTCGCTCAAGTGCCTCTTTGACGCTTTCCGGCTGGCCAAACGCTGTAAGTCTTACGTAACCTTCGCCTGCTGAGCCAAAACCGGCACCGGGAGTACAAACTACGTGTGCCTTTTTCAACAATAGATCGAAGAATTCCCAGGAGCCGACACCTTTCGGCGTTTTTAGCCAGAGATATGGTGCATTTATTCCGCCGTAAATCGTGTAACCAATTTCGTTGAGCGTCTCGCGAATAAGTCTGGCGTTATTCATATAAATATCAATGGTCTTTTTTATTTGCTTTTTGCCCTCTTCGGTATAGACGGCTGCGGCACCGGCTTGCGTTATATACGATACGCCGTTGAATTTAGTGCACTGCCGTCTTTTCCATATTGGATTGACCTCGACCGCCCTGCCGTCTTTTGTATAGGCCACAAGCTGCCTCGGAATAACGGTAAAGGCGCACCGCACGCCGGTAAAGCCGGCTGTTTTAGAAAAACTGCGGAATTCTATCGCCGTCTCTTTAGCGCCTTCGATTTCATAAATTGAATGTGGAATACCAGGATCGCTGATATACTCTTCATAAGCAGCGTCAAAAAGGATTATGGCTTTACTTTGCCGGGCGTAATCGACCCATTTGGAAAGCTGCTGCTTTGTCGCTACCGCACCGGTGGGATTATTCGGAAAGCAAAGATAAATCAAATCCACCTTTTCATTTGGCAGTTCGGGCACAAAATCATTTTCCTCGGTGCATGGCATATAGATGATTCCTTCGTATTTGCCCTGCCCTGCCGGCCTGCCGGTTCGGCCAGCCATAACATTTGTATCCACGTACACCGGATAGACGGGGTCGGATACGGCCACGATATTATCTAAGCCGAAGATTTCCTGTATGTTGCCTGTGTCGCATTTTGCGCCGTCGCTGACGATTATCTCATCGATGTCGATATCTGCTCCGCGGGCCTTAAAATCGTTTTCGCTAACGGCCTTTCGCAGAAACTCGTATCCAACGCCGCCGTCGTCATAACCTCTGAAGGTTTCTTTTCGGCCCATTTCATCGACCGCTTTTTTCATTGCTTTTATAACAGCCGGCGCGAGGGGCTGGGTTACATCGCCTATACCCATACTGATTATTTTGGCATTGGGATTAGCTTCTTGAAACGCCCTTTTTCTTCTGCCGATTTCAGGGAACAAATACCCCGCCTGAAGTTTTAAAAAGTTTTCGTTTATCAATGTCATACGAACCTCGATTTTCGATAAAGGTAGGGTGGGCACTGCCCACCATTTTTCTATCGGTGTGCAACGCACACCCTACGAGTCTATCAGAGTGAGCATTGTATTATCGAATATGAATTGCGTCAAGTTTGTGTTTAACCGTCGCCATAGTGGCGACGGGATTGTTGCTTATAGACAAGTCTTTATTTGCTTTGCCCAGGTCGCAGCTCGTTCAAGTTCGCCTTCTTTCAGCGGACCTTCTGTCCCTTTTACAATAAATCCTTCAGGAGCAATTACAAGCTCTCCTGCTTTTTTCCTTAGCCTCTCTGCGATAGGCCCGGCGGCATAGCCGAATATTTTCACTAAGAAGTGCAATATGCGTGAATTCACATCTTCCATTGACATCCTCGTATCAAATGCAGCTACCTTGACGCCCTGTAGACCGTCGGCGGGGATATTTTTCAGAAAGTGTTTAATAGCCTTGGTCGGCCTAAATCCCCGGGTTGGGGAACCGACGATTAGAAGATACAATCCCGTCAATTGTTCCGGTTTTACATCGCTTACCCGCAGTATCTCGACATTCTCCTGTAACCCGATAGCATCGCCAATCGCCTGTGCTATTTTTTCCGTATTGCCAAAAACCGAATCGTAGATTACCAGTACCTTCATCTTTCTAATTATTTTTATGATTTATCCGATGGTTTAATTTGTTCATCCTTCTTCTCAGGAATTAGTATCCAATGACCTGATTTAGGTTTATCTTTAGCCAAGTCCAACGTTTCACGGATTCTTGAAACAGGCTCAATGACTCCAAAATCAAGATTTTTATTTAAAGCGATTACAAGACCTAATAATCTGGGTTGTGAATCTTCACGTCTAAGTAGATTCATCTGATTCATAACAGGACTTCCACTGTTGCCTGAAAACATACGCGCATCGATAAGACAACACCTTTCCTCAAAGAATTTCTCATCGAGTTTTAGGAACTCTTTTCCCGCCTTCATTGAAATTATACCAAGACGTGCAATCGGCTTCTGTTCATGCAATTGGAATCCAACATTATCAGGGAATCCAAACACTAAAATAGGTCGAGGTGGCTCGGGATCATCTAGTGGTAATTGGTTGTTATTTTGATCATTTGAGTCTTTGTGCATAAAATAAAAACCTTTTATTGAGCGATCTTCTATCCAAGGAATCTTCATTACAGCGACGTCCACGTAACGAGTGTCTTCATCACCATTATCATCATGATAGGTCCATCCATTTTGTGGAAGATTAAGCAGTATAACCTCAGGCTTTCCAGTTATTTTATTTTTGCATTGTACACGGGCATGAAGGTCGTAGGTTTTTTCAACAACATGTCGAGCTGAAACTACGTATAGGTTGTTTAAGCTTGTCACAAAGAAGGCAGTACCATCAGGCACATTTCGCATATGTGTATTAGGATCCTTTTCCTTCTGTACAACTTCATGCTCAAGTCGTATAATTCCTCGATTGAGTTGTGAATATAAAGATTCTTTCTCTTTCTGATTCGCTAATGCTAAAACACATAACATGATTGGCAGTGCGAGTACAAATCCTTTATTAAAATTCATTTGTTCTTAACCCCTTTTGAAGAACTATTAATTTTGCTACTTCCATGTAATTCCTAAACAAAAAATATTTAAAGTTTTTTGGCCAAGCATCCGAGGTGTGCTCTCGCTGTTGTTCGTTAATTTACACTGCTAGCAGGGAATTTTCAAGAAAAAACTATTTCGTACATCGTATATTGTATGTCGTATATCGTTTTTTGTATGAAGATTTTTAAAAAGCGTATAAAATATGAGCCGGCTACTTGAAGTATCGGGCGAACGATAGAACCAGAAGTTCAAAAGGAGTGAATAGGCCAGATGTCTAATCAAGGAAAGTATAGAACGTTATGTGTGCTCTTTAGTGTTGTCGTCTTGTTTTTGTTCAATAACAAAAACTTGGGGCAGGAAGACTCATTCGCCGATTTAAAGAAAGGATTCAAAGACCCGCCGCAAAGTGCCGGCGTGCGTTGCTTCTGGTGGTGGCTCAACAGCAATGTCACCAAAGAGGCGATTACACGCGATTTGGAGCAGATGAAGGCAAAAGGCTTCAGCGGCGCCTTGATTTTCGATGCCGGCGGAGCAGAGCAGCGCGGCAACCGTCAGGTTCCGGCTGGGCCAACTTTTGCCGGTCCCGAATGGAGGGCACTTTTTGTACATGCAGTAAAAGAGGCAAATCGGCTCGGATTAGAGCTGAGCCTGAATATCCTGAGCGGATGGAATCTGGGCGGGCCGATGGTGACGCCTGATATGGCTTCAAAGACCCTGACCTGGTCGGAAATACAAATCGAAGGTCCGAACTCTGCACCAGTTCAACTTCCGATACCTAAACACAGGTCAGGTTACTACTGTGACATCGCGGTTCTTGCTTATCCAATAAGAGATAAATCTCTAAATCGAACACGCAAACCAATTCGCGATCTGGAGAAAAAGATAGCTACTCAGGAAATCGGCTGGGATGCGCCGGATTGCCGATTCCTTTTGGAAGATGTCCCGGCGGTTGATGGTGAAGAGGACGCAGCCGTAAAAGATATAATTAATCTTACAGATAAACTGTCACCGGACGGCACGTTAAACTGGCAGACTCCTCCCGGCAAATGGATTGTGCTTCGTTTCGGTTTCACTCTGGCCGATGCCCGTGTCTCGACGTCCAGCGGCGACTGGCAGGGTCTTGTGATTGATTACATGGATTCTGATATATTCAAGCAGTATTGGGATCAGGTAATTGTGCCTATATTGGACGATGCCGGACCATTGGTCGGGAAAACCTTAAAGTATCTCTGTACCGATAGCTGGGAATGTGGCGGGGCCAACTGGACCCGGCATTTTCAGCAGGAGTTCGCAAAACGCAGGGGTTACGACATGACACCGTATCTGCCGGTTATCATAGGGAAAATCATTGAAAGCCGTGACGTCAGCAATCGCTTTCTTGCAGATTTCCGAAAGACCGTGGGCGATTGCATTGCGGACAATCATTATCGGTATTTTTCACAGTTGGCACGCCAGCAAGGAATGGGTATTCACCCGGAATCAGGCGGCCCTCATGCAGGGCCGTTTGATGCTCTCAAATGCTTAGGTCGCAGTGACATAGCCATGGGCGAATTCTGGGTGCCGTCGCCGCACCGGCCACGCCCCTTTGAACGGTTCTATGTAAAGCAAACTTCTTCAGCGGCTCATACCTACGGCCTAAAATTCGCAGGGGCCGAGGCCTTTACCTCGATAGGGCCGCATTGGAATGACGTGCTATGGTCAGCTCAGAAACCTTCATTCGACCATGAGGTCTGCTCAGGTTTAAATTTGTGCTTTATTCATACTTTTACCTGCTCGCCAAAAGAGATGGGACTGCCGGGACAGGAATATTTTGCCGGCACGCATTTCAATCCTAATGTCACCTGGTGGGAATATGCCGATGCCTTTCTCGACTACCTGCATCGCTGCCAGTATTTGCTGCAGCAGGGTAAATTCGTGGCTGATTGTCTCTATTACCAGGGCGACCATGTCCCTAACCTGCGGCGGCTCAAAGAGGACGACCCTGCCGGCGTCTTGCCGGGTTATGATTACGATTCGGTCAGCGAAGAGATTCTGCTGGAGCAAACCGCAGTTTCCGACGGCTGCATCCGCCTGGATAGCGGAATGCAATATCGCCTGCTTGTATTGCCGGACCACAAAATACTGTCGCTGGCTGCGTTAAAGAAAATCAAAGAGTTAGTCTATAACGGAGCGATTGTTTCAGGGCACAAGCCGGTTAAAACAGTTAGTTTAACGGATTATCCCCAGTGCGACAGAGAATTTACGGAATTGGCTGATCAGGTCTGGGGATTAGACAATAAACCAACCGGAGAATACTCTTTCGGCAAAGGCAGAGTAATCTGGGGTTATACGGGTCATCAGGCACTTTTACATAAGGGCATTAAGCCTGATTTAGAAATCCAAATCAATAAGTCAGCAAAGAACTTTGATTATATCCATTATACCATTAAGGATACGGATATGTATTTTGTCTGCAATCAGACGAACCAAACACAAGATGTGAACTGCACGTTCCGAGTCGCAGGCCGTCAGCCGGAGCTTTGGAACCCGCTGAATGGTGACATTCGTGAAGCAAAGGCCTTTAAGCAGGCCGATAGGAGAACCGAGATTCCGCTGCACCTTGCCCCGTTCGGCTCATGCTTTGTTGTCTTTCACAAACTTATTCCAACAAATCAGCAGGGTTCAGCCGCTACAAACGCACCAAAGCTCCAGACTATCTATACCATAGAAGGCCCATGGGACGTCCATTTCGAGCCTGCCTGGGGCGGGCCGCAGTCCGTTACGTTTGATACACTAATCAGCTGGGCTGCCCGTCCCGATCCGAATGTAAGGGGCTATTCCGGAAAAGCTATGTACAAAAAAATATTTGATTTTGCCTTAAAACTTGATGACCAAAACTCCTGCTTGCTGGATTTGGGAGATGTCAAAGATGTTGGTATTGCCGCAGTTCGTCTCAATGGCAAAGAACTCGGCGTTATGTGGACAAAGCCTTTCCAGGTGGATATTTCGGGCGTGCTAAAGGCCGGCCAAAACGAGCTGGAGATTGCCGTTGTGAACTCCTGGCGTAATCGTCTTCTGGCGGATCAGAAGCTCCCTGCTGACGAACGTATGACGCGAACGAATATTCAGGTTAAGCCGGACTGGCGACCGCTGGATAGCGGCCTGCTCGGACCCGTGCAGATTTTCTATCAACAATGAGATTTACCATAAGGTTCGAATAATGAAAACAAAAAGTTAAAGAAGTCTAAATGCTGAAAGAAAGGGCATGATAAAATTAACCCTGAATACCCTGGAATATCAGGCTCGTTCTTATTATCTGAAATTAGGAGGTGAAAAATGCACAGGAATAGATTCTTTTTGGTTTTAGCGGTGGCCGGCATGGCTCTGGGTGTGAGTGCACAGGAATTGACTATGACGGTTGATGCAAGCAAGACCGGCGAGCCAATACATAGATACGTCTATGGCCAGTTCACCGAGCTGCTCTTCAATTTGTTCGAAAAAGGACTCTGGGCAGAGATGCTTAGTGACCGAAAGTTCTTTTATCCGGTGGACTCAAGCAAGGAGCTGATTCCTGTGAACACCAAGAGAAATTTTAACAGATGGCGACCCATCGGTCCTGATGAGTTCGTGGTGATGGACCGTGAGCATGCTTACACCGGCGAACACAGTCCCCTCATTAAGCTTGAGGGCGAGACTCCTCACGGAATTAGGCAGACAGGATTATCTCTGCGTGAAGATAAAAGTTACACAGGGCGGATTATTCTTGCAGGCGGTGCCGATACTAAGGTTGAAATCAGCCTTATCTGGGGCCCAAATCCGAGTGACCGTCAGACAATACCTGTTAGCTCTCTTTCGAGCAAATATACAAAGTTTCCCCTGAATTTCACTTCCGGAGCAGATACTAATGACGGGGGAATAGAAATCATCGGAACCGGAAAAGGGTCGTTTTATATTGGAGTTGTGTCACTTATGCCGGCAGATAACATCAACGGCTTTCGAGCGGATATGATTAAGCTGCTCAAAGAGCTCGACTCGGGGATATACCGCTGGCCGGGTGGCAATTTCGTTTCCGGTTATGACTGGCGTGATGGAATTGGTGACAGGGATAAAAGGCCGCCGCGATATGACTTTGCCTGGAAGACGGTGGAATACAACGATGTTGGCACTGATGAGTTCCTGATTTTGTGCCGCCTGCTCGGCATCGATCCTTACATTTGCGTAAATGCCGGCTTTGGAGATGCCTATTCAGCCGCCCAATGGGTTGAATATGCAAACGGCTCATTGGATACTCCTATGGGCGAGCTTCGCGCAGCGAACGGCCATCCGGAACCTTACAAAGTCAAGTGGTGGGGTATCGGCAATGAGATGTACGGCCAATGGCAATTGGGTCACATGTATATTGACCACTATTGTCTAAAGCATAATATGTTCGCCAAAGCCATGCGAAAGGTAGATCCAACCATTAAAATCGTGGCCTCAGGAGCTACCGTATTTGAGGCAAGCACGATAGCCAGGCTTCATCGCAAGCCATTGCCTGCCAAGCTCCCATACGAATATGGCACTGCCCAAGACTGGTCTGGCAACCTGCTGGAACACTCGGCTGATTATTTCGAATACCTCGCTGAGCACTTATATCCTATGTTTGACAGTGCCTTCGATGTTAACGAGCAGAAATTTGTCAAAGTCGAAGACTCGTTGATTGACCGTATTCGCAGGGTACCAAACAGAGTGCGCTGCACTGTCGAAGCCTGGGAAGAATATCTTAAAAGGATGCCGCAGCTGAAGGATAAGAACATCAAGCTCGTTATAGATGAATGGGCCGGGGGCGGCTGGGGTGGTTTTACGAGTACGCTTTGCGCTGCGGAAGGTCTCCACGAGATGTTCCGGCACTCAGATGTAATTAAAATGGGGGCTTATACAGCGTTCACTTCCTGTCTGGCATTTGACGGTGGCGATTCTTGTTATAGTGCAACCGGCCTTGTGTTTAGACTTTACCGGCAACATTTCGGGACTATCCCCATCGAAGTCACCGGCAACTCGCCGCAGAAGTCGGTGAAAGGGACTGTCGGCGTGGATAAACCTAAAGTCTCATCCGGCAGTGACACCTATCCGCTCGACGTTGTCGCAGCCTTGAGCAGCGACCGTAAAGCTGTAACTGTAGCCATTGTTAATCCGACAGAATCCATCCAGAAAATCAATATTGACTTTAAAGGCGTCGAGCTTCAAGGCAAGGCCAGAATGTGGGAAATTGCCGCTGCCGATATAAACGCCCGCAATGTGGTTGGACAAAAACCTGAAGTAGAAATCGTAGAATCCCCCCTCAAGGAGGTTCCAAAGATGCTGGAGGTCGCTCCCATCAGTATCAGCCTTTATGAATTTGAGGTGAAAT
The DNA here is from genome assembly GCA_964601355.1 of uncultured Pirellulales bacterium. Taxonomy (GTDB): domain Bacteria; phylum Planctomycetota; class Phycisphaerae; order Sedimentisphaerales; family Anaerobacaceae; genus CAZRNB01. The sequence continues at coordinate 12,395 of CAZRNB010000020.1, forward strand.
AAGGCTTGATTGATGAGCCTTGTATTGAGCGACGAATTTTTCTTGCCTTCTCCGTCTTTTGAAATTTCATTTTCATATTGCCTCGCAAGGCAATCCTGGCCATAATATCCTCGGCAGTAATGGGATTGATATTAAAAAATTCGAAATAGCTTTGTAGAAACCTTTTGACTGTTGCCACTGTGAGCGTACCTGTCCTGCAAGTCCTGAGCGTGTCGAAGGGAGCAAAGCCGAAGGAGTAAAGCAATCTCCTTTTGTTAGAAATTCCAAGACTACGAAAGGAAGTCCTAAACAATGCAAGCAAATCCTTTTCTTGGTGTGACTTTACATTCTGTCGGCGCCTTATCGGCTGCGAGCTGTTACACGCCTCAAAAAAAGACCAAGCAGTGGGCCTGGGAAATCTATTGGGTGACACAGGCGACTTGTGGATGGGTCATCTTGCCGATTGTCGGGGCAATCCTGACCATTCCGGGTTACTTTGAGGTGTTGAAGACTTGCCCATCGGATGCGATGCTGCGTTCTTTCGTGCTGGGAATAATTTACGGAATTGGCGGATTATCGTTTGGATTGGGTATTCGTTATATAGGATTTTCACTGAACTACACCGTCGCTATCGGCATTTCCGCGGGACTTGGCACATTGATGCCGCTTATCTGGAATCCCAATAGAGGATTTGTCTGGGAAATTGCTGCCAAGTTCAGCACCGAGCCTGGATTGATTATATTGGCCGGAATTATTCTTTCTCTGGTAGGAATTATCTTTTGCGGCTGGGCCGGCGTATTGCGCGAACGAGCGGGAGGAGCGTCACCATCGGCATTTTCCTTTAAACGCGGCGTACCGTTGGCGGTTCTGGCCGGTGTGTTTTCGGCCATTTATAATTTTGCGCTTCTTGCGGGAGAGCCGCTGGAAAAAGCGGCGGTCAAAGCCGGGGCCAGCGAGCTGCTCAAATTGAATGCGGTCCTGCCATTTGCCTGCGGCGGTGCGTGGGTGACAAGTGTAATTTATTGCATTATCGTCATAATCCGTAACCGAACCGGCTCTCAACTGGTTCGTCTGCCCCAGCCGTCAGGAGGCAGCCTGCCGTTTTATTACCTTATGTCACTGCTGAGCGGGGCCTTCTGGTACTTCCAATTCTTCTTCTATGGTATCGGACATACGCACATGGGCGGGAAATACGGCTTCACAAGCTGGGCTATCCACATGGCTCTTCTAATACTATTCAGCAATTTATATGGCAAGCTTTTCAGGGAATGGGTAGGTTCCAGCAAGCGGCCGCGTAAAATCATCCACGTTGGGATGCTTATTATCGTTGTTGCGACGTTGATTATAACCTACGGAAACTACCTGGGAGAAAAGGCCGCGGCCGGTGCGGAAACTCCCTCAACAACTGCCGCTGCTGAGAAGGTGACTTATAAACCTGAATGGAGCTCGCTGCAAAAGCATCCGGTCCCGCAGTGGTTTCAGGACGCCAAATTCGGCATCTATTTCCACCTGGGACCTTATTCCGTTCCAGCCTACAATTCGGAATGGTATTCCTGCCTGATGTATAAGCCGGACCATAAGGTCTTCAAATATCACAAAGAAAAGTACGGCGATCAATTAAAGTTCGGCTACAAAGACTTCATCCCGATACTGACATTAGAGAATTTCAACGCTGAGAAATTGGCTGAACTGTTCCAAAGTTCCGGGGCCAGATTCGCCGGATGCGTTGCAGAACATGCGGACGGCTTTGCTATGTGGGACAGCAAGCTGACCGAATGGGACGCTGCCGACATGGGGCCAAAGCGGGACATTGTCGGCTTGATGGAAAAGGCCATCAAAGAACGAGGCATGAAATTCATAACCACATTCCATCACGACTGGAACTGGGACTGGTACCCGGTATGGGACAAACAGTACGACTGTTCCAATCCTTCTTATGCCGGCCTCTACGGCCAGCCTCATAATAAAGGCGACGAGCCTTCCCGGGAGTTTTTCGACGAATGGAAAAGCAAGGTCATCGAGGTCATTGATAAATACCAGCCGGATTTAATTTACTTTGACAGCAAGCTGAAAATCATTGACGACCAGTATAAGCGAGACACCCTTTGCTATTACTACGACAAGGAGGCCAAATGGGGCAAACAGGTCACTGTCACATACAAAGGTCAGGACCTGCCCGTTGGAGCTGGCATTCTTGACATGGAACGCGGTCGTAGCAGCTCATTATCCAGTGCCGCATGGCTCAATGATGATCCGGTCGATTGGAAATCATGGTGCCATATTGAGAATCCATCATACAAGACGCTGGATCATTTAATTGACGGCCTGGTTGATGTCGTCAGTAAGAACGGCACTTTTCTGCTTAACGTCGGCCCGAAAGCAAGCGGCGAAATTCCAGAGCCGGTCATAGAGCGGCTGTTAGGTATTGGGCAGTGGCTCAAGATAAACGGCGAAGCTATCTACGAAACAAGACCCTGGATTATCTTCGGCGAAGGGCCAACCCAAGTCAAAGGGGACAAGTCCGATGAGAAGAACAATGTTTATACCGCCGAAGACATTCGCTTTACAACAAAACCTGATACGTTGTATGCCATTGTGCTGGCCTGGCCGACAGATTTGGTTACCATAAAAACTCTCAATTCAAAAAACGCCCTGCTCAAAAAGATTAGTTCGGTTGAGCTTCTTGGGCATAAAGACGTGCTTAAATGGTCACAACACGAAAATGGCCTTACTATCTGGCTGCCTGCTGTCAAACCTTGTGATTATGCTTTTGTTTTCAAAATTTCGCCTTTGACCGCAATAGCAGGCTACGCGAAGGCCGGTCCTAAATAAAATGTTGGGCGGCGCCCCACTTGAAAAAGCGAGTCAAGAATGGTGAGTAAAAATTCTAATCGGAGGAAGCAAAAGCGTAGAGCAGTTGAGTCAGGTCTTTGCCGTGGAACGGAAAAACGAAACGTGATACTTGCACTTGAGTACTATAATCAGGCATTCGCACTGTTTCACAGGGAGTTAAAACGTTCAGGGTTCAAAGCTTCAGGAGTTCATCCGATAAGGAAGCGCTTTTGGCAGTTTGTCCCGCCTAGAGCATATCGCCTACATGAGGGCCGGTCGCTTCTGAATACTTACCTTGTTACACTCGAAAGTGAAATGCGCGAGATAATATCGAAGTCCTCGCTTGGTTACTGGTTGCATCTTTACAGGAGGCTTGCACCTGGGCCAATTGGTAGAAATACAAGTCCAATGACAATCGGGCTGACAAGAGCGTTGCTCGAAAGCGCGATTCAGAAGTACGCAAGGCTCGATCCGTGCAACAGAATAGGTTGTAGCGGAGAAGTTCCTATCGAGAAGGTTTTATCCAGCTTACTTTTAAATGAAGAGTTCGATCTCGAACGAAATCTTTTGAGGGACGCGGGGAGCCAACTTGTGCTGACGCAGTTCACCCATACGGATCTGGCTGAATTTTATAATCTTGAGAAGCTCGCGTATGAGGTTTGGCTAACTGGAGCAACTTTAAGAACAATCGGCAAGGGGGCGCCCTTTTGGGTTGAGGATGAACCGCCAGATTTTGGCGATGATCGTTCGGATGAACTTGCAGAGCTTCTGGAGCACTATGATAATAGAAATAGAGAGTTACATACTACCGCAACTGGTGCCATTTTCGAAAGCTTTAAAGGTGGAGACCATACAGGTCATGTATTTTTGCCAACATACAATCTCATGGGAGTCTCCTCTAACTCCATTAAAGGCATTCTCCGAAAAGCGTTCAAGATCGATATAATTGCAAATGTCGAGTTCAATTTTCTCTGGTTTCCCTTCAATCTGCGAGGATTTAGAGATGTACACAAGCCTTTGGCATCAGCATTCAAAGACAAATACGGTGTCTCGCTAGACGCGGTGCTGGCTGTCGTTGCTTCGTTGTCTGCGATAGCTGTGTTCCTTTGGGTAAAGAGTGGACCAGATGCATTCTTGAGGCACTGGCAGAGAGCATACGTAGGACCTTATCTAAAGACAGAAATAAGGAAAGAGATTAAGTACTTCTTATCCACGGGCACAGAAATTCTTGGGATCAAAGAATCGAGTATTGGGATTAGTGAGATCGATTTGGCTATAAGATTTTGGGAGCTGTCGATGGAGCGGCGGGTAAAAATCGACTTGGCCTATCCAGGTCCTCATCATGTTTTGCTTCCCTATGGGCAAGACAGATGGTTCGTTGACTATGCATGGATTCTTCGGCGTCTTCACGATTTGTTCGTAGGAATCTCTATAAGCGACCAGAATTATAAAGGGCAAGCTCTTGAGAAGGCCGTGGGCCGCGCATCATCATTACTTCCAACCGGACCGTGCAAGGCATTGGATGGGACTAAGAAGCAAATTGATTGCGCCTATTCGGTTGGTAGTCATCTGATCATTGTTGAGTGCAAAGCCGTTGGACGTTCAATTGCTTACGAGCGGGGCGATCCAGACGCTATTGCTTATCGGCAACAAAATGTTGTGGAACGGGGACTGAAAGAAGCTGACGAAAAGGCCGAATGGTTAACACAAAAACCAATAGGGAAAAACTATGACATAACTTCGTTCGAGGATGTTCTGCCAGTATCTGTAAGCCCGTTTGTTGAGTTTATCCCGAGCAAGAACTCGAGGTATTGGATATCGAACGATATTCCAAGAGTATTGACTCCCTCTGAATTGCGGGAGGTGCTTGAGAAACCAAAACTTATTAATAAGGCAATGAATCGCATTCTTGTAAAAAAGGATGGGTAGGTTGTAAATAGCATGTACAGACCTCCTAATTTTTGACAGGCGTTCAGATTCCGATTTCGGCTGGGTTACAATCCAGACCAGCGCATCTAAAGCAAATTGAGATATAAAACAAACAGATATCAGAGTGAACACTAAGCGGCCAAAATTTCTTGCTTTTTCCGAAAACTGCGGTAATAATATTATCATCTGATGACAACAATGATGATTGCTAAATCCGGTCTTCATACGTGAGGAAAAAACAATGACCAAACAAATTATAACATTGATATGCGTTGCCCATTTATTGACTATCTCGCAATGTTTTGGCGAAGACATCCCTATCGAGAATCCACGAACCACCCCGATTGCGGACGGCTGGGCGGGCAACTCCATCAACGCTGTCATTTTCAGGCGAAACTCAGTTGTGACTGACGTAAACGATCAATATGTCGCCTTCTACGACGCGTATGCCAACGTCGTGCTGGCTAAACGTCAGCTCGGAACAGTAATTTGGGAAATTCAAGTTACCCAATATCAAGGCAACATCACTGACGCCCACAACTCAATCAGCATTATGGCCGACAGCGACGGATTTCTCCATGTATCCTGGAATCACCACGGTAGTCCCTTGAGCTACTGCAGAAGCAAAGCACCCGGCTCACTCGAGCTAACCGACAAGATGCCTATGACGGGCTACAAAGAGCAGAACGTCACTTATCCTGAGTTTTACAGGCTTCCTGACGGCAACCTGATTTTTCTATACCGCGACGGCTCATCCGGCCGAGGCGATCTAATGATGAATTACTATGACACAAACACAATGACCTGGTCGCTGCTCCAGGACAGCCTCATCAACGGCCAGGGACAGCGAAACGCCTATTGGCAGACAACTATTGACATAAACGGCATAATCCATATCTCCTGGGTCTGGAGAGAAACCTCGGACGTTGCAACTAATCACGACTTATGCTACGCCAAATCGTCCGACGGCGGCAAAACCTGGCAAAAGTCCACCGGAGAACAATACGAGCTGCCGATAACGGCGGCTTCAGCCGAATATGCCTGTCGAATCCCGCAGCGAAGCGAATTGATAAATCAAACGTCTATGTGCGCAGATTCCTGCGGCCGGCCTTACATAGCAACCTATTGGCGGCCACAGGATTCCACCGTTCCGCAGTATTATCTTGTCTATCATGACGGCACACAATGGCGCACCTCGCAGGTGTCACAACGCACGACGCCGTTTAGCCTGAGCGGTGGCGGCACAAAGAGAATACCTATTTCCAGGCCGCAGATTGTAGCTGACGCCAATGGTACGACAGATAAGGCCTGCATGATATTTCGCGACATTGAGCGCGGCGACAGGGTCTCCGTCGCAATTTGTGACGACATCCAATCGGCCTCCATCGAATGGCGTTTCGAAGACTTGACTCTGGATTCGGTCAGTCAATGGGAGCCGAGCTACGACACCGAACTATGGACCTTGAAAAAAAAGCTGCACATCTTTGTACAAAAGGTGGGCCAGGGCGAGGGCGAGACAATTGAGGACATTCCGCCGCAGCCTGTCTCAATTCTCGAATGGACACCGTAATTCGATCGAGACATAACCCACGTAAAACGTGGGGCTAAATCCGCCGAAGGCGGATAAATATTTAGCCGGCGGTTTCACCGCCGGTTTATAATCTTTTTGTATTTTTGTTTTTAATTTTTCATCTTGCACGATGAGGTAATCCCTGCCATAATACCAACGGCATTTTTCCATAAGGTGCCTCTATGGTATATAAAGAACAGATTAACAGCATAGGCAATAATCTTCCAATTACACATAACAAATATTAAATGGGGGTTTTCACATGAAAAAGAAGGAATTTTTCAAGCTGTTTCTACGAGTCACGGGTTCTGTCGCACTACTTGCGCTCATTGCAGTTTTTATGCCCTACTCTTGGATGAATAGTATCCACCAATGGATCGGTTTGGGTGAGCTTCCCAATCAGCCAATAGTCGGATACCTTGCCCGCTCAACATCGGCATTCTATGCCTTCTTCGGCGGCTTATTTTGGTGTCTTTCATTTCATCTGCACCGCTATCGCCCCGTAATCCATTTTCTCGGCGCAGCGTCAATCGTCTTTGGCGTGATACTCTTGATTATTGATCTGCGCGAAGGACTGCCCCTTTACTGGAGTCTTACAGAAGGGCCGGTCGGCATTATCTTCGGCGTGATTATATTTTTCCTGAGTCGTCGAGTCGGTATGGAGTTCGATTAAAAGCTCGCTTTTTCTTCAGCATTCTCGTCTCTTCTGCGTTCAAAGAAATTTTGCAGCAGTTCGCTGCACTGCTCGGTCAAGCAGATTTCTCGACTCGCCTTCGGCTCGCTCGAAATGACAAATACTGTGTTCTCTACAGAACAAAATCAAAATATAATATGATTAGCTATCTCCAGCAAGGAAAAGGACTTTCATAATTATCTACGGTGTGTGCGGTCGTATAGTAATTTATGATTTTCTGAAGCCAAGCAGACGCTGACGGAAAGTGTGGGCAGCTTTCACAGAATTACGGAGACGCTCCAAAAGTGAGTATTTCGACTTGCGAACCCATGGTACTGCTATTTCATGTCCCCCGTATTTTCGTTTATATTCGCCACCGCCTCCCATGTCGTATTTTGTAATTCCCCTTTCTTTCCAGTAACGAATGACAAACCACTGTATTGCCTCATTGGGACGCAAGATTTGATCGGACCTCCAGCTTGCACCTCCCCAGAAATACATTGTATCATTCATAGCTGGGAAAATCCCGGTAGCAATACACTTGCCTTCAGAATTACGAGCTCGAACCAAAAGCAAGTTACCGGTTGGTAGTAAATACCTAATCAGAGCCTGGATCCGTTCCTTTGAGTATGTGGGCACAAGTCCCTGTTTGGCAAAGACATCTTGCATCTGAGAGTAATAATCATCAGCGAAAGATTCATCTCTCACCTCTTCAACCTGCACACCTTCTTTCTCAGCCTTACGGATACAACGACGACACTCGGGTTTCATCGCCGCCAATAATTCTTCTTCATTTTTACGTAAGTCTATCTCGAAGCTATGCAAGATTCGACTTGTATAACCTATTTGCTCAACATCGCTTATACTGAAATGTCGATCCATAAGTTCAAAGTGCACACACTTTAATTCACGAAATGCAAATTTCTCTAAAGCCACAAGAGCGGCAGCGCGAGAAATGGAAGGTTCTAAATTGAATCCCATATATGAAGTCGTCCAACCAGCCATGGGAGAGCCCAAGATACGCAAGCCGAATTTACGCACGATTAAGCCGGTAAATCGTCCAACGACATGGTCTCCACATTTAACGACAGCGATTACCGGTTCTGCGCTTTGTGTCGAAGCAACAAATTGCAGCCATTGTTCCGTTTGAAAGATTGTGTGGTCATTATACATCTCCAAAGCGGGAGCTTCATTGTAATTTACTTTTGTCAAAGATAGTGGGTGATTAACCATAATAAAGCGGAAAATCTATTGAATTATTTTTCAAAGCAGTCTTGTCTGATCGTTTTTTCTGGAAAAAATCCTGCAATAGCTTGCCGCACTCATCGGCAAGCACGCCGGTTTTTACCTCTAAGCGGTGGTTTAACCTGCCATCATGCACGATGTCATACAAGCTGCCGCATGCGCCAGCCTTTGGATCATTGCAGCCGAAGACGAGTCTGTCCATCCGCGCCAGTACCAGAGCGCCCGCGCACATCGGACATGGCTCTAAGGTAACATACATTGCACAACCATTCAACCGCCAGCTTCCAAGAAATGCCGCTGCCTGGGTGAGGGCGATTATTTCCGCGTGGGCCGTCGGGTCTTTGAGCTGCTCTCTCTGGTTATATGCTTTGCCGATTATCTGGTCTTCATAAACGATGACCGCACCTATGGGGACATCGCCGTTCTCCTCGGCGATACCGGCCTGCTCAATGGCAAGACGCATATACTGTTTATCTTCTTTGGTAATATTTATCATCGATAGCATAGACTGAATCTCACTCTACGCGACTTACAACAAAATATTTGCGAGGACAAATATTATAATCCATATGATAATAGCAATATACTTATAAATTTTCTTTTGTTTGGGGTCATCCGCACCATATTACCATTGATGTATTATGTATCTACAACACGTTATGGTATCCGCGTTCCCATATGGTGGTCTTTCGCCCACGCAGTTCCTTAATTTTGCATTTCAAATTTCAATTTTCGAATTGCTCCGTAGAAAACACCTACCGTCATTTCGACCGAAGCCCCCGTGTCTTCTGTTGAAGACAGAAACGGGGGCGAAACGGAGAAATCTACTCAAAAACAGATTTCTCGACTCGCCTACGGCTCGCTCGAAATGACAACCACTACTCTTTTCTACACAGAAATGACAATTATCAACTGTTCACCTGCTCTGGTTTTCGCCTGTTCTATTTTCTCTTTTCCAAGCCATTAATCAGGCCGGAAAGCATCTTGGAAATAACTTCAAGCTGATTATAGAGATCTGAAAGTTTAACATCAGAAATCAACTGTTTACGCTCCTGAACACTACCCCGAGCTATGATAAAGAAATTTCGTCTATCTCTTTTTGTAAATCTGCCATTACCTTCTGCGATATTGGTTGCAATCGATAGAGATGCTCTATTAAGCTGATCTGTCAGAAAATAATATCCTTTAGGGAATTCATCGGTAAGATTTATAACTTTCTCGGCTAAATCTACAGATTTCTGGTAGACATCGAGATTTTCAAACATGAATGGCATTTTACAATCTCTTTTTGAACAGTAGAGCAGTTGAACAGTTGACCGCAGGTGAGCATTTATTCTTTTATCACCTGCTCTACTGTTCCACTGCTCACCTGCTCTATTTTGGCGGAATTAAAGTCCGCCAAAATACCCCCAAGGGGAGTCGAACCCCTGTTACCGGGTTGAGAACCCGGCGTCCTTGGCCACTAGACGATGGGGGCAGCAAAATAAAAATCCGAAATTCGAATACCGAAATACGAAACAGAACAAGTGAGCTAAAGTTTAGAGTGCCTAAAGTGCCTAAAATTAAAACTATAACTTTAGCTCATTTTAGGCACTTTATTTCTCTCGTGCTTCGGATTTCCACGGCTTGCAAAATTGCGAACCGTGGCAGTAGCGGCGGTCGGATTCGAACCGACGACCCTGGGCTTATGAATCCCATGCTCTAACCAGCTGAGCTACACCGCCAAAAAATATTCAGAAACTATACAATAGCAATATATACCGGAATTTGTCAATTGCCTTGAAGCTAAAAACGAATAAAAAGATAAAGGTAATGTCGTCGCCGTTTCGGCGACGGCTAAACCGCTAAGGAACCTATTGTAAAAACTCATTATGCATTTTTTCATGGCCTATCGTTGTCACCGGCCCATGGCCAGGATAAACAATAGTCTCGTCCGGCAAGGTAAGGAGTTTCTCATTTATGCTTTTTAATAATCGCGACATGCTTCCGCCCGGAAAGTCGGTCCGGCCAATCGACTCGGCAAACAGACTATCGTCCGTAAAGACAGCCCCATCATCGTTTACGTATAAACAAATACCGCCCTGTGTATGGCCCGGCGTATGCAACACCTCCAATTTTACGCCCGCCTCCTCGATTATGCTTTTGTCTTGGACGAGCAAAACGGCCAGCTCGGCGCTGAACGTCTCCCCCGCCAGAGCCGATAGATTTTGCTCCGGCTGCTTAAGCATCTCGGCATCAAGCCTGTGAATATATACCTTCATTTCCGGATAATGCTCACATAAGGCGGTGACAGCCGCAATGTGGTCTATATGGCCGTGAGTCAGGACAACTCCAGCGGGTTTTAAATCGTATGTTTTCAGAAAACTTATTAGCTTATTCGCTCCAAGCCCTGCATCTATAATCAGGCAATCTTTTGCTAATTCGCTCCGGCGCAGAATGTAGCAATTAGTTTGATATTCGCCCAGGATTAAACAGTCGATTTTCATCTAAGAACATGAACCGTGACTCGTTATTTACCAATCGTACAATTACTGATACAAAAAGCCCTGCCCACAAGAATCCAGTATCCAGTATCATGTACGGATCGGCACAACAGGCCAGCCCCACAGGTGGGCTGGCTAACCTTCGTCCCTCGTCCATCGTTTTTGTCTGTCTTCTGTATTCTTAGTTGTTATGCTGCCTGTTAACCTCAGTCTCTTCAGAACCATTCAAGGCCAGCTCTTCATCTGTCGTAGTGAGGTAACCTCTCCTGCGGATTATTTTGTAATAAAACCATTTTATGAAGCTGCCCGCGGCGAAGCCGCAAAAAATCAGCACGAAGACCGTTTGTCTGCTCCAGATAATCAATCCGAGAAACAAAAGAACCCTGATAAGATGTGCAAATGGTTTTTTCCCTTTTATGTACTGGTTTATAATGTGTGGATATCTTATCCTGCTGACCATCAAGACTGATATTGCCAAAACTACAAGCGGCAGTGCATAAATAACTGCGTTTTCACAAAAATTGATATACGTCCAGGTGTTCTCGGCAGCGAGCTCTGGCAGGATTATCTCCTGATGGAATATTACAAGGCTGACTATTACTCCGGCAGCAGCAGGTGTAGGCAGACCAACAAAACTCATGTGAGCAGATTCATCCTCTTCATTTTCAACATTGAATCGTGCCAATCGAATAGCTGCACAGCTTAAATAAGCCGCCGCCGACAGCCAGATGAAGCGATGCAAAAAATCTTCTATCGTATGGTTGAAACCTGCAACAACATCCAGTTTTTGCTCCATGACTTTTAGCATCAGGAATGCCGGCGCCACGCCGAAGCTGATTATATCGCAAAGGCTGTCGAGCTGACCGCCGAAACTGGAGGTGCTTTGACTCATTCGCGCCAGCCGGCCGTCGAGCATATCGGCAATCATCGCCAGCAGAATCATATAGCCGGCCATGGCCAAATACGGCATGGTAATTCTATGATAAGAAAACTCGTTTGTGCCGGAAGCAATTTTATCTACAAAAATAATGGCTGTGAAGCCGCAAACACCGTTGAGAATGGTGATTAGCGACGGCAGAATTGTGATATAGTTCAATCGCTGCTTTCGCACCCGCCGCAATAACCTCTCTTTGGCTTCCTGCGTTCTAAATCTTGGCATTTTATTACTCTTCGTGGCTCGTTACTTACCCGTCGCCGTCCTTCTCCGTAGTGCCTTCTTCCCTAATGGACTGCGAAGGCTGAAAGTACTACGAAGGATGAATGCCGGCGACGGCTAAACTGTACTCTGTCGTCCTTCGTCTGTCTTCTGTTTTCTCACGTATTTAATTATCGGCGTTATGCCGGCTTTAACTTTATCACCGACCTTGGCTAAACAGTTAAGCTCCCAGACATCGTTTTGGCTTTCTCTGCTCAAAGGTACGTATAATTCCGTTCTTGAGCCGAATTTAATCATTCCGAATTTTTCGCCGCTTGTCAATTCCTGTCCTTCTCTGGTCCTGCAAACTATTCGCCGAGCGATGCTTCCGCTAATCTGACGAACGACGAGCTTGTCTCTCGGACTATCGATTCTAACCATAGCCAGGTCATTAGATTCATTAATACGTCCAGCCTTTGGATTGGCGGCATAGCTGAACTTGCCTTTTTTGTAAGCAATTCTTTCGACCCTTGCATTGCATGGGGCACGGTTAATATGAGCGTTGAAAATACTCAGGAAAATTCCGATTTGCTGAGCCTTTCCACATATAAAGCTGTTTTCTTCTACAATCTCTATATCGGTTATTCGGCCGTCAGCAGGAGCCAGCAAAAGACTTTTGTCTGATGGTGAGATCCGATATGGATCTCGAAAAAATAAAAAAACGAGGAGCAATAAAGTGGTTAAGAGCAACTCTATTGAAAAAACAACCCAATTTGGCAAAAACTTAACTCCTGTTACCAGAAACAAAGCCATTACGGCAAGCAATACCATCGGAAGGACAATTACCTGCGGCCAACCGAATTTGGTCAGTGGAATTCTCATTGAATAGTATGATAATCTATTTCTATCAGTATTCAACCCCATTGAAGACTTTTTCTTTAATGGTAGGTCTCTATGTCAATATAAAAGGCCGTTCCTTATCAGGACGGCCTTTTGAGAAGGAGGTTTAAAGAAAATATTGCGTAGCGATAGAGCCAAAGGCCTTGACGATATCAAATCCGACCTTTTCGGATTTCGCTACGCTACGATTCCGGATTGGGCCTCTAAAGTTATAGACGCACAATCGTCCAAAAAGTTTCAGGATTTTTTAAAAAATTGATCAAAATTCTGCAAAAACAGCAATTTAATAGCAAAATACTGATTTTAACGGCTTATGAAGAAGGCTGTTGGCTGCTTGCTGACTTAAATCATTTGTTCTCATTCACTACCAGAAATTAGGTAATGTCACGAATGGCGGGAGCGGCTAATAGTTTTGAGTTTTTAGGGTTTAGTTTTGAGTTAGAGAACAAACAGATTACTTTGCCTTCTCCTGCTCATAATTTATTGCTCTTATCGGATACGGAATTATTATGCCTTCATCAGCATATCGCTGATGCAGTCTCTTTACGAATTCGTGCTTAATCAAATACTGGTCAACGAATTCCTTCGCCCGTAAGATTACCGTGAAGTTAATGCTGAAGTCACCGAAGGTGCCGTATCTAATAAACGGTTGAAATTCCGGGACGCCGCCGGGGACATTCTTCATCACTTCTTTAGCTACTTCGCAGGTCACTTTTTCAACCTTTTTTAAATCGCTATTATAATGCACACCTACATTTACTAATACCGCCATCTCTTTATCCGGCAGATAGTAATTAATAACAATGGCCTTTGTTAGCTTATCATTAGGGATTAAAACCACGTTGTTAGGCAGCATCCTTATTTTGGTGGTGCGCCAGGTAATATCCGTGACGTACCCTTCCTCGCCGGTGTCTAACTTTATATAGTCACCAATCTTGATTTGCCTTGCAGCAATAATATGGAAGCCGGCAAAGAAATTGGAGAATGTGTCCTGCAGAGCCAAAGCAACCGCCAACCCCCCTACTCCTAAAGTAGCCAGTATCGGCGTTATTGAAATATTCAGACTGTTTAGAATAATCAGGATTCCAACAGCAAAAACTATAACCCTGCTTACGTTTTGGGTGAGGCTTGTCACAGGCAAAGCCACTTCAAATTTGCTTGAATATGTTGTTATTAGCCTTACGGATAGGTTTGCCAGCACTAACGTCACAGACAAGATAATAAGCACAAGTAAAATTTTGTGAGCAATGCCAACTGCATTTTCGGGTAGCGGAGAGACTTCAAGGGCTATATATATACCAAGTATCAAAGCCCAGATGATAAACGGGCCTTTGAAGGCGGAGATTATAACGTCATCGATCTGGGTTTTGGTATGCTTAGACCAGCGAGAAAGCCTGTCAAAAATAATATTCCTTATAATGTATCCAAATACTACAGTTATAGGAACAGCTAACACAGGTAACAGCAATTCACCCACTTTTCTTATTGACGTACCTAAATAATAATTCATATATCATAGATCCTTTTCGTTTAGCCAAAAGATACAATCAAGCCGTGCACAAGAACATAAGCTTATGTGCATAGGTCTTATGCCCTTGTGCTCTTATACTCCTTTGCTCCTGCGCCCTTACGCTCTTTCTTGATTTGTTTTGCAGAGCAAGCTGGAAATTCTTGACAGCCGGTCTTCATAATCTTATTATAACTGATTCGTTGTCAATAGATTTTTAAGGATTTTTTAGATGCCGGATGAAAAAACTAGTAAAAATTACAGCAATACACTGAATCTGCCGAAGACCAGCTTTTCTATGAAGGCTGACCTTGTGAAGCGTGAGCCGCTGATGCGAAAAGAATGGTCGAACATGAATATCTACGGCAAGATAAGAGAAGCTCGACGTGGTGCCCCTTTATATACGCTGCACGATGGGCCGCCTTACGCCAACGGCGATATTCACATGGGTCACGTTATAGACAAAGTCCTCAAGGACTTCGTTGTCAAGTACAAAACAATGACAGGCTTTGATGCGCCTTATGTGCCCGGCTGGGATTGTCACGGCCTTCCCATTGAATCCAAGGTCAGTGAACAATTAGGCGAAAATATCCGCCAGATGAGCAAGCTCGATATTCGCAAAGATTGTATGAAATACGCCGCAAAATATGTAAAACTGCAAAGCAAGCAGTTCCAGGAGCTGGGTGTATTCGGCGATTTTGAAAATCCATATCTGACTTTTAAGCCTCAGTATGAAGCCGGAATTCTGGAAGTCTTTGCAGAATTGGTAGATAAAGGTCTGGTTTATAAACAATTAAAACCCATCCACTGGTCGATTGGCTGTGAAACGGCGTTAGCCGAGGCAGAGCTTGAGTATAAAGACGTTTCATCGCCGAGTATATTTGTGAATTTTCCCGTTGCCAAAGAAAGCACCAAAAAGCTCATCGAGCTTGGTTTGCTAAATGAAGCAGACAATGCACAGATTTGTTTTATGATCTGGACAACTACTCCGTGGACATTGGCGGCTAATCTGGCGATAGCAGTACATCCCAGCTTAGATTATGCAACAATAAGCTATGACAGAAACGGCCGGAAGCTCATATCAATACTTACAACCGAACGTATTGGTGCTGTCATCGCAGCAGGCGACTTAAAAGAGGGACAATATAGCATTTGTGAGAAAACAGTCAAAGGCAGCGAATTAGAAGGGCTGCGGTATGAGCATCCTTTTATTGCGAAGAATCCGACAGCTAAAGATGCTTATATGATCATTCTTGCCGAGTATGTCACTACCGAAGACGGCACCGGGCTTGTCCATACCGCACCGGGACATGGCGTTGAGGACTATTTATCAGGCCGGGCGTACAACCTTGAAACTTATTCGCCGGTGATGGCTGACGGGCGGTATGATGATACGGTGCCCGATTGGCTGCGTGGAAAATGTGTTTTCGAGGTTGACTCAATCGTCAATAATCATCTGCGAGAAAAGGGGCTGCTTTTTGCCGAAGACAAAATCTCGCACAGCTATCCGCATTGCTGGCGAAGTAAAGGCCCAGTTATCTTTAGGGCTACCGAACAATGGTTTATCAGCGTGGATAAAGAGCTGCCCCCCACTGCTTCCTTGCGGAAGCAAGGAGTGGGGGGAAAAAGTCTGCGTGACATGGCACTTGAAAGCATCAATAAAATAAAATGGATCCCATCGTGGGGCCAAAAGCGAATTGAGGGAATGTTAGAATCTCGGCCGGACTGGTGCATTAGCAGACAGCGAAGCTGGGGACTTCCTTTGCCGGCTTTTATCAACTCCGCTGGACAGACTTTGATGACGAAGGAATCCGTGCTGGCGGTGGCTAAACGTGTTGGCGAGAAAGGCTCGAATTGCTGGTTTACAGATTCGCCTCGTCAGCTTCTCGGTGATGATTTCAAGCTGCCCAAGGGGTTCGATTTCGATGACTTGCAGAAGGAAGAAAACATCTTCGACGTATGGTTCGAATCGGGCTGTAGCTGGCACAGCGTTGCTGCAAAAGCCGGTTGGGCAGTGCCGGTTGACCTATACTCGGAAGGCTCGGACCAGCACCGCGGGTGGTTTCAACTATCTCTGCTGCCGGCTCTGGGAGCGATAGGTAAAGCGCCGTTTAAGAGCGTCTTGACGCATGGCTTTACCGTTGATGAAAAAGGAATGAAGCAGTCCAAATCCTTAGGTAATTACGTAAACGCACAAGATGAGGTGGCAAGATACGGTGCCGATATTCTTAGGCTATGGGTGGCCAGCGTCAATTATCAGGAAGATATTCGCTGCAACGACGAATTGATAGGACGAACACAAGACGCCTATAGAAAAATCAGGAATACGCTGCGGTTTTTGCTCGGCAATACATCAGATTTCGACCCCAATGTTAAAAGTGTATCTTATAATGATATGTTTGAGATCGATAAATGGGCGTTGCAGCAGTTGCAGAAGCTCATCGCAGGCGTGGCAGAAGCCTACGAAAATTTTGCATTTCATCGGGTCTATACGCTTATATACAACTTCTGCACGGTAGATATGAGCAGTATCTATATGGATTTGCTCAAGGATAGGCTGTATTGTGACGCGGCAGATAGCCTATCTCGGCGCAGCGCTCAAACTGTGATGTATAGAATACTGGATTGCCTGGTTCGATTGCTGGCGCCGATATTGGTGCACACAGCAGAAGAAGCCTGGAGAGCAATGAAAACTGTGTCATGTGACTCGTGCCCCGTGCCTCGAACGAGCGACGAGCGACTAGCGACTAGCGACGAAGTTGAGAGCGTGCATTTAGCCACGATGCCCAAAGTGGATGATTCAATCAATTGTCAAAGCAACGAACCGAAATGGCAAAAGTTGATGACCTTACGCGACGAGGTCTTGCGTGTTTTGGAAGGTCTTAGGCGTGACAAAATAATTAACAGTAACCAGGAGGCTTGCGTTACAATCAGTTGTGCGGATGAAGAGTTAAGCAAGCTTTTGGAGAAGTTTAAACTTAACCAATTTGCTGCTCTTTGTATTGTCAGCGAGGTGAAACTTCAAAAAGCCGCTGATAAAACGACGGTAACGGCAGAAAAGAGTAGTCATAATAAGTGTCAGCGGTGCTGGAACTATTGGCCGAGCGTCGGAGCAAACAGCGAACATCCCGACCTGTGCAAGCGCTGTGTCGAAGTTGTTCGCGGCTGATGCTCCTCTGCGTAGCAGCGTAGAAGCAACACTACTACGCTACGAAGCACGAGTTGAATTCATCACGACATTACTATTATTAATAGGTTCGACAAGCTCACTATAAACTTGTAAAAGAGCTTTTCTAC
>CAZRNB010000020.1:30044-32415 GCA_964601355.1 uncultured Pirellulales bacterium
TTTGTTTTCCAGACGCTCTGCGAAGGTGTTCATTTTCACAATCCTTTTGCGAATAGTAGTTTGCGTTCATTTGGGCTTTTTTGAAATTGGCTTTGTTTTGCATAATTAGTGTCAATTTTCCACTCTAATTTGCCTCATCTTGTTGTACCGGCTTTGCCATTTAGCGGATTTTTGCTCATTTTGCTGATTGGCTAAGATTTGTGATTCTGCGGCCATCAATAATCGTCCCTAATTTACGATTTACTACGAACTATGAACAGTCCATTAGTTTGATACATATTATACCCAAAAACGGCTAAAAAACAAGCAAAATCTTTTCTGGATGCTCGTTTGAAAGTGAAATTGATGTTACGAAGGTTTAAGACGAAGCCGTAAAAAAACATCACGGCGAATTTGCCGTTTTTAATTTTCAACTCGAATAGTCTATGGACTTGTGCTCTTATGACCTGTGACCTTATCTATCTACGAATCGCTAAATCTGTCTACTTTCGATGCTCTGATATGTACTGATATAGACCTTTAACCATGTCTTCCTTGGCATCCTCAAAAAATATTCCCCGCCCTTCACTTTTCTTGCTGTCTTCAGCCGGATGAAGCTTGGCCACAGAAGCCACTAAAGCAAATTCATGCTTACGTTTTTGTTGTCCAAATTCAACGATAGGAATTATTACCTTTGCTTCAAATTTGTCACCTTCCTTTCGGTTACAAGCTTTACTGTAGAGTCCTCGAAAGCTTAAACTCTCCCCATCGCAGGTGCATACTTTGCCACCGAGAAAGGTACATTCAACTTGTACGCGTCCATCTTCACCCTTCAATCTACGAAAAACCCGATAATTTTGCTTACCAGGGCGTTCCTCGTCCTCAATAGGTGAGAAAATCTTTGAACAAAGATCATCATATGCTTTTGGCATTAAATTGATTAATCCTCTCATACCATCTTTTTTGGTTTGGTCCAAAATGTCACGTAACGATTGGATGTCCAACCAAAATACCTTGTGCTCTAATTGTCCAAGCGTCATCAGAAAATCAAGGCCGAAACTTTTTTGGAACTTATATGCCCGTTTTTTACTTGCATTAAAGATAATCTGACAAACCTCACGATTCTCCTTCCAATTAAAATGCAGAAGCATCTCTAAAATATGACGTGCAAGATCATGTTTATCTTCTTCATCATACATTATTTGTTCAATTATAGTCCCCATGCGATGTAAGTGCGACTTATCTACTCGTAATATTGCATTTTTCAGAGGCATAATAATATCTTGCTGGACTTGTCTGGTAAAACACCCCCTAAGTGGCATGCTGAATACATCTGACAATAGCCATAAAAAAGACGTATATGTATTGGGCCAAGCTTTAGGTTCTAAATGTGATACCTTTTCTATTACTTGCCTGAAAAGGTCGTAGTTACCGTTTCCCTCTAACGAACCAATAATGTCACCGGCATAATTTCGAATGTTCTCTAAGATCTGAGTCAAACTTTGATCTTCGATACCATCCATTTCATCTATAATATAGCTCAAAGTTTCTCTTTGTTTTTTAGGGTCAACAATTCCTCCAATTATGCGTGAGTCTGAACCATTAACAATCTTTTCTAACCTTCTCAATTTCTCTTCCAATTCCCGTCTACGGTCACGTTCATCGAGGAACAAGAAAATCCCCGTGGTTAGTGGGAAGTAGTAGCCGAGGTACTTCAAATTTTTCCTGAAAGGCTTGCCTCTCCGCATCAGAAGGACCAAAGAACCATAACTTATGCACCAAGATACTACTGCTGCGAAACTGGCGATCAGAGTAGACGTTGGGATGAAAAAGAATGCTATTGCAGATAAAAAACTGGAAACTAAATTGGCAAATATCGCAATACCAATGTGCTGCCTGAAGGTTTCCATGTTTTTTTCTTTTTCTGCCACTTTATCGTCCTTGACAGAACCTTAGTTCCACGTTATCTCTTCCCGAAGTCCAGCCAACAATCAGGACAAATATCCAGCTATTCCGATTAACAAACTCTCCATCACCCATCCCCAAATGTGGTCTTTAACTATTATATTATAACTGATATTTCTCAAAATGTCAAAAAACAAAAAAGTATCCTAAAGATTATTGGACAATCATTCAGTGCTGCTTCTAACTTTAAATGTGTATACCGAATGGTCTTAAACAACGATAGAACTATTGTAGGCCGGGGAAAAGACATGATTTGTCCAGTAAATACCTATGAACGTGACACAAAAAAACACGTATAATTTGCACTCTTAATCTTCTAAAAAATTTGACGCATAGAAAAGCAAGAATTAATAGTTAATTTGAACACTATCACTAGCCCCTATACAAGCGTGATTTTTTGTTTTTTATCACGATTTGATTCGTAAAA